>JBOGVU010000059.1:0-16145 GCA_050692915.1 Actinomycetota bacterium | reverse complement strand
CTCGCGGGCGCCGGCGTCTCGCAGCATCTGCACGATCTGTCGGGTGGTCGTGCCCCGGACGATGGAGTCGTCGACCACGGCCAGCCGCTTCCCCCGGATCGAGTCGGCCAGCGGGTTCAGCTTCAGTCGCACGCCGCGCTGTCGGAGGCTGGGCGTCGGCTCGATGAACGTACGGTGCACGTACCGGTTCTTGATGAGGCCCTCGCCGTACGGGATCCGGGCCTCCTCGGCGAAGCCGGCGGCCGCCGAGTGACCGGTGTCGGGGATGGGCATCACCATGTCCGCGGGGGCCGGCGCCTCCCGGGCCAGGCGCCGCCCCATGCCCCCCCGGGCCTGGTGCACGGTCCGCCCGTACAGCCGGGAGTCGGCCCGGGCCAGGTACACGAACTCGAACAGGCACAGGGCGGCCCGAGGGCTCTCCGCGTACCGGGCGGATCGAAGGCCCCGGTCGTCCAGCATCACCAGCTCGCCCGGCTCGACCTCCCGGACGTACTCGGCGCCGACGATGTCCAGGGCCGCCGTCTCGGACGCCAGCACCCAGCCCGACTCGAGCCGGCCGATCGCCAGCGGGCGGAGCCCGTGCGGGTCGCGGGCCCCGTACACGGAGTGCTCGTCCATCAGGACGAACGAGAACGCACCCCGGAGCGTCGGCAGGACCCGGAGGGCGGCCGTTTCCAGGTCGGTCCCCTCCCCCGCCAGGAGCGTGGCCACCAGGTCCGAATCCGTGGTGGCCGGCCCTCGACGTCCCACCCGCTCGGCCAGCGCCTCGGTGTTGACGAGATTGCCGTTGTGCCCCAGCGCCAGGCCGCGGGCCCCGTCGGTCTTGAACGAGGGCTGGGCGTTCTCCCAGGTCGTGGAGCCGGTCGTGGAGTAGCGGTTGTGGCCGATGGCCAGGTCGCCCTGGAGCGTGGACAGCGTCCGCTCGTCGAACACCTGCGAGACCAGGCCGAGCTCCCGGTACACCAGGATGTTGTGCCCGTCCGACACCGCGATGCCGGCCGACTCCTGGCCGCGGTGCTGGAGGGCGTAGAGCCCGAAATAGGCGAGCCTGGCGACGTCCTCCCCGGGAGCCCAGACCCCGAAGAGGCCACACGCCTCGCGTGGGCCTTCCCCATTCACCCCGTGCGATCGTACCATCGGCTACACGGCCAACCTGCCGGATTCGAACATCCGCGGGATGGCGTCCTCGTAGATGGCGGCCGCCTCGGCCACGGCGAGCTCGATCTCCTCGCCGAACACCATTCGGGGGCCCCCGGTCTCCCCGAGCCTGGCGAGGGGGACGTCGCGGTCGGCGGCCAGCGACTCCAGGGCGGTAGCCGAGGACGGCTCCAGCCACACGATCGCCCTCGACGCGGACTCCGAGAACAGCCAGACGTGCGGCGGGAGGTCCCCCGGCAGCGACACCGCGAAGCCGCAGTCGCCGGCGATGGCGGCCTCGGCCAGGGCCACCGCCAGCCCGCCGTCGGACGGATCGTGGGCGCCGCCGAGGACATTCCGGCCAGCCGCCTCGACCAGCAGCGCCGCCAGCCCGGCCTCCCGCTCGAGATCGAGGCCGGGCGGACGTCCGCCCACCGTGCCGAGGATCGTCTCCGCATATTCCGATCCCCCGAGCTCCGCGAAGGTTTCACCGAGGAGGTACAGGGCCATCCCGGGACGAAGCGCCGACCCCAGGCGGAGGCGGTGATCGTCGAGGAAGCCGAGCATCCCGACGATCGGGGTGGGCGGCACGGAGGAGCCCCCGAACTCGTTGTAGAACGACACGTTTCCGCCGGTGACCGGGGTGCCGAGGGCCCGGCAGGCGTCGGCCATCCCCCGAACGGTTTCCCGGAACCCCCACATGACCTCGGGACGCTCCGGGCTGCCGAAGTTCAGGCAGTTCGTCACGGCCAGCGGACGGGCGCCCACACACGCCACGTTCCGGGCGGCCTCCGCCACGGCGTGCGCGCCGCCGAGGTAGGGGTCGAGCCGCCCGTACCTCCCGTTCCCGTCGGTCGACAGGGCGATGGCCCGGAGCGAGCCCTCCAGCCGGACCACGGCCGCGTCCCCGCCCGGGCCGGCAACCGTGTTGCCCTGGACGATCGAGTCGTACCGCTCCCACACCCACCGCTTCGAGGCCACGTTCGCGGCCCCGAGCAATCGCACCAGAGCTTCCCCCGGCCCCACCGGGGGCACGAGGAACGTGGGGTCCTCCGCGTCCGGGTCGTCGAGCTCGTCGGGCACGGCCATCGGTCGGCGGTACTCGGGGGCCTCGTCGGTCAGGGAGTGGGCCGCCACCTCCGCCACGACCCGGCCGTCGATCCGGGCCCGGAGCGTGCCGTCCGCCGTGAGCCGGCCGATCACCGCCGACTCGAGCCCCCACCGCTCGCAGATCCGACGCGTCGCCGCGAGGTCGTCGGGCCGGACGATGCCCAGCATCCGCTCCTGGGACTCGCTGGTGAGGATCTCGAACGGCTCCATGCCCTGCTCCCGCAGAGGGATCGCCTCGAGATCGAGCTCCGCACCGGCCCCGGCTCGGGTCGCAGACTCTGACACCGCGCAGGTGATCCCGGCGCCGCCGAGGTCCTGGAGCCCGACCAGCAGGCCGCCCTCGGCGAGCTCGAGGCACGCCTCGATCAGGAGCTTCTCCGCGAACGGGTCGGCGATCTGCACGCTGGGACGGTCCTCCTCGCTCCCCCGGCCCAGGGTCCGCGACGCCAGGACCGACACCCCCCCGATCCCGTCCCTGCCCGTCCGCGAGCCGATCAGCACCAGGAGGTCGCCCGGCGCCCCGCCGCCGGCCCGAAGCACCCGGTCGGCCGGCACCAGGCCCACGCACATGGCGTTCACGGTGGGGTTCGGGCCGTGTGAGGGTTCGAACCGCACCTCCCCGCCGACCGTGGGCACGCCGATGCAGTTCCCGTACCCCCCGATCCCGGCGACCACCCCGGAGAGGAGCCACCGGTTCCGGTCGTCCTGGAGCGGGCCGAACCGGAGCGGATCGAGGATCGCCACCGGCCGGGCCCCCATCGACAGCACGTCCCGGACGATGCCCCCCACGCCGGTGGCGGCGCCCTGGTACGGCTCGATGGCCGAGGGGTGGGAGTGTGACTCCATCTTGAACGCGCACGCGATGCCGTCCCCGAGGTCCACCACCCCCGAGTCCTCCCCCGGGCCCACCAGGACCTGGGGGCCGTCCGTGGGTAGGTCCCGGAGATGGACCTTGCTCGACTTGTACGAGCAGTGCTCGGACCACATCGCCGCGTACATCGCCAGCTCGGCACGGTTCGGCGGCCGCCCCAGAGCGTCCAGGATGCGCTCGTACTCGTCGTCGGTGAGCCCCAGTGCCCGGTGGACCGGTTCGCCCCGCCCGGCGGGCTCGCCCATCACACTCGGGCCAGCACGGACTGGAGGAGAGACTCGAACACCGGCTGGCCGCCGGTCGCCCCGACGTCCGGGTCCACGGCGTGCTCGGGGTGCGGCATCATCCCCACCACGTTGCCGCGGTCGTTCGCCACGCCGGCGATGTGGTTCGTGGCCCCGTTCGGGTTCCACTCATCTCCGAGCTCGCCCCGCCGCGAGCAGTACCGGAACACCACCCGGCCGTCCCCCTCGATCCGGGCCAGGGTCTCGGGGTCGGCCACGAACCGGCCCTCACCGTGCTTCACCGGCACGTCCAGGACCTCGCCGGCCTCGACCGTCGAGGTGAACGCCGTGTCGGCCGTCTCGCACCGCACGTGGATGCGGCGGCACACGAACGCCAGGCCTGCGTTGCGGGTCAGGGCCCCCGGAAGCTGGCCGGCCTCGCACAGGATCTGGAACCCGTTGCAGATCCCCAGCACCGGGCCGCCCCGCTCCGCGTGATCGGCCACCGCCGCCATGACCGGGGCGAACCGGGCGATGGCCCCGGCCCGGAGGTGGTCGCCGTACGAGAACCCGCCGGGCAGGATCACGGCGTCGGCGCCCCGGAGGTCGGTGTCCGCGTGCCACACCGGCACCGGCCGCGCCCCCATCAGCCGGACGGCTCGGGCCGCGTCTCCGTCGTCCAGCGAGCCGGGGAACGTGACGACGGCCACCCGCGGCCCGCTCACCCCACGTCCTCCACCGACAGGATCCGGAAGTCCTCGATCACGGGGTTCGACAGCAGGCGGCCGGCGATCTGCTCGACGAGCTCGCGGGCCGCATCCTCGCCGTCCGCCTCCACCGTGAGCTCGACGTGCTTGCCCACGCGGACGTCGGCGACCCCGGACCATCCCATCGTGGGCAGGGCGTCCTGCACGGCTCGGCCCTGCGGGTCGGCCATCCCCGCCTTCAGCATCACCACGACCTCGAACCGCCGCCTCATCCGCAGGTCCTCCGGAGGTATCGCTCGAACGGCTCGCCGGTGATCCGGTCGTAGGCCTCGGCGTACCGCTGGGACGTCTGGGCCACGATCCCCGGCGGTAGGTCGGGGGCCGGCGGCTCATGGTCCCAGCCGACGTCGTCGAGCCAGTCCCGGACGTACTGCTTGTCGAACGAGGGCTGGGCCCCGCCGGGACGGTAGCCGTCGGCCGGCCAGAACCGGGACGAGTCGGGAGTCATCACCTCGTCGCACAGGGTGATCTCGCCGTCGATGAAGCCGAACTCGAACTTCGTGTCGGCCAGCAACACGCCGTGCTCTGCGGCGAGCTCGGCCCCGAGCCCGTACAGGGAGAGCGTGAGCTCCTTGAGGCGCTGGGCCAGGCCCTCGCCGACGAGCTCTCCGGCCCGCTCCAGCGAGATGTTCTCGTCGTGGCCGGTCTCGGCCTTGGTGGCCGGGGTGAAGATCGGCTCCGGGAGGCGGCCCGACTCCAGCAGCCCCGGGGGCAGGGCGATGCCGCACACGGTCCCCGACGCCCGGTACTCCTTCCAACCGGAACCCGAGAGGTAGCCCCGGGCCACGCACTCGACCGGGATCATCTCGGCCCGGCGGACCAGCATGGATCGGCCGGCCAGCTCGTCGCGATGCTCCCGGAACGCCGGGGGGAACGCGTCCATGTCCGCGGTGACCAGGTGGTTCGGCACGAGGCCGGCGGTTCGCTCGAACCAGAACAGCGACAGCCCGGTGAGGACCCGGCCCTTGTCCGGGATCGGCGAGGGGAGCACCACGTCGAACGCGGAGATGCGGTCGCTGGTGACCATGAGGAGGTGGCGGTCGTCCACCTCGTAGATGTCCCGGACCTTGCCCCTGGCGTGGAGGTCCGCCGGCACGCTCACCGCGACTCCACCTCCAGCTTCTCCAGCCGGGCGAACACTCCCTCGAGATGACCGAGCCGCGGCTCGAACGCCGCGGCCAGCTCGACGTCGGTGAGCTCGGTGCGAGCCCGGATGCCGTCGCTGAAGTCCGCCCCCCGGTCCCACGCCTCGGCCGCGGCCTCCTGGACCAGCCGGTAGGCATGGTCCCGGCCCATCCCCCGGTCGATCAGGGCCAGGAGGACCTGCTGGGAGAACGCCAGCCCGCCCCCGGCCTCGAGGTTCGCCCGCATCCGGTCGGGGAAGACCCGCAGCCGTCGGACCACGTGCTCGGTCAGGTGGAGCATGTAGTCGAGGGCGATGGTGGCGTCCGGGAGGATCACCCGCTCCACCGAGGAGTGGGAGATGTCCCGCTCGTGCCAGAGCGCCACGTCCTCCAGGGCCGGCTGGACCGCCGCCCGGACCACCCGAGCGAGCCCGGTGATCCGCTCGCACAGCACCGGGTTCCGCTTGTGGGGCATGGCGCTGGACCCCTTCTGGCCGGGCTCGAACGGCTCCTCGACCTCGCGAACCTCGGTCCGGGCCAGGTGCCGAAGCTCCACGGCGATCTTCTCCACCGTGGCCGCCGTGATGGCAAGGGCCCCCACGTACTCGGCGTGGCGGTCGCGCTGGATCACCTGGGTGGCGGCCTCCGGGGGCCGCAGGCCGAGCTCGCGGCACACGTGCTCCTCGACGAAAGGATCCACCGAGCCGTACGTGCCCACCACGCCGCTGACCTTGCCCACGCCCACGGCGTCGCGGGCCCGCCGGAGGCGCTCCCGGTCGCGGTCGAGCTCGAAGGCCCACACCGCCAGCTTGTGCCCGAAGGTGGTCGGCTCGGCGTGGACTCCGTGCGTGCGGGCCACGCACAGCGTGGCCCGGTGCTCCAGAGCCCGGTCCCGCACCGCGGCCAGCAGGGCCTGGAGCTTCGCCAGCAGGAGGTCGGCGGCGTCCCGGAGCTGGAGGGCCAGGGCCGTGTCCAGCAGGTCGCTCGAGGTCATCCCGAAGTGGATCCACCGCCCCGCAGGCCCCACGGTCTCCGCCACGGCCTGCACGAACGCGGCCACGTCGTGGCGGGTGGTCTCCTCGATCCGCCGTACCCGATCGGGATCCACCGAGGCCCCCGAGCGGATCGCCTCGAGGTCGGCGGGAGGGATCCGGCCCAGCTCGGCCCAGGCCTCGCAGGCCAGCACCTCGATCCGGAGCCAGTGGCCGAGCTTCTTCTCCTCGGCCCACACCGCGCCCATCTCCGGCAGCGTGTAGCGCGGGATCACGATGGGTCCCCGCGAATCCCAGCGGCCGAAGGGAGCGAGATCCGTGGGGTATTCATAGCTTGAGGCCCTCGGCCAGGGACTCCTTGAACTCGTGCAGCTTCACCCGGACGTCGGCGTCGCGGACGGCCAGGATCTGCGCGGCCAGCAGGGCGGCGTTAACGGCGCCGTCGATCCCCACGGTGGCCACGGGGACGCCCCGGGGCATCTGGACGGTCGCGTACAGCGCGTCGGCCCCGCCGAGCTGGTCCGCCCCCACGGGCACCCCGATCACCGGGAGCACCGTCCGGGCCGCAACCGCGCCTGCCAGGTGGGCGGCCCGCCCGGCCCCACAGATCACGGCCACCAGCCCCCGCTCCTCCGCGGTGCGGGCGTACTCGTCGACGAGGTCGGGGGTCCGGTGCGCGGACATCACGTGGATCTCGTGGGGGATGTCCAGGCGCTCCAGGATGGCCGTGGCCTGCTGGAGCACGGGCAGGTCGGACGCGGATCCGACCAGGATCCCCACGAGCGCGTCAGTCACCGGCTGCCTCCATGGCGATGTCGCTGCGGCGGTGGGCGCCCTCGAAGGAGACCTGGGAAGCCGCCCGGTACGCGCGAGCCCGCGCGTCGGCGAGGTCCGTCCCCAGCGCGCTCACGGCCAGCACCCTTCCACCTGCGGTCACCACTCTACCGTCACGCCCGGCCGTCCCGGCGTGGAACACGGCGACCCTGTCGGACTTTCCGGCCGCGTCGAGCCCCTCGATCGGGAAGCCGGTCTCGTACGAGCCCGGGTAGCCGCCCGAGGCCAGCACCACGGTGACGCAGGACTCCGGGCTCCAGGCCACCTTGACCTCGCCCAGCCGGCCCTCGACGCACGCCAGGAGCGCCTCGGCCAGATCCGAGTCCAGCCGCGGCAAGACGGCCTGGGCCTCCGGGTCGCCGAAACGGGTGTTGAACTCCAGCACCTTCGGCCCGTCCGAGGTGAGCATCAGCCCCGCGTACAGGACGCCCCGGTACGGGACTCCTTCGGCGGCTAGGGCGGCGAGGGTCGGCTCCAGGATCTCCGCTGTGATCCGCCGCGCGGTGGCGTCGTCGACCGCCGGGACCGGCGAGTATGCGCCCATCCCACCCGTGTTCGGCCCCTGGTCCCCGTCCAGGGCCCGCTTGAAGTCCTTCGCCGGCTCCAGGGGGAGCACGGCGTCCCCGTCGGTGAGCGCCAGCACCGAGACCTCTGTGCCCTCGAGGTGCTCCTCGATCAGGACCCGGTCGCCGGCGGGGCCGAAGGCCCGGTCGACCAGCATCGACTCCACGGCCTCGACGGCCTCCTGGCGGTCGCCGGTGACCACCACCCCCTTCCCGGCGGCCAGCCCGTCGGCCTTGATCACGTACGGCGGCTCGAACGCGTCGATGAGCATGAGAGCCCGTGTGACATCGTCGGTGATCTCGGCCCGGCCTGTGGGGATGCCGTGGCGGAAGAGGAGCTCCTTGGCCCAGGCCTTCGAGCCCTCGATCCGGGCCCCCGCGGCCATGGGCCCGAAAGCCCGCCGGCCGCGGGCCTCGAGCGCGTCGACCAGGCCGGCCACCAGCGGAGCCTCGGGACCGACCACCGTGAGGTCGATCGACTCGGCCTCCACGAGGGCCACGATGCCGTCGACGTCGGTGGCCTCGACCGGGACGCACCGGGCTACCTCCTCGATCCCGGCGTTCCCCGGCGCCGCGACCAGCGCGTCCACACCGGGGTCCCGGGCCAGTGCCCACGCCAAAGCGTGCTCCCGCCCTCCCCCACCCACCACCAGGACGCGCACGCTAGGCTGCGACCTCCACGGTTTGCTCGCGGGAGGGGCCCACCGATACCGTGCGGATCGGGACGTCGCCGAGGTCCGCCAGACGCTCCACGTACTTCCGGGCCGCGGGGGGAAGCTCGTCGTAGCCGCGGGCCTCGGGGATCTCCTCGGGCCATCCCTCGAGGTCCTCGTACACCGGCTCGGCCTTGTGGACGATCGACTGGTGCGGTGGGAAGTCCTCGAACACCTCACCCTCGTACCGGTACGCCACGCACACCTTCACCGACGGCAGGCCCGAGAGCACGTCGAGCTTCGTCAGGAACAGCTCGGTGAGCCCGTTCACCCGGGCGGCGTACCGGAGCAGGACAGCGTCGAACCAGCCGCACCGGCGACGGCGCCCCGTGGTGGTCCCGAACTCCTGGCCGCGCTCCTGCATCAGCGTGCCGGCCTCGCCATGGTCCTCAGTGGGGAACGGGCCCGCCCCCACCCGGGTGACGTAAGCCTTCGTCACCCCGATCACCCGGTCGATCTCCCGCGGCCCCAGGCCCGCTCCCACCAGCGCGCCACCGGACACCGGGTTCGACGAGGTCACGAAGGGGTACGTGCCGTGGTCGAGGTCGAGGAGCGTGCCCTGGGCCCCCTCGAGCAGCACCCGCTTGCCGTCCCGGAGCGCTCGATACAGCACGGCGGAGGTGTCGGCGATGTGTGGGGCCAGGCGCTCCCCGTGGGCCATGTAGGCGCGGGCGATATCCTCGGCGTCCAGCGGGAGCCTGTTGTACACCCTCGACAGGATGGCGTTCTTCTCCTTGAGAACGACCTCGAGCTTCTGTCGGAAGATCTTCTCGTCGGTGAGGTCCTGGACCCGGAGCCCGATGCGGGCGGCCTTGTCCGCGTACGCCGGCCCGATCCCCCGCTTCGTCGTCCCCAGCTGGAGCTTTCCCAGGTAGCGCTCGGTCACCCGGTCCATCTCGAGGTGGTAGGGCATGATCAGGTGGGCGTTCGCCGAGATCAGCAGGCGGGAGGTGTCAATCCCCCGGGCCTCCAGCTCGTCCATCTCCTGGAGCAGGACGCCCGGGTCCACCACCACCCCGTCGGCGATGACCGGCACCACGCCCGGGTACAGGATCCCCGAAGGCACCAGGTGCAGCTTCAGGGTCTGGCCGCCGGCCCGGACCGTGTGGCCGGCGTTGTTCCCCCCCTGGTACCGGACCACCAGGTCCATCCGGTCCGCCAGGAGGTCGGTGACCTTCCCCTTCCCCTCGTCACCCCACTGGGTGCCCACCAGGATGGTGGCCGGCATCGGACCAGTCTAGCCCGGCCCCGCGGCGGTCCCGCCCCGGTCGCACAGAGGCCTACCGCTCGATCCGGAACTTGATCCGGACGTGGGTGTGGTACTCGGTGATCTCGCTGCCGTCCACGATCGCGGAGGTCTCCAGCACGTCCATCCCCTGGATCCCGCGGAGGGTCTTCGAGGCGTCCTGCAGCGCCTGCGACGCCGCGTCGCGCCAGGACTCCGTGGAGACCCCAACGAGGTCGATGGTCTTGATGACGGCCATCCTCAGCCTCCTCTCAGGTCCCGGCCCCGAGGGGCCGGGTCGCCCGCATCCTACTGTGCGGCCCGCCGGCGGGCCACACGCGGCTCAGCCTCGGTAGACGTCGATCATCCGCCGGTAGTTCGCGGAGATCGTGCCGGTGGCGTCCTCCCTGCCGGCCTCGTCAGCCAGATACGCCTTCAGGGCGTCCCACCAGATCGTCCGGCCGATGGCGAACCCGATGTACCCGGGAACGCCGGCCCCCTGGCGGAGCCAGTGCTCCACTGCGGCGTCGTCGGCGCCGCGGCCGAGCACGACGCAGGCCACGCCGTCCCGGCCGTCGGACCGGACCAGGTCGGCCACGGCCTGGCAGTCCTCCCGGCGATCCAGCCCTTCGATCTTCCACACGTCGGGCTCGATCCCGGCCGCGTGGAGGTCCCGGATCGCCTGAAGCATCAGCCCGGGACGGATCTCCTTGTCGTACCGATCCTCGTCGCCGCCCACCGCCTCCAGCTGGGTGGGCTCGGCCGCAACCAGCAGCTCGAACAGGAACCTGCGGTCATGCTCGTGGAGCCAGTCGGAGAGGGTGCGGAGGCGGGTGGCCTGACGCGCGTTCATCTCCCGGTCCCCCTCCGGGTTGTACCGGACCAGGACCTTGGAGAACGTCGGGTCGAACTCCTCGATGTGGGCCCCGAAATCGTCCCCGTACTCGAAGTCGAACTCGTCCTGGCCGCTCTTCTCCACCGGCATGGCCAGGATCACGCCCTCCTTCCGGCCTCGCCGGGCCAGGTCCGCGCCGAACTGCTCGTCGACGAGCATGCCGGCGGCATCGCGCGGCGCGCCCTCGTCCAGAGCCCTGAGGAAGCCCTCGAAGATCACCGCCTTGGCGTCGGAGATCCGTTCGGCCTCCTCGGGGCTCGGCGCCCCCTGGATGCCAAGCATCTTCTTCTGGAACGATCCCCGGTGATCGAACGCCAGGATGTACAGCTCTCCGTCGTATCCCAGTCCCATGTCATCCCTCCTGTTCCGCCGACGAGGCCCGGTAGGCCTCCATGGCCCGCTCCGCTCGCTGACGGTCATCCTGCGACAGCATCCGTATCAGCCCCGCCGCCAGGAGCCCCATGAGGACCGCGGCCGCCCCGGCCACGATCCCGGCCCGCCTGGCCAGCGTCACCACCAGTGCCTGACACTCCTCCCCCGAGGGTCCCGAGGGACAGAAGGGGGCCGCGGTGCCGACCGAGACCGCGGCCACCAGGGCACCCACCAGGAGCCCGGAGGCGATGAGGATCGCGGCGAGCTTGAGCCGGGTGGACACCGGCTACTCGAAGAGGAACGGGACGACGGGCGCCAACACCTCGACCTTGACCGGGGGCGCCTCGTCGCGGAAGCGCTCACCGTCCCGCGCGGTCCCCGCGCCCTCGAAGAACCCGTAGTGCATCGGGACCGCGAGCTGGGGCGAGATCGCCCTGGCCAGCGCGGCGGCCTCGGGCACCGCGCAGCAGAACGTCCCGCCGACGGGGAGAAACGCGACGTCGGTGGTGATCGACTCGAGCTCGGGGAGGTGGTCGGTGTCCCCAGCGTGGTAGTAGACGTTCCCGCCGAGCTCCAGCACGTACCCAACCCAGTTGTTCTCCTTCGGGTGGTTCTGCAGGCGATCGGGCTGGATGTTGTACGCGGGGACCGCATGCCCCGTGATCCCCCCAGCCTCGAAGGCGTCTCCGGGCCCGACGGCGGTCACGTCGCCCGAGAGCTCGGCGGCCACGTCCCGGGGCGCCACGAACGCCGTGTCGTCCTTGGTGATCCTGGCGATGTCGTCGCGGTCGTAGTGGTCGCCGTGGGCGTGGGTGATGAACACCACGTCGGCGGGCTCGAAGTCCTCGGGGACCCCCCACGGGTCGATGTAGACGGTCTTCCCGTCCCCCTTCCACCGGTACCCCGACTGCTTGATCCAGGTGAACCGCTCCAGCATGGGCTACCTCCTCGGCCACAGCCTACCCAGGAGCGCGGGTGACGGCACCTCCCGGCGAGGCTAGCCGGCCGCCGGCGGGGTCTCTCCGGGCGGGGTGGTCCCTGCGGGCGGCGTGGGACTTGCCGGAGGCGTCGGAGCGGCCGGGGCCGCGGTACCGCCGAACTCGACCCGGGGGGCCTGCTCCATCGTGGCTCGCTCGCCCTCCTCGATCTCGAAGAAGGGCTCGGCCGGGAACCCGAACATCGAGGCGATGACGTTCGAGGGCACGGACTGGACCCGCTCGTTGTACTCGCGGACGTTGGCGTTGTAGAAGCGCCGGGAGACCTGGATGCGGTCCTCGGTGTTCGCCAGCTCGGCCTGGAGGGCCTGGAAGTTCTCGGAGGCCCGCAGCTCGGGATACGCCTCCGCCACCGCGAACAGGCTCCGCAGTGCCGCGGTCAGCATGTTCTCGGCCTGGGCCTGCTGTTCTGGGCCCTGGGCCTGCATGGCCGCGGTCCGGGCGGCGGTGACGTTCTCGAATGTGGCCCGCTCGTGCGAGGCGTAACCCCTCACCGACTCGACCAGGTTCGGGATCAGGTCGTACCGGCGGCGGAGCTCCGTGTCGATGTTCGCGTACGCGTCACGGATCCCCTGGCGCTGGGAGACGAAGCGGTTGTAGGCCACCACGCCCCACAGGAGCACGAGCACTATGATCCCCAGGATCACCCACAGCGCGGTCATGTCCGTCTCCTCTCGGATGGCCCCGGCTGGTGCCGGGGACGCCGGACCGGATTCTATCGGTCAGGGGGTCTCGGCGACCGGATAGAGGCTCCAGGCCACCGGGGGGATGCGGTCCCGGAACATCGCCGCCGTCCCGATCAGCCCCAGGAGGGCGCTCGGCTTGACCCGGGGCCCGTAGGCCAGGACCCGGTTGCCCATGACCTCGAAGGCCAGGCCCTGGTCGAACCCGACCAGCCATTCGAGCATCCGGCCGTCGATGAGCTCGTAGGCGAACCTCCGCTCGCCGGCCATGACGTTATACCGGCGGTTGAACTCGGGGGACTCGAACTCGATGTCCTCCATCCCGAGGTGATCGGCAAGCCGGGTGAACAGCCCCTCCCGCGCCATGGTGAGGTGGGGGAACGCCGCCGGCACCTCGATCACCACGCCGGAGAAGCGGCGGTAGCTGCGGGACCGGTGACCCTGCGAGTCGGTGCTCTCCGTGTAGTACCAGTAGTCGAAGGCCTGGAGCTTCGTGTCCCGCCAGGTCCCCCAGAGCACGTGGTCGATCCCCCGCCCGTCGCCCCTGTGGAACAGGTCGAACGGCCACCCCAGCAGGCCGAACGGGTCGCCCTCGGCAAACTCGAGCCCGTGCTGGAGGGCGAACGCCCGGAAGGCCGCCCTCCTCTTCGCCTTCAGGTGCAGGCTGATCGCCAGCGCGGCGATCGCCGCCGCCACCACGGCCAGGATCCCCAGGACCTCCATCGCCCTGGGAGTATCGGGCGGGACGCCCCTCCAGTGAAGCCGCCTATACTCTTGCTGGCGCTCGCGCCGGGCGATGGGCCTCGCCCGAACCGCCGATAGACGGCTGATGGCTCCTACCAGCTATAAGGAGGAGCACCATGAGATCCGTCATCGGGATCTTCTTCGCCGGAGCGGTCGGCGCCCTGGCCCGTTACGGCCTTGACGGAGTGGTCAGCCGAGCCACCCGCGGCAGCTTCCCCTGGGGGACCTTTGTGGTGAACGTGAGCGGTGCGTTCCTGCTCGGGGTGACCTTCACCGTCCTGGCGGAGCGGTTCGCCCTCGCACCGTGGATCCGCTCCACGCTCACGATCGGCTTCCTGGGGGCGTACACGACGTTCTCGACCTAGGCTTTGGAGACCTTCCGGCTGATACAGGGCGGCTCCTACCTCATGGGCCTTGCGAACGCGCTGGGGAGCCTCTTCATCGGACTCGTTGCCCTGGCCCTGGGTCTCGCAGTGGGGAGGGCGATCTGAGATGCGGATGGAGGGCGAGGGACAGCTGCTGCGGATCTTCATCGGCGAGTCCGATAGATGGGAGGGCCGACCGCTCTACGAAGCCATAGTGGAGCTGGTCCGCCGGGAGGGGCTGGCCGGGGCCACAGTGCTCCGAGGGATCGAGGGATTCGGCGCCGACTCCCGTCTCCACACGGCCAGGATCCTCCGGTTGTCCGAGGACCTGCCCGTGGTGATCGAGATCGTCGACACCGAAGAAAATGTCCAGCGGGTGCTCCCGATGCTGGACCAGATGGTTGGCGAGGGGATGCTCACCGTGGAACGGGTGCACGTGATCGCCTACAGAGGAACACCGCCGCAAGAGCGCGGCTAGGCAACTCGAACGTCAGGCCGTCCCCGGCCCCGTCCACCTCGCGTCAGCCGCGATCCCACGGCAGCCGCGTGCTCCTCAGGGGGATCAGGTCCCCGCCGGCCCGTCGGCGGGCCGACTCGAGCTCCTGGCTGAGCTGCTCGAGATCCCGCCGGGCCCGCTCGACCTGCGCCTGGAGCTCGATGATCATCTTGACCCCCGCGAGGTTCACCCCCCGCTGGGTCAGCTCCTGGATGTCGCGCAGGCGATCGATGTCCCGGTCCGAGTACCGCCGGGTGTTCCCGGCGGTCCGGGCCGGCCGGAGCAGGCCCTTCCGCTCGTAGATCCGAAGCGTCTGCGGGTGGACCCCTGCCAGCTCGGCAGCCACGCTGATGATGTAGACCGCTCGCTCGTTCCGTTCGTACGCCATCGGTGTCACCTCTCTGTTCCCAGGTGCGCACGCGGGCTGGCCCCGCCCGCCTCCCGCAGCCGCTTCAGCAGGTCGCGCTCCTCCTTCGACAGCTTCGAGGGGACCTCGACCTCCACCGTGACCAGGAGGTCACCCTGTCCTCCCCGACGCTTCGGCGCTCCCTTGCCCCGGATCCGGAACGTCCGTCCGTTCCGGGTCCCGGGCGGGACCTTCAGGGTCACCGCTCCGTTGAGCGTGGGAACCTTCACGTTCGATCCGAGCGCGGCCTCGGGGTAGGTGACCGGCACCGTGAGCGCGAGATCTGGGCCCCGGCGTTCGAAGAACCGGTGCGGGCGCACACGGACGGCGACGAACATGTCACCCGGCCCGCCGCCGGGCGGTCCCGCCTCGCCGCGGCCGGCCAGCCGGATCCGGGCGCCGTCCTCCACGCCGGCGGGGATCTTAACCCGGAGCGTCCGGGTGGCCGTGGTGCTTCCGCTCCCGCCACACGTCGGGCAGGGATCCTCGACGATCTGCCCCCGCCCCCCGCACCGGGGACAGGGACGGGCCAGGGAGAAGAGGCCCTGGTCCACCGCGACCGAGCCGGTGCCGGCGCACTGGGGGCATGTCGACGGGGCGGTTCCCGGCCGGGCCCCGGACCCGTGACACGTCTGGCAAGGCTGGCTCCCCGTGACCCGGAGGGGAATGGTGGTGCCGGCCATGGCCTCCTCGAAGCCGATCTCCACCTCGGCCACGAGGTCGGCCCCGCGCCGGGCTCGCGTCCCCGCGCCGCCCCGGCCCTCGCCGAACAGGTCGAACAGGTCCCCGAGGCCCCCGACCCCGAAGCCGAGATCCTCGAACCGCACGCCTCCGGCGCCTCCGGGGCCGCCGCCGGGGCCGAAGCGGAACCCCGACGAGGCCATGTCCCTGACCCGGTCGTACTCCTTCCGCTTCGCCTCGTCGCCGAGCACGTCGTAGGCCGCGGCGATCTCCTTGAAGCGCTCCTCCGCGGCGGGGCTGCCTTCGGAGGAGTCCGGGTGGTGCTGCTGGGCCAGCTTCCGGTACGCCTTCTTGATCTCGGCCTGCGACGCGTTCCGGGCCACCCCCAGGACAGCGTAGAAGTCCTTCTCCAGCCACTCGCGGCTGACCGTCACGGCCGACCCGCACGGCGGCCGACCCTGACCCCGGCCGGCCTGATCACCCGTCCCTTCAGCGTGTAACCCGCCCGGAGGACGTCGGCGACGTACGGCTCTCCGTCGGCCTCCCCCTCGGCCTGGAGCAGGGCCTCGTGCCGCTCGGGATCGAACGAGCGGTCCTCGGCATCGATCCGGTCCAGTCCCTCCGAGCGCAGGATGTCCATGAGCTTCGCGTACACGAGCTCGACGCCGTGCAGGAACCGCTCGAAGTCCGGCTTCGCCTCCGCGGCCATCAGCGCGAGCTCGAACTCGTCGACCACCTCGAGGAGCTTGGCCACCAGCGGCTCAGCGGCGAGCTCCAACGCTCGGGTCTGCTCCCGGAGGACCCGCTTGCGGTAGTTCTCGAACTCCGCCTTCAGCCGCCTCAGGTCCGCCAGGTACTCTTCGGCCTCGCTCGGCGTGGGGGCGCCACTCGGATCGCCTTCAGTCACCGAAGGGGTTCCCTCCGGCGATCCTCGTGTCGCCTCATCGC
>JBOGVU010000058.1:0-16739 GCA_050692915.1 Actinomycetota bacterium | reverse complement strand
CCGTGAGGCCACGGAAGAGGAGCTGGCGGAGGCGCCGGTCCAGACCGGCATCCTCGACGTCCTCCCCGAGGGGTACGGCTTCCTGCGGACCGCCGGCTACCTGCCGAGCTCGCAGGACATCTACGTGTCCCTCTCGCAGATCCGCCGGTTCGCCCTGCGGAAGGGCGACGAGGTAACCGGCGCCGTGCGGCGGCCCAAGGACAACGAGAAATACTTCGCGCTGCTCCGGATCGACACCGTGAACGGGCTGAGCCCCGATGAGGCCCGCCAGCGCCGGGACTTCGAGAAGCTGACCCCGTTGTTCCCGGAGGAGCGGTTCCGGCTGGAGCACGGCCCCACGGCCATCACCGAGCGGATCATCGACCTGGTGGCCCCGATCGGGAAGGGGCAGCGCGGGATGGTCGTGTCGCCGCCGAAGGCCGGGAAGACCACCGTGCTGAAGCAGATCGCCAACGGGATCGTTCAGGCCGACCCGAAGACCCACGTCATGGTCCTGCTGGTGGACGAGCGGCCCGAAGAGGTCACCGACTGGCAGCGGACCGTCGAGGCCGCCGAGGTCGTGTACTCGACCTTCGACAAGCCGGCCGACCAGCACATCCAGGTGACGGAGCTGGTGCTGGAACGGGCCAAGCGCCTGGTCGAGGCGGGCCAGGACGTGGCCATCCTCCTGGACTCGGTCACCCGTCTGGCCCGGGCCTACAACCTGGCCGCGCCGGCGTCGGGCAAGATCCTGTCCGGCGGCGTGGACTCCACGGCCCTGTATCCGCCGAAGCGGTTCTTCGGGGCCGCCCGGAACATCGAGGAGGGCGGCTCGCTGACGATTATCGCCTCGGCGCTCGTGGAGACCGGCTCCCGGATGGATGAGGTCATCTTCGAGGAGTTCAAGGGAACCGGGAATATGGAGCTCCGGCTGGATCGTCAGCTGTCCGAGAAGCGGATCTTCCCGGCCATCAACATCGAGGCCTCGGGCACCCGGAAGGAGGAGCGGCTCATGCCCAGCGAGGAGCTGGCTCTCACCTGGCGGCTCCGACGGGTCCTCCACGCGCTGGAAAGCGGCGCCTCGATCGAGATGCTTATCGACAAGATCCGCTCGACGAAGTCGAACGAGCAGTTCCTCCAGGAGATCGCCAAGACGGCGATGCGCGACTAGCGATGGCCGGCTGGGGCGACGATCCCGTCCTGAAGGAGCTGATCGAGGCCGTGGCCGAGGGCTGGAAGCCGGTCCTGCTGGCCGAGGACCGGGAGGGGGGCGACGGGCCACACGACGTGGTCACGGTGGAGAAGGACGGGGAGCGGCGGGAATATCGCAGCGACCATCTGCATTTCCATCGGTACGTGGAAGGATTGATGGAGGACTACGGATTGGAGTATTCGTGAAGCAGGGCATCCACCCCGACTACGGCAAGGCCGTGGTCCGGTGCTCGTGCGGCAACACGTTCGAGACCCGGGCCACGAAGCCAGAGATCCACGTCGAGATCTGCAACGTGTGCCACCCGTTCTACACCGGCAAGCAGAAGCTCGTGGACACCGGCGGCCGGGTCGACCGGTTCCGCCGCCGCTACGGCCAGACTACCCAGCAGGGCTCCTGAACCGCCCCGCTCTGGAGGGTTGGCTGGCCGCCTACGGGCGGGCCTGGGAGACGAAGGACCCCGAGGCGGCCGCGGCCCTGTTCACCGACGACGCCACCTACCGGGAGACCCCCTTCGACGAGGTCACGACCGGCCGGGAGGCCATCCGGGCGTACTGGCAGGACCAGGTGGTCGATCGCCAGGACGACATCTCGTTCGGCTCCGACGTCCTCCAGGTGGAGGACGACCGGGCCTTCGTCCACTGGTGGGTCTCTTACGTTCGGGTCCGGGATGACGAACGGTTCCGCCTGGACGGCGCGTTCCTGCTCGAGTTCGCAGACCGGTCGCCGGGTCTGTGCCGCTCTCTCCGGGAGTGGTGGCACGCCGACCCTCCGTTCTGAGCGGATGGGTCTCTACTCGGTCGATCCGGACAAGCCTTTTAGGCACGAACGAGCATAGGATGCCCACATCATGGGTCCGCGGATCCGCCTGCGGACGAGGCTGTGGTTGGGGGGCCTCGCCGCCGGGGGCGTAGCGGTAGCACACATCCTGGCGTTCCTGCTCGCGGCGCCGGACCCGTTCCGCCGCGAAGAGCTGCTGAAAACCACCGGTCACGGAGGCTGGCCCCTGCTGGTCACGGTGGCCATGGGGGCGCTCGTCGTTGCTCTGGCAGGCTTCGCCGTGGGCCGGCTGCGCGACCCCCGCCAGGTCCGGCTGGCTCCCTTCTATCTCGGCACCGCACGGCGGCTGGTCATCATGCAGGTCGTCGGATTCCTCCTCCTGGAGGCCGGCGAGCGACTGGCCACGGGAAAGGGCCTGGCCGGACTGTCCGGTCTCCCCTTCGAGTCCGTGATCGCTATCGGGATGGTCGCGCAGGTTCTGGTGGCCCTCGCCGGGGCGATGCTGCTGGCCCTCCTGGATCGCGTCGTGGGGGGCTTGGTCCTCTTCTTCGGACACGCCGCCCGAGCCCCCCGGAGGCTCCTCCCGCTCGGGACCTCGTACATCCGGGCCCCGCTCCCCCGGATCGCGTCCGGCCCCGCGAACCTCCGCGGTCCTCCGCGACGAACCTGAAGGAAAGTCGTCGTCGAGATCGGTGACCTCGAACATGGCCACCGACGAGGGAGCCAGTGGGGCGGCCGATCCCGGCCTGCTGTGAACCGACGAGCTACGGGAGGCTCCAATGGCGGAAGGACGCAGGCGCACCTCTCCGGGGCGATGAGAGGTTCCGAATCAAGTCGGTTCTCCGACCTGCTCGGAAACGCGACAGCCATCTTCTCGGCCGGGGCCGGCGCCATCCACATCGCGGTCATACAGGTTCACTTCGACGAGTACTGGGCCTTCGGTCTGTTCTTCGCGGGGGCGGCGTGGCTGCAGATCCTGTGGGCGATCTGGGTCGTGGCACGGCCCAGCCGCGTGGTCGCCCTCACCGGGATCGGGATCAATGGCGCGATCACAGCCGTGTGGGTGGTGAGCCGAACCGTGGGGGTCCCCCTGGGTCCGGAGCCGGGCATGGCCGAGCCGGCCGAGTTCGTCGACATCGCGGCCACCTCCCTTCAGGTGCTGGTGATCCTGGGAGCCCTGGGCCTCCTTTCAAGGGGTGCCATGAGACGCGATGTCGGGCGGGGAGTGCTGGTTTCGTCCACCGTCGTGCTCGGCCTTTCCGTGGCCGTGCTCGCCACCAGCGCCATCATCTCGTTCGAGCCGCACGAGGAGGAGTCGACCGCTACCGATGAACACGAAGAGGAAGAGGGCGAGGCGGTCGCTCTCTTCCGACGGGGCGGCTAGAATCGGCCGCATGCCGATCCGGTTGAGGACTCGGCTGTGGCTCGGCGGCCTCGCCGCCGCCGGCGTGGTGGTGGCGCACGTCCTGGCCTACTGGCTGGCCGCACCGAACCCGGTGCGCCGGGAGCACCTGCTGGAGGCGACGGGCCATGGGGCGTGGCCGATCCTGGTGGCCCTCACGCTGGGTGCCCTCGTTGCGTCCATGGCGGGCTTCGCTGCGGGTCGGGTCCGAGAGGCGCGGGGTGCACCGGCGGCCCTGATCCGCGGGACCGTCACGCGGCTGGTCACCCTGCAGGTGGTCGGGTTCATCCTGCTCGAGGCGCTCGAGCGGCTCGCCATCGGGCATGACCTGACCGAGCTCCTCAGCGAGCCGGTGATGGCCATCGGCCTGGGAGCGCAGGTCGTCGTGGCGCTGGCCGGTGCGATCCTCCTGGTCCTGTTCGCTCACCTCGTGGATCGCCTGGTTATTCTCCTCCACCCCATACCTCTGGCTCCCCGCGTGCTGCTGCCTGGGGACGCCCTTGACTTCTCCGTTCCTCGCAGCCGGTTCGAGACCGGCGCGGCGGTCCCTCGCGGGCCCCCAGGGACGCCTGGATAGGGGCTTGGCATCGCACCGGCGGGCCCTCGAACCCGTCGGACACCCATCCAAGGAGGGGAGCCGAAGTGAAGCACGGACGCCGAACGCATCGCGCACGGGCGATTACTGGTGTCCTGGCTGCGGCGTCCAGCCTGGTGGTGCTGGCAGCCGGCCCCGCCGGGGCTCACGCGATCGTGAAGTCGACCGAACCGCGGATCGACGAGGTCGTGGACACCGCGCCGGCTGAGGTGGTCATGGAGTTCAACGAGCCGGTGGAGATCTCGTTCGGCTCGATCCGTGTCTTCGGGACCGACGGGGGTCGCGTCGACGCCGGTGAGACCGAGTACGTGGCGGGGGCGCCCGATGCCGTTCGAGTCCCCCTGGAGCCAGACCTGCCTCGGGGCACCTACACGGTGGCCTGGAGGATCGTGTCGGCCGACGGGCACCCGATCGGTGAGGGCTTCGTCTTCCACGTGGGCGAACCGGGTCAGAACCCCCAGGGGATCATCGACCAGGTCCTCGGGGGAGAGGCTCGATCCGGACCGCTCGAGTCCGGGGCGGCGGCGGTGGGACGGTGGTTCAACCTGGCGTCCCTGCTTCTGCTGGCCGGTGCGGCCCTGTTCCTCATCCTGGTGTGGGGGCGGATCCTGGTGCCGTCCGAGGAAGTCCAGAGCGGCTTCGCCGCCCGCTGGCGCGGCATCGTGCTGACCGCGTGGATCGTGGCGGTCGCGTCGACCATCGTCCTGTACATCCTGCAGGGCTCGCTGGCCGCCGATCTCCCGCTCAGGGAGGCCCTCTCACCGGACGTGCTGACCGAGGTGGCGGAGACACGGTTCGGCATCGTTTCCCTGATCCGGCTCGGGCTGCTGGTGGGCTGCGCGATCATGTGGCCGGCGGTTCGACGCTCGCTGGAGCCGCGTCGGAGCGTCGGCGCGGCCGCCGTGGCCGTTCGGCCGGCCTCGTGGCAGGTGGCCGCGGGGGGCGTGCTGGTCGTGGCGCTCCTGGCCACCCCGGGCCTGGCGGGCCATGCCGGCACGACCGAGCCGGTGGCGCTGAATGTCGCCGCCGACGTGCTCCACATGGTCGCTGCGGCCATGTGGATGGGCGGCCTGCTCCTGCTCGTCAGAGGTGCCTTCCCGGCCACGCGCGACCTGAGTCCGGAAGCTCGGGCCAGGGCTCTGGCCCCGGTGGTAGCCAGGTTCTCCGACCTGGCCGTGATCGCCGTGGCGGCGCTGGTCGGGAGCGGCGTCGTCCGCGCGTGGACCGAGGTTCGAGCTCTCAGAGCCCTGGTGGACTCCTCGTACGGGATCGCCCTCCTCCTGAAGGTGGCGGCGTTCCTTCCCATCCTGGCGCTCGGCTTCATCAACAACCGATGGACGAAGCCGCGGATCGTCCGGGCGGTTGCCGAGGGGGATCCCGCCGACGCGGGGGGGCCGCTGCGACGCCTCCGACGACTGGTGGGCGTCGAGATCACCCTGGGAGCGGTGGTCATCGCCGTCACCGCCCTCCTGGTGAACCTCCCGCCGGCCCGGATCGCGGCGGGGGTCGAGGGACCGTTCAACACGGAGGCGGCGCTCGGCCACAGGGGCATCCACATCATGGTCGACCCCAATCGGGTCGGCCTGAACGAGATCCACATCACCCCGGAGATGATGGGGGAGGAAGAGGCCCACTTCGACGAGATCCGGGTGCTCTTCCGCATGCCCGAGGAAGGCATCGGTCCCATCCCTGCGGAGGCGATGCCATCGGGACACGGGGAGTACCTGGTTCGGGGCCACCAGCTCTCCGTTCCCGGCGAGTGGATCCTGGAGATCGTGGCCCGGACGGGTGAGTTCGACGAGGAACGCACCCGAGTACACGTCACAGTCAACCCATGAAGGAGTGATCTGATGCGAAAGCTCGTGGTCATATGGGCGTCGGTCCTGGTGGTGCTGGTCGCCGCCGGGCCGGCACTCGCCCACGTCACGGTTCAGCCGACCGAGGGGGTGACCGGCTCGTTCTCCCGGTTCGTGGTCCGGGTCCCCACGGAGCGCGACGATGCCTCGACCATCAGCGTCGAGGTGCAGTTCCCTCCGCTGGCCTTCGTGTCCTTCCAGGACGTGCCCGGATGGGAACGGTCCGTGGAGATGCAGACGCTGGATGAGCCCCTGGAGGTCTTCGGTGAGGAGCTCACCGAGACCGTGGGCGCTGTCACCTGGGAGGGTGGCGAGATCGAGCCCAACGAGTTCCAGGAGTTCGGGTTCAGCGCCAGGATGCCCGACGAGGTAACCACCCTGGAGTTCGCGGCCATCCAGACGTACGACTCCGGCGAGGTGGTCAGGTGGATCGGTCCCGAGGACTCCGACGAGCCCGCGGCTCGGGTGACCACGGTCGACCTCGGCTCTGAGGAAGGGCAGGGGGAGCTGGGGATCCTGGCCGAGCTGAACACCGGCGGGGAGGCGAGCGAAGAGGGGGCCTCTGCCGAAGGAGAGGAGTCGACCTTCCCACTGATCCTCGGCTGGGTCGGGGTCGGCCTCGGCGCCATCGCGCTGGTCGTCGCCTTGACCCGGCGCCGGGCGTAGGCGATACATGAACGGCCCCCCGGGACGCCCCGGGGGGCCGTCCGTACAATGGCCGGGTGACACGAGAGCACTACTACGGAGGACAGGCCGTCCTCGAGGGCGTCATGATGCGGGGCCGCGACCAGTGGGCCATCGCCGTCCGGAAGCCAGGCGGGGACCTCCACCTCGAGGGCCACCACATCGACTCGGTGGCCAAGCGGTACAGGGTCCTCCGGTGGCCGGGCCTGCGCGGCGTGATCGCGCTGGGGCAGGCCCTGTCGATCGGGATCAAGGCCCTCACGATCTCGGCGAACCAGTCGGCCGAGGAGGAGGAGAAACTGACCCCCAGGCAGATGGCCTTCTCGATGACGGTGGCGCTGATCATCTTCATCGGCGTGTTCATCGTGCTCCCTGCCGTCGTGTCGAACTTCGCCCGCGACCAGGTGGGTTCGAGCATCCTGCTGAACGTGGCCGAGGGGATCTTCCGGGTCCTGCTGTTCCTCGGCTACCTCGCGCTGATCGGCCGGATGAAGGAGATCCGGCGGGTGTTCGAGTACCACGGCGCCGAGCACAAGACGATCGCAGCGTACGAGGACGACGCCGCCCTCGAGCCGGCCTCGGTGGACCGGTACTCCACGCTCCACGTCCGATGCGGGACCAACTTCCTGCTGATCGTGATGATCCTCACGATCTTCGTGTTCGCGTTCTTCGGCACGCCGGGCCTGCCGTGGCGGATCGGCTCCCGGATCCTGGCCATCCCCATCATCGCCGGGCTGGCCTTCGAGGCCCTCCGCCTGGGAGCTCGCCACCAGCACACCCCGGTCATGCGGGCCCTGATGGCCCCCGGCCTGTGGCTCCAGAAGATCACCACCAAGCCGCCGGCCTCCGACCAGATCGAGGTGGCCATCGCGGCGTTCCGGGAGGTCCGCCGCCGGGAGGGGGCCGAGGCCGAGGGGGAGCCCGCCGAGTCCCCCGTCCCGCCCCTCCCCGAGCCCGAGTAGCCGGTAGCCCCGGTCCCGGATAATGGTCCCGTCATGCGCGAGCGGCTCGAGGAGATCGAACGCGCCTACGAGGAGCTGACCCGGGAGCTCTCCAGCCCCGGCATCGCCTCCGACCATGCACGGCTGCGCGACCTGGGCAGGAAGCACCGCGAGCTCGAGGACATCGTGTCGGCCTCCCACGAGTATCGGAAGGCCCTGGCCGAGGCCGAGGAAGCCCGCTCGCTGGCCCGCGCGGAGGAGGATCCCGAGAGCCGGGAGTTCTACCGGCAAGAGGCGGCCCAGGCCGAGGAGCAGGCCCGCAAGCTCGAGGAGCGGCTGGAGGTCCTGCTTCTCCCGAAGGACCCCAACGACCAGAAGAACGTGGTCCTGGAGATCCGGGCCGGCGCGGGGGGACAGGAGGCCGCGCTGTTCGCCGCCGATCTGCTAGGGATGTACCGCCGGTACGCCGAGCGGCGAGGGTGGAAGACCGAAGTCCTGTCCTCCAGCCCGTCCGACCTCGGGGGGTTCAAGGAGGTGGTCCTGGAGATCCGGGGCGAGGGCGCGTACTCGCGGCTGAAGCACGAGTCCGGCGTCCACCGGGTCCAGCGGATCCCCGAGACCGAGTCGGGAGGCCGGATCCACACCTCCACGGCCACGGTGGCGGTCCTCCCGGAGGCCGAGGAGGTCGAGGTGGCGGTCCGGCCGGAGGACATCCAGGTCGACGTGTTCCGCTCTTCGGGCCCCGGCGGGCAGTCGGTGAACACCACCGACTCGGCGGTGCGCCTCACGCACAAGCCCACCGGCATCGTCATCAGCGTCCAGGAGGAGCGGTCCCAGCTCCAGAACCGGGAGAAGGCGATGCGGTACCTCAGGGCCCGCCTGCTCAAGCTGGAGCAGGAACGGAAGCAGCAGGAGGAGGCCGACGCCCGGCGGGCCCAGGTCGGGACGGGGGAGCGCTCGGAGAAGATCCGCACCTACAACTTCCCCCAGAGCCGGGTCACGGACCACCGGGTCGGGCTGACGTCGCACCGGCTCGACGGGATCCTGGGGGAGGGCGAGCTGGACGAGTTCGTCGAAGCGCTGGCGGCCAAGGAGCGGGCTCGGCAGCTCGGCCGGGACGAGTGACTCGCGGCGTCGCGCTGTCCGTGGCGCTCCTGGTGATGGCCGGGGCGTCCTCCTGTGGCGGGACGGGGACCGTGGCCGCCTCGGACCGGTCCAGGACGTACTCGCCGTCGGACCTCGAGGAGTTCGTGCTCGGGCCGGACGAGGGTCTGGAGGGGACGCGGTTCGTCGAGGGGGCCTCCGGGCCCCTCACGCTGGAGCGGTTCTGGCCGTCGTCCTGCTGTCCGTCCCAGCAGCAGGCGTTCGCCGAGGCCGGCTTCGTGGCCGGGTACGGCGTCCTGTTCGAGCGCCCCGGTCGGTCGGGGGAGCCCATCGACACCCGGCCCGGGTTCGAGCAGCTCAGCTCGCGCGCGGCGCTGTTCCGGTCGGAGACGGGGGCGTCCCAGGCCATGGCCGGCTGGACCGAGTATCAGGACGCCGGAGAGCTGGACCCACTCCCCGCTCGCGGTCTGGGTGAGGAGGCCGGGGCATTCATGGGTAGCCCCGACGCGCCCGCGGAAACCGTGGTCCTGTACGTCTGGCGCATGGGCCGCCTCCTCCTCTACCTCCGGGCCTCGGTGGGGACCGGCACCGTGCCCGTCGAGCAGGTGCGGGAGCTGGCCGATCGGATGGACCGGCGGGCGTCCTGAGACCGTCGGAGGTGGTTAGCCGGGCCGCAGACTACCTGGCCCGGCATGACGTGGAGAGCCCCCGCGCGAACGCGGAGGCCCTGCTGGAGTACTTCCTGGAGACCGACCGGGCCGGCCTGTACTCACGACAGGAGGGCCTGGATACCAGGACGGCCCGGCTGTTCGGGCGGGCGCTGTGCCAGCGATACCACGGGGTTCCCCTCCAGTACCTCACCGGCGAGCAGCAGTTCTTCGACCTCGTGCTGGGGGTCGCTCCCGGCGTGTTCGTGCCCCGTCCCGAGACCGAGGTTCTGGTGGAGCGGGCCCTGGAGGTGCTTCCCGACCGGGGGACCGTGGTCGACGTGGGGACGGGAACCGGCGCGGTGGCCCTGGCCATCAGGCGGTTCCGGCCGGCGGTGTCGGTGTGGGCCACCGATGTCTCCGTGGACGCCGTGCGGGTGGCTCGAGCCAACGCCTCGCGCCACGGCCTCGGGATCGAGGTCGTCCCGGGCGACCTGTTCTCCCGGCTCCCTGGTGACCTCCGGGGAGGGGTCGACCTGGTAGTGGCGAACCCCCCCTACGTCACCCGCGAGGAGTACGCGGATCTCCCCGCCGAGGTCCGGGCGGAGCCCTACGAGGCCCTGGTGGGGGCCACCGACGTGCTCCACCGGCTGGTCGAGCAGGCCCCGACGTGGCTGGCGCCCGGCGGGTGGCTGGCCATGGAGATCGGGTCCTCCCGGGGCGAGGAGGTCCGGCGGCTGAT
The DNA here is from genome assembly GCA_050692915.1 of Actinomycetota bacterium. GTDB lineage: Bacteria > Actinomycetota > UBA4738 > UBA4738 > CALAEC01 > CALAEC01. The sequence goes on along the minus strand of JBOGVU010000058.1, from coordinate 6,799 downwards.
GGCGGAGCGGTTCGAGGGCGTCGAGGTCCTGCCCGACCTGGCCGGGCGGGACCGGGTGGTCCGCGGATGCCTCCGGTCTTCGAGCTGACCGAGCCGGAGGATGCGGCCCTCGAGGCCGCCGAGGAGGCCCTGGCCCGGGGGGAACTGGTCGTGCTCCCCACCGACACTGTGTACGGCGTGGCGGCCCGGCCCGAGGTGGCCGGGGCCACGGCCCGAGTGTTCCAGGCCAAGCGACGCGCCCGAGGCCTGACCCTGCCGGTCCTGGCCGCCGACCTCGGGCAGGCCGGACGGGTGGGCTCGCTGGATCGGCGGGCCGTCACGCTGGCCGAGCGGTTCTGGCCCGGCGCCCTGACGCTGGTGGTCCCTCGGGGGCCGGCCGCCGCCTCATGGGACCTCGGGGCCGAGCGGGCCACGGTGGCCCTTCGGGTCCCGGACCACCCCGTGGCCCTGGCGCTGCTGGCCCGGACCGGCCCGCTGGCCGCCACCAGCGCGAACCGCTCCGGCCGGGCCACCCCGGACGACTGCGTCGGCGTCCGGGAGGAGCTCGGGGACGCGGTGGCCGTGTATCTTTGCGCGGGCACCCTGTCGCCGGTCCCGTCGACGATCCTGGACCTCACGGGCCCCGAGCCCCGAGTGCTGCGGGCCGGGGCGCTGGCTCCCGGAGAGGTCCTGGATGCCCTGCGCTAGACTTCCGGGGTGCTCCGGGTCCTCCTCGTGTGCACCGGCAACATCTGCCGCTCTCCGATGGCCCACGGGTTCCTGGAGGAGCGCTCCAGACGCCTGCTGGGCGGCGGCGTGCGGGTCCGCTCGGCCGGGACCTGGGCCCGGCCGGGGTACGGGGCCACCGACGAGGCCGTGGCGGCCTCCGCCGAGCGGGGCATCGATATCGCCGGGCACCGATCGACCACGTTCGCGCCGGACCTGGCGGACTGGGCCGACGTGGTGATCACCATGACCGCCGAGCAGCGCGACGAGGTTCGACACGCGGCCCCCGCCGCGGCGCCGAAGACGTTCACGCTCAAGGAGCTGGTGGCGATCCTGGGGGCGCTGCCCTCGGCGGACCGGCCCTCCTCTCGTGAGTCGCTGCTGGCCAGGGTCTCTCAGGCCGACCGGCTCCGGCACGAGGGGGCCGCGCCTCGCCCGGCAGACGAGGACGTGGCCGATCCCCTCGGCCTGGGCTTGGACGCGTACCGGGCCACGGCGTGGGAGGTCGAGGAGCTGATCGACGCCGCGGTCCGGGGGCTGGCCGGCCAGCCGGTGCCGGCCGAGGAGGCCTAGGGCGCCGTGCGGGTGGCCGTGGGAGCCGACCACGCCGGCTTCGACCTCAAGCGGGACCTGATCCACCACCTGAAGGAGCTCGGGCACGAGGTCGAGGATCTGGGCACCGACTCGGAGGAGCCGGCCGACTACCCGCCGATCTGCGCCGCGGTGGCCAGGACCGTCCGGGACGGAAGGGCCGACCGGGGCGTGGTGCTCGGCGGGTCCGGACAGGGTGAGCAGATCGCCGCGAACAAGGTCCGCGGCACCCGTGCGGCGCTGTGCAACGACCTGTACACGGCTCGGATGGCCCGCCGGCACAACGACGCCAACGTTCTGGCGATGGGGGCCCGGATCGTGGCCCCGGCCCTGGCCCGGCAGATTCTCGAGGTGTGGCTCGACACGGAGTTCGAGGGCGGACGGCACCAGCGCCGCATCGAGCAGATCGGAGAGATCGAGGCCGAGGAGGCGAGCGGATGAAGGAGTGGGTGGCGGACTGGGACGCGCTGAAGGCGACGGACCCGGAGGTGGCCGAGGCCCTGGTCGGGGAGCTGGAACGCGAGCGGTCCACGATCCGGCTGATCGCCTCGGAGAACTTCACCAGCCCGGCGGTCCTGGCGGCGCTGGCCTCCACGATGAACAACAAGTACGCGGAGGGGCTGCCCGGGAAGCGGTACTACGGCGGGTGCCGGTGGGTCGACGTGGCGGAAGAGCTGGCCATCGAGCGGGCCAAGGAGCTGTTCGGCGCGGACCACGCCAACGTCCAGCCGCACGCCGGGGCCCAGGCGAACATGGCCGCGTACTTCGCGTTCATGGAGGTCGGGGACACCATGCTCGGGATGTCTCTCCCGCACGGGGGCCACCTGACGCACGGGTCGCCGGTGAACTTCAGCGGGAAGTGGTTCAACGTCGTGCCATACGAGGTCGATCCGGAGACGGAGCTGATCGACCTCGACCGGGTCCGGGACCTGGCCCGGCAGCACCGGCCCAAGGTCATCGTGGCCGGGGCCACCGCGTACCCTCGGACGATCGACTTCGGGGGCTTCCGTGCCATCGCCGACGAGGTCGGCGCGGTGTTCATGGTTGACGCCGCCCACTTCATCGGGCTGGTGGCCGGGGACGCCTATCCGAGCCCCGTTCCCCATGCCGACGTGGTCACGTTCACCACCCACAAGACGCTCCGCGGGCCCCGCGGGGCGATGATCCTCTGCCGGGAGCAGCACGCCAAGGCTGTGGACAAGGCGACGTTCCCGATGATGCAGGGGGGTCCCCTGGAGCACTGCATCGCGGCCAAGGCCGTGGCCCTGAAGGAGGCCATGACACCCGAGTTCCGCGACTACGCCCAGCGGGTGGTTCGCACGGCCAGGGCGCTCGCTTCGAGTCTGGCAGACGGCGGGCTTCGCCTGGTGAGCGGGGGGACCGACTCACACCTGGCGTTGGTCGACCTCCGGCCCGCCGGGATCACCGGCGCGGACGCCGAGCGCGCCTGCGACGAGGTGGGGATCACGCTCAACAAGAACACGATCCCGTTCGACCCCCTGCCCCCGGCCACCGCCTCGGGGATCCGGGTGGGGACGCCTGGGCCGGCGACCCTCGGCATGGACGAGCCGGAGATGAAGGAGATCGCCGAGATCATCGGCGAGGTGATCGCCTCCTCGGAGGACGAGGGGGTGAAGCAGCGGGCCCGGGAGCGCGTGGCCGCACTCACCGCTCGGTTCCCGGCGTACCCGTAGCAACCCGTGCTCCCGTACATCCTCGTGCTCCTGGCATCCGCGGCCGCGGCCTTCGTGGCCACCCCCGTGGTGCGACGGCTGTCCCTCCGGTTCGGGGCCATCGACCGGCCCGGCGACCGCAAGGTGCACCCGCGGCCGACGCCGACGCTCGGCGGCCTGGCCCTGTGGCTGGCGTGCCTGGCCGGGTTCGGCGTGGCGTACCTCACCCCGGAGTTCCGCGGGCTGTTCGAGCTTTCCTCGGAGCCCCTCGGGGTGATCCTGGCCGGGACGGTCATCGTGGCCCTGGGGTCGTACGACGACGTTCGGGCCCTGTCGGTGCCGGCCAAGGTCGCCGGGCAGGTCCTGGCCGGTGGCCTGCTGATCCTTTACGGCGTCCAGCTCTGGTTCGTGTGGTTCCCCGGTCTCGGCGTGCTGTCGCTCTCCCCGGACCTGGCCGTCCCCATCACGCTGCTCGTGGTTTTGGTGATCGTGAACGCCGTCAACCTGATCGACGGCCTCGACGGGCTGGCCGCCGGGGTGACCGCCATCGCCGCCGGCGCATTCTTCATCTACGCGTTCCGCACCGGAGCGCCGCTATTCGCCGGGCCTTCGCCCGCGCATCTGTTCTCGGTCATCGTGGCCGGCGCGGCGCTCGGGTTCCTGCCACACAACTTCAACCCGGCCCGGATCTTCATGGGCGATTCGGGGTCCATGCTGCTCGGGCTGGTGCTGGCCGCGGCCACGATCTCGGGGGTGGGCCGGACCGACGCCCCCACCACCCCGGACGTGGCCGCGTTGGCCATCCCGGCGGCCATCCCGCTGCTGGTGTTGGCGGTCCCGCTGGTCGACGTGCTGTGGGCCATCGTCCGGCGCCTCCGACGAGGTCGTCCCGTCTACGCGCCGGACAAGGAGCACATCCACCACCGGCTGCTGGAGATCGGCCATACCCATCGCCAGGCCGTTCTGCTCATGTACCTGTGGAGCGCCCTCCTGGCATCCTCGGCCCTGGCCATGACGTTCGTGCCGAGCCTTTCCCTGGCGGTGGGGTTCCTGGTGGGGATCGGGGCGATCCTGGTGGGCACGGCCGTCCCCCGGATGCGCCGGGCCAACGGCCGCGTGCGTTCCTGAGTCCCTTTTCCCGTATCCTTCGGAGCGTATGGACGGGGCCGCCCGCGCTCGGGGTCGATGGAGGGGAGGGGCGGCCGTCCTCGGCCTGGCCCTGATCCTGACCCTGGCCCCCGCCACGCGGGCCTCGGCGGCCACCCTGACCCTGGCCGCTTCGCGGACCTCCCTCGAGTTCGGTGAGGCCACCACGCTGTCGGGATCGGTGGCCCCGGCGCCGCCTCCGGGAACCACGGTGGAGATCGTGGAGGCCGACGCCCCGGGGGGCGTGCTGGCGAGTGCCTCCACCGACGGGAGCGGCTCCTTCAGCGTCGACCTGGCTCCCGATCGGAACGTCCGGGTGGCCGCCCGGGTGGGACCGGACCAGAGCCCGCCGGTCCAGCTCCTGGTCCGTCCCAAGCTCACCGCCAGGCTCACCGGGGTGCGGCTGTTCGGGACCGCGGTCGTCTCCGGGCGCCTGGAGCCCGACCACCCGGATGCAACGGTGAAGGTGACGCTGTTCCGGGGCGACAAGGTGGCCGGCCGGGCGGACGCCTCGGTCGCCGGCTCCGAGTACGCCGCGGAGCTCACGATCCTCCGGCCCGGGCGGTACCGGGCTCAGGCGTCGTTCCACGACCAGGACCACGAGCCGGTCGAGGCCTCCACCGAGGCCAGCCGGGTCACCGCACCTCCGCCCCTGAACGGGGGGTCGAACGGGCGATGGGTGGCCGTCCTCGAACAGCGCCTCCGGGACCTCCACTACGTGGTGCCGAGGCCGAACCGTGGGTTCGACCACCGGACCGGTGACGCCGTGCTGGCCTTCCACAAGGTGCACGGGATGCGTCGGGTGGAGTCCGTGAGCCCGGCCACGTGGAAGCGGCTGGCCAACCCCCGGACGCCGGGGCCGCGGTCGAAGAGCCAGAAGGTCCACATCGAGATCGACCAGTCGAAGCAGGTGTTGTTCGTGGTGCGGCAAGGTGAGATCGACGAGATCGTCCACACCTCGACGGGCGCGGGGGGCGCCACCAGGGACGGGGTGTTCAAGGTCCACCGCAAGATCGCCGGGTACAGCCCGAACCGCCTGTACTACCCGTCGTACTTCGATGGCCTGCGGGCGGTGCACGGGTGGCCGGATGTCCCGCCGACCAATGCCAGCCACGGCTGCTCACGGGTTCCGTACTGGACCGCGAAGCATCTGTTCTCGATCATGGGCTACGGCATGGAGGTCCGCGTCTACCACTGAGCGTTCAGCAGGCGCACTCGTTCGCCGTGCGCTCCTCGTCGAGGGAACGCGTGGACGTACCCAGCTGATCGATCGCTTCGAGACCCACCGGATCCACCACACCGAGGCGGGCGCCGGTCGTCGTGTCCATGATCACGATCCGGTCCTTCAGCCCGACGTACAGGCGTCCCCCGTCGTTCGATGTCTGGAGCCCGGTGATCCTCTCCTCCAGCTCCCAGGAGCGGCCAGGGGTCCATGTGGATGCGTCCAGCTCGAGGAGGCCGTTCCCCCTTCCCAGGTAGAGCGTGCCGTCCCGCCCGGCCACGGCGTGGGCCCGGCCGCCCCGTGAACCGAACGCGGTCTCCGTGGTCCGGGTGACCGTCAAGCTTTCCGTGTCCGCCTCGGCCACCATGCCCGTGGCGGCGTCGGCGACGTACAGCCGCGAGCCGTCGGGAGCCACCGAGATGGCCATGGCCCGTTCGTCGGGGGTCCCGAACGCTGCCGGAAGATCGATGCAGTGGGCCCAGAGCTCGTCAAGGCTCAGGACGTGGACGAACGTGCGGCGCACCCCTCCGGCGAGCTCGTGCGTGTACAGCGTGTACAGGCGCCGTCCGTCCGGGCTGGCCGCCTGGACCCGGGCGGTTCCCTGCATCGACTCCTGAAGCTCCTGGTCGACCGTGTAGACGCCCACGACCTCCTCCGTCTGGAGATCGAGGCGGCGGACCCGGTAGCTGGTGGGGTTCCTCGGAGGGAGGTATTCGACGACGAAGAGGCTCTGCCCGTCGGTGGAGAACGCCTCGGGCTCGTAGTTGCCGGCGAGCTCGATCGTCCGTGGCTCCGTGACGCCTTCCTCCAGGATGACCAGCGTGGTCGACGTCCGGCCGAATGAGTAGCCGGCACCCTCATCCGGGTCTCCCAGGGCCACCATGGCTGCGCCCGCGGAGGCGATGTCCACCTCGAGCCTCCGGTCCACATCCCTCGACCACAGGAGGGCCCCCGACTCGGGATCGATCGCCTCGACCCGGCTTCCTTCATCGTGGAAGACCGTTCGAACCACAGCCGACCAATCGATCGCCGGGACCGCGTTGGTCACGTTCACCGCGACGCCCTCTGGGAGGTCTCGGACCAGCGAGATACCGCTGGACGTGCGGAGGAACAGGACGTCCTCCGGCACCGGTTCCGCCTCTGGAGCTGACAGCGCCTCCGGTCTCGAGCCGGCCGCCAGCATCACCACGGCGAAGACGGCCACGGTCCCGAGCATCATCCTCCGCATCACGCCCTCCTTCTCGTCCGATGCGTTAGACGACGCCGATCGGGTCTCGGTTCGAACACCCGCCCCGTGGCTAGGTCAAGAGGCGTTCCCGCACCCCGCGGGCGAGGCCACCAGGCATGGTCCGGAGCGGCCGGCCGCCGGGGTCGTGGAACCGGAGGTTCCGGGCCGGGTGGCCGCTGGTCCGCCAGCCTCCATCGTGGATGAGACGGTGGTGGGCGTGGCACAACAGCACCA
>JBOGVU010000057.1:0-16859 GCA_050692915.1 Actinomycetota bacterium | reverse complement strand
CGTCGCCGCCGGGTCGAAGGGCACCGGCGCGACCTGCGCAGCAAGGAGGGTCAGGGTGCGGCCCACCGGGCCACCCTAGCAGGGCGAAAGCCTCTTGACCAAGCGCTTGGTCAAGGAGTAGGGTCCCGCTTGAGCGATCTGGAGGGGGCCATGGCCGACGAGCGAAACGGGATCTGGTCGAGGCCGCTGTCGAGGCGAGACCTCTTCCGAGGAGCAGGACGGGGAGGCCTCGCGGGACTGACCGCCGCCGTCCTGGCGGCGTGTGGGATCGAGACAAGATCGCCGGAGCGCCCGCGGCGGCGGGAGTCCCTCCCTCCCCTGGCCATGGAGCTGGTCATCGCCCAGTGGCCCCTGTACATCGATCGGAAGACGATTCCGGCCTTCACGGAGGACACCGGCATCGAGGTCGACTACAAGGAGGTCATCAACGACAACCAGGAGTTCTTCGCGGTGGTCAGCCAGGCGCTCTCCGCGGGCCGGACCACGGGCTACGACCTGATCGCGCTGTCCGACTGGGTTGTCGCCAAGATGAACCGGCTGGGCTGGCTGGAGCCACTCGACCACTCCCTTCTTCCCACCGTCCAGGCGAACCTCCGGGACTCCTACCGCGACCCCCCTTACGATCCGGGCAACGCGCACAGCGTTCCCTGGCAGGGGGGCATCACCGGGATCGCCTACAACACCGAGCTCGCGGGGCGTCGGGTGACGTCGTTCGCCGACCTCTGGGACGAGGCCTTCACCGGCCACGTCGGGATGCTCACCGAGATGATCGACACGATGAGCCTCACCATGCTCAGCCTCGGCATCGATCCCGCCACGGCCACACTCGACGACGCGGCCCGGGCCCGAGACCGGCTCCTGGAGCAGCGGGAGGCCGGCATCGTCCGCGGCTACTACGGCAACGACTACATCGACGGCCTGGCTCGCGGCGATCTGTGGGTCTCGATGGCGTGGAGCGGCGACGTGTTCTTCCTCCGTCAGGACAACCCGGCGCTCGAGTTCGCGATCCCCGAGGAGGGCGGCGTGTCGTGGGTGACGCCACTGGAGATGCCGGCCGGCGCCGAGCACCCCAGGGACGCCCACGCGTTTCTCGATCACGTCTACGAGCCCGAGGTCGCCGCCGACATCACCTCATGGGTGGGCTACATCAGCCCGGTTCCCGCGGTGCACGACGTGCTCCTCGAGCGCGCGGCGAGGTCGAAGGCCGGGCGGCGGGCCTATCTCGAGGCCCTGGCCTCCAGCCCGCTGGTCTTTCCGGACGAGGACACCCTGGCGAAGCTGTACGCGTACCAGCCGCTCACCGAGGAGCAGGAGCGAGGCTGGAACGATCTCTTCCAGGAAGTCGTCCAGGGCTAGTAGCCGCTCCTCCGCCCCGACGACCCGGGCGGCCTTCCGGCTACGATGGCCGAATGCGCCGATGGACACTGGTGACCCTCATCGTGCTCCTGCTGCTGCTCGTTGTGGTGGCCGTCTACCAGATCCAGCTGGCCGGGCGCAGGGAGCGCCCTGACCGCCCCGGCCCGTCGCCCTCGTCGACCTCTTAGTCGCGGCCGATCCGGCCCAGGTGCGTCTCACGGAACCCGCTGGGGTGCTTGAGGCCGTACCCGAGCATGCGGTCCAGACCGATGTGCGCGAACCACACCAGGGCGACCGACGTCCCTGCCGGCGAATCGGTCAGGATCCCGATCACGGCCAGCGCCGCGGGACCGACCGTGGTGTGAAGAGCGTCGTAGGTGATCGCTCCGAGCCGCGAACCGGCCAGGTAGCCGAGCATGCCCACATCTGGCGCCAGGAGGAGCACGACGAAGAACAGCCAACCCCCTTCACCTCGCACGTACAGGAACAGGGCCAGGGAGAGGATCACCGCGCCCTCCACCCGGAGGATGGCGGTGGGCAGGTCGCCGGGCCCGGCCACTGTTAGAGGAAAACGCTGCGGCGGTGCATCAGGTTCCGGTGGAGGGTCTGCTGGATCTCGTCCCGGACCCGGTCCGTTAGCTCGAACACCGTGAGCGGGTCCTGCCAGGCGTCATCCGGATGGTCGTCGGTCGGGATGGGCTCGCCGAACTCCACCAGCCACTTCGACGGGATCGGGATCAGCCCGAGGAGCCCGAGCCACGGGAAGGTGGGAGTAACCGGGAAGTACGGGAACCCGAAGACACGGGCCAGGGTCTTCGCGTTGTAGAGCATCGGCATGATCTCCTCGGAGCCGATGACCGACACCGGCACGATGGGGCATCTCGCCCGGAGCGCCACCTCGATGAACCCACCCCGCCCGAACCGCTGGAGCTTGTAGCGCTGGCGGAACGGTTTGCCGACACCCTTGAACCCTTCGGGAAACACCCCCAGGATCTCGCCGCCGGCGAGGAGGCGGTGGGCGTCCTCGGCGTTTGCAAGCGTGTTGCCCGACTTGCGGGCCAGCTCCCCCACGAAAGGCAGCCGGAACGCCAGGTCCGCCGCAAGCAGCCGGACGTGCCGGTGGGCCGGGTGTCGATCGAGCACGCCGAACTTCAGCATCACGGCGTCCCAGGGCAGGGTGCCGGCGTGGTTGGAGACCAGGAGCACGGACCCCTCGGAGGGGACGTTCTCCATCCCGACCCAGTCGATCCGCCACCAGCGCTCGTGGAGGAACCGGGCCATCGGAGCGAGGACCGTCTCGGTAAGCTCCCGATCGAAGCCGAACTCGTCCACCTGGTAGTCGCCGGTGAGCCGGCGACGGAGGAACCCCAACGCCTCGTGGAGGCGATCGGCCTCGGGCGGCCCGGCCCGGCCTCGGTGGACACCGCAGAGCCCGTCGGGTCCCGACGCCCGGTTGCGACACGGCCTCCCGCTGGCGGTCAGGGCTCGGCATCGGTCGGGCTCGTCACGAGGCCCGGAGATCGGGATGACCTCGGCCACGGCTACCCCCCTCCCGCCCGCTCGAACCGCTCCTGGTTCTTCCGCCTGAGGAACGCGTACAGGTCGCGCTCCCATTCGGCGACCTGGCGCTCCGAGATCAGCCGACGCACTCGCTGTCCCCTGGCGAAGTCCAGCAGGGCGGCCCTCGATGTGAACCGGGGCTCGAACCCGAACCGCTCCTTCATCCGACTGTTGTCGGCGACACGACCGTACAGGAGGTACCGGAGCTGGTCGGTGGCGAAGTCCACCACGCCGAGCCTGCGGACGGCCCCCGCGATCGGAGCGATGAGCGGCAGGATCACCGGCACGGACGGCCGCCCCATCAGGCGGAGGGACTGGGAGAGCAACAGGACGCCGTCGGCCGACACGTTGTAGATCCCCGGGTGATCCTCGCGGACGGCCCGGCGGAGGATCTCCACCGCATCGTCCTCGTGCACGAACTGGAGCCGAGGATCGTAGCCCATCGCGGTGGGCACCACCGGGAGCGAGAAGTACCGGGTGAGCGGCGTATCGATCTCCGGACCGACGAAGTTCGCGAAGCGAAGGATCGACACGCCGACGTCGGGCCGCCTCCGCCCGAAGCTCCGCGCGTACCGCTCCACCTCCACGGCGTCCTTGGTGTAGCCCCGGCGCGGCTCGGACCGGGAGGCCATCTCTTCGGTGAACATGGCGGGATCGCGGGGGTCCGCGCCGTAGACCGCCGTGGTGGACTTCATCACGACCTTGCGCACACGCTCGGCCCGCTGGCACGCACCGAGCAGCTGCATGGTCCCGATGACGTTGATCTCCTTCATCTGCGTCCGCCCGCCCACCCCCGCCGGCGTGGCCAGGATGTGCAGATGGACCACGGTGTCAACCTCGGTGGTCTGCAGCACCTTGACCGTGAGCGGGTTGCGGATGTCGGCTCGCACGAACTCGGTCCGCTCGAGGTCCAGAGAGGGCTCCTCGAGACCGACCCCGACCACGTACTCCACGTCGGGATCCGCCTCGAGGCTTCGGGCGAGCCTCCCGGCCAGGTGCCCCGAGATCCCGGTGATGAGGACGCGCTGGCCCACGGGGCCCTACCCTACTCCGATCATGCACGCCCGATGACTGCGCGATCGCCGCGACGAAGACCCACGCGCTCGGCCGCGCTGGCCATGTAGCAGACCACGGCGACCCACCCGGCCGAGTCGATCAGCACCCCGGCCTCACCCCGGTCGAGGTCTCCAAAGGTCATCACCCGTCGGAGCCTTATGGGCTCGCCGGCCCGCTCCAGCTCGAGCACAGGGTCACCCTCGAGCCCGGCCTCTCGGAGGTCGCGAGACCCCGCGGCCAGGCGGAGGTTCCCGAACCGGTCGACGCCGATCACGGTTGTGGAGATCCGGCCGGACTCCACCAGGGGCTCGCCCACCATCAGCTCACTCAGCTCGCCGACGTCGAGCCCTTCGCCGAGGTCCTCGAGCGCGGCGCCGGAGGCGAGCATGGCCGCGGCAGGCGAGAACACGTCCCGGCCGTGGAACGTGGCCGAGACCGGCCACGGGGAAACGCGTGCGGGGTCCAACACGACCGCCCGGCGAGCGCCGCCCAGGGCCACCAGCGCCAGGCCAACGAGGCCGTTGTCCGGCGCCACCAGGACCGCCCCGCCGGCCTCCACCGCCACGCCGCGACGTTCCGTGCCGACGCCTGGATCGACGACCGCGAGATACACGGCCTCCGGGGGCGAGAACGGGACCGCTCCGGCCAGGGCCACCGCCCCGGCCATGACATCCTGGGGCGCCACGCCGTGGGTGAGGTCGATCACCGGGACGCCGGGGGCCAGCCGGGCGATCACCGCGTGGCAGATGCCGACGTACTCGTCGTCGAGGCCGAAGTCGGACAGGAACAGGACGGGACGGCTCATGGGCCCACGGCCCGGCGCACGCCTACTTACCGCGCTGACGGCGCTGCCAACGGGTCTTCTTCAGAAGCTTCTTGTGCTTCTTCTTGCGCATCTTCTTGCGTCGCTTCTTGATGACAGACGGCATGCGTTCCTCTCAGTCGGATCCGAACAGGTTGCGCAGGTCCACCCGGCGGGCCCGGAACCCGTCCTCGAGCCGCACCGACCCTAGGATAAGGGCTTTGGGAGCATCTGCCACCGGAGAGATCAGGCGGAGCGCACCCTCGTCGGGCAGGTGCTCGAGGTGGCCCACCCCGATGCATTGGCCCTTCCCGTCCGAGAGCCCCACCACGATGTGGTCCAGGGCGGAGAGATCGAAGAGCGCCGGAAGGGCCGGCATGAACACCGTGGCCCTCACCCGCCACCGCTGGAGCGGCTCGGCGAAGTACCGACGCATCGACTCCTCACGGCTCTGGGCGCGCTGCTCCACGGAGGTGGGTACCACGTCCGGGTGGACGTCCAAGGAGACCACCTCAGCCGGGTAGAACCGCCGCAGGACGCCGAGCACCGGCTCCAGCTCCTGGCCCCGGGCCAGTCCCACGACGAGATCGGGCTGGAGCACCCCGACCTTGTGGAACTTCAGGATCTGACCGTAGACACCGGACACCAGGCCGGTGGTGTCCACCACCACGAGCTCGGCGCCGGAGGCCCGGGCCCGGTCCAGGAGCAGGCGGGCCCCCGTTACCAGCGGGAGAAGGTGTCCCTGCGGGGAGGTCGAGCCCACGAACGCGAGGTGGTCGGCTCGGGCCAGGGCGTCGGGCTCGAGGTCGCCCGGCGACCGACACAGCCTGAGCCCCACCGTCGTGGGCGGGCCGATCGTGCTCTGGCCCACGTCCGTGTCGAGCAGCCCGACGTGGATCCCGGCCTCGATGCCGGCCCTGGCGATCCGCTCGGCCAGGGTGCTCTTGCCGGTGTCCAGCCCCCCGACCAGCACCGTGACGCCGCGGCGGGCGACGGCCTGCGCGACGACCTCGTCGTATGGATCCATCCCGGGCCTCTCGAACGGCGATCACCGTCCGCAGGCTCGGTTCCGTGCCCGGCCGGGGGTCACCCGGCCTCGGTATACCTGGAGTCCAAGTAGCGGTGGACGTCCTCCTCGCGGATTCGGTAGCCGCGGCCGATGCGTACGGCCGGCAGGTCCCCCTGGTTGATGAGTCGGTAGACGGTCATCTTGGACACACGCATCAGCTGGGCGACCTCGTTCACGGTCACGAAACGAGCCTCGCGGAACTCTGTCTGGGCCACGCTGAGCGAATCGTAGCAGAGACGCCCGTCCGCCGGAAAGCCCACAGGGCACGCTCCGCGACTCCAGTCCCAACGCGTCCGTGGCAGAATCGCCCGCGATGGGCGGTTCCCTGTACCTCGGGACCTCGGGGTTCGCCTACCCCGAGTGGGTCGGGCCCTTCTACCCCGAGGGACTGGCCTCCGACGGCATGCTCCCCGCCTACGCTAAGCGGTTCCGCTCCGTGGAGATCAACTACACCTTCAGGAGGTTCCCGGCCGAGAAGACGGTGCGCCGATGGGCGGAGCGCACCCCGCCCGGGTTCCGGTTCGCGCTGAAGGCCGTTGGGCGGATCACCCACACGCGCCGACTACGGGACGCCGACCAGGACGTCTCCGACTTCCTGGAGCGGGTCCGGCTCCTCGGCGATCGGCTTGGCCCCATCCTGTTCCAGTGCCCGCCGACCCTCCGGTTCGACCGGGGGCTGATCGAGTCGTTCCTGGCCTACCTGCCGCCGATCGCGCCGTACGCCATGGAGTTCCGCCACGAGTCCTGGGCCGAAGCCCGCGACCTGCTGGCCGAGCACGGCGTGGCATGGTGCTTCGCGGAGACCGACGAGACCCCCGATGACGCCGAGCCCGTCCTGTCCGAGCCTTTCGCCTACCTCCGTCTGCGCCGCGAGGAGTACCCGGACGAACACCTGGCGCGGTGGGCCGATCGGATCGGTGCCGCCCTGAAGGGCGGAACCGACGTGTTCGCCTACCTCAAGCACGAGGAGGGCGCCGGCGCTCCACGCCACGCAGAGCGCCTCGCCGCGTTCATCGCGGACTAGGACCGCCGAACCGCGAGGCGATCACCTGGAAGCACGGCCAGTACGTCTCCGGCTGGACGTTGTCGTCCATCACCGCGACCGGGCCGGCACGCCCCTGGGCCCGGGCCACCACGAGGGCCGGGTCGTTGACGTCGGCGATCGAGACCGTGTCGATCCCAGCCTCGATGGCAGCCCCGGCGAGGCCGTGGTCGGCGAAGACCAGGTCGGGGGTCATCTCGGCCAGCATCCGCTCCATCGCCTCGGGGCTGTGGGTGTGGAGCGCGGAGGCCCGGTCGGTGAGCATGGCCACGCCGGCGAAGTAGCGGATCTGGCGGCGGCGCCCCGACTCGTCCTCCCAGGTGAACCCCTCCAGGGGTCGGATCACCTTGGCTCCGCGCTCGGACAGCAGCTTTCCGGTCTCCTGGTAGAGCACCGGGAGGCCGGTGGGATGTCCGGTGGCCAGGAGGACCCGCTCCCCTCGCTCGGCCGCCATCGCCAGCCGATCGCCGATGGCCTCGAAGGCGTCCAGGACGCGGTCGGCGTTCACCACCACGGGCCCGAGGCGCACCGAGGGGTCTGGATCGATCCCGGCGGCCTCGGCCACCAGGCGAAGCACCTCCACGAACGGACGCCCGCTGACCCCGGTGAGGCCGAACTGGGAATCGGGATCGCCCTCGCACAGCCGCTTGATCTTCCACAGGACGTTGGGCCGGTCGTGCGAGTTCACCCCAGCGGCACCGCCGGCCAGCAGCGTGGAGCGGAGCGTCTCCCGGTCGTACTCCCCGGGGCTCCACTGCTCTGGTTCCGCTCTCGGGCCCGGCTGTGGTTTGCTTGCCATCACATCCATCCTATCGACGGAGGTCGCGGATGCCCGGCGACAAGGTTGTCCTGGTGACCGGCGGCAGCAAGGGGATCGGGAGGGCCATCGCCCTGGCCCTGGCGGAGGACGGTGCCGACGTGGCCCTGGCCGCCCGGAGCCCCGAGCCCCTGGAGAAGACGGCCCGGGAGATCGAAGAGCGTGGCCGCCGGGCCCTGGCCGTGCCCACCGACGTCACCGACCCGGACCAGTGTCGGGCCCTGGTGGAGCGGGTCACCGGGGAGCTCGGGGGCCTCGACGTGCTCGTGAACAATGCCGGAGGGGCCCCGTTCCTGTCGACGTTCGAGGCGGCCAGGCTCGAGGGATGGGAGAAGTACTTCCGGATCACGTTCACCGGGGCCGTGTACTGCACGCACGCCGCGGCCGACGCGCTTCTCGGGAGGGAGGGTGCATCGGTCATCAACGTGGCCTCGGTGGCGGCTTTCATCGCCAGCCCCGGGCTGACGTACTACGCGGCGGCGAAGGCCGCCCTGGTCAGCTTCACGAAGACGCTGGCTTTGGAGTGGGCCCCCCACGGCGTCCGGGTGAACGCGATCGCCCCGGGTTTCGTGGAGACCGACATGAACGTCACGGCCCGAGAGGATCCCTCGTTCCACGAGAGCATCCGGTCCCAGATCCCCCTCGGCAGGTGGGGAACGGCGGAGGACGTGGCCGGGGTGGCGCGCTTCATGGCGTCCGACGCCGCAGCTTGGATGACCGGGTCCGTCGTGGTGATCGACGGCGGGCAGTCACTGTCGGTTCTGTCCGGCCAGTGATCCGCGGGAAGGTCTGCGTCGTCACCGGAGCCTCGAGCGGCATCGGCGAGGCCACGGCCCGGGCCCTGGCCCGGAGCGGAGCGGTCGTCGTCCTGGCGGCCCGCCGGGCCGACCGGCTGGCCGCGGTCGCCGGGCAGATCGAGGCCGCCGGCGGAAGGGCGTCGTGGCGAGCCTGCGACGTGACGGTGCCGGAGGACATCGAAGCCCTGCGGGGACACGTGGGGGAGTCGCACGGACGGTGCGACGTACTGGTGAACAACGCGGGGATCCCCGGCGGCGGGGCGTTCGCGGATCTGTCCCTCGAGCGGATCCGCCTCGTCACCGAGACGAACTACCTCTCCGTGCTGACGTGCGAAGCTGTTCCTTCCCATGCTGCTGTCGTCCCGGGGCCACCTCGTCAACGTGGCCTCCGTGGCCGGCCGGTACGCGCTCCCGGGCGCATCCGTGTACGCCGCGTCGAAGCACGCGGTGGTGGCGTTCTCGGAGGCGCTCCACGCGGAGCTCCGGCCCCGCGGGGTGATGGTCACGGTCGTGAACCCCGGCCTGGTGGCCACCGAAGCGTTCTTCCCCGCCGACAGCCCCCTGTGGCGTGACCCGGTGGCCCGTCCGTTCATCCTGTCGGCGGAGCGAGTGGCCCGCGCCGTGGTCGACGTGATTCGGCGCCGGAAGGGCCCGGAGGTCTCAGTGCCGCGGTGGCTGGCCGCCCCTCAGGCGGCCCGGCTGCTGGCGCCGGCCCTCTACCGGGCGGCGCAGGCCAGGATCGCGGGGCGGCGGGCCGGGACCGCGGAAGCGCCCCGGTGAGCTCGACCTCCGGGCAGCGTTGCCATCTCCTCACGCCCTACCGCGGTAGTGAAGATGAACCATGCCGTTGCCGAAACGGCGTTCGTGAAGCAGCTCGAGCTCCAGGCGGACATCGTTGGGGAGAGACCGTTTGCCGCGTCCCACCACGATGGGCGCGAGGAACAGGTGGTGCTCGTCGACCAACCCGGCCTTGATCGCCTGGGCGGCGAGGTCCGGACCGCCCACGCTGATGTCACGTCCCGCTGACGCTTTCAGCTGCCGTACCGCTTCAGGGTCGAAGTCTCGCTCGATCCTCGTCCTGGCGCTGGATACAGACTCCAGCGTCCCCGAGTACACGATCTTGTCGGCCGCCCGCCATATCTCCGCGAAGTCCTTGAAGAAGGGCGGCTGGTCGGCGAGGGGCAGGGTCTCCCAGGCCAACATCACCTCATACAGCCGGCGCCCGTAGAGGTAGGTGCCCACCGGCCGCTCGAGGTCGTTGATGAAGGTGAGCACCTCCTCGTCCGGCTCAGCCCAGTCGAAGTTGCCGTCCTGGTCCGCTACGTAGCCGTCGAGCGACGTGATCGCCGAGTAGATCAGCTTGGCCATGGTGAGCCCTCCCCGTCTGAGCTGGCTTCGAACTGTGGGAACGCTCCCTAGGGGCGGATGCAGCGCCAGATCGCCAGGCGCCACAGGAGCCGGCTCCCCCGCTGGCGGAGTGCGATCAGCCCTTCGGTCATGAGCCGGGCCACGGCCTTCGACCTGGCCACGATGTTCGGGAGCGGGAACTCCCGCTCGACGACCTCGGCGAGGTTCCCGGCGCCGAAGATCCGGCGAGCCGCGGCAAGCACCGAGTTCTCGTCCTGGATCGTCGCGGTGGGCAGGTACATCCGGCCCCCGCGCCGGAGACAGTCGCCCATCGACTCCAGCATGGCCACCGGTACCTCGGCCCCGGTCGGTCCCCCCGCGTGGCCGCCCGGGAACCACCCGCTGACCTCGGCCAGGTCGTCGGGGATCCCCGAGACGTCGCCGATGATCACGTCGGCCGTCACGTCGCGGAGGGGCTCGAACAGGCTCCCTGCGCGGAACTCGGTCCGGTCCGCCAGGCCGAGGAGCCGCGCGTTCTCGGTGGCCACCCGAACCGACTCCTCGGAGATGTCGCTCCCGTAGATCCGCCCCGCGCCGAGCTTGGCGGCGACGAAGCTGAGCACGCCGCTCCCACAGCCCACGTCCACCACGGTCTCGCCGGGACGGACCTCGAGGGACTCCGCCAGCGCCAGGCTGATGTGGGTGGGCCGGAAGACGGGCGGCGTCAACTCAAGAGTGAAGGGCCCGGCTCGGCCCTTCCACTCGAACGGCTCGGCCGGCTGGTCGCCCGGGGAAGTCGTCACGTATGAACTGTACCCGACCGGGGTGGCTAGCGGAAGGCCGGGGCCGAAGTCACCAGGGCATACAGGATGAACCCGTCGAGTGCCAGGTTGACCACGGAGATCGGCGTGCCCCGGAAGAGGGCCAGCAGGGCGAACACCGCGCCGATGCCGGCCAGGATGATCCCGAGCATCCGCCCCTGTTCCCGCAGCTGGAGCACCTGCACGCCGGCCCAGATGGTGATCGCGGCGACGGCGAGCGTGAGGAGGACGTAGAAGACCGCCGCGCCGGACACGTCGAAGAGGAAGATCGTGAAGAGCACCGTGAGGACGCCGGACACGATCAGCAGGATCCCGGCGGCGGTGACGAGGGGCGGGCGCGCGGAGGCGCCTCCGTCCGGACGCATCGGTTCCTCCTTCCCAGCTGGCGCTTGGCACGGTAGATGACCGTGCCCGAGCGTGTCAACGACCGGTGGAGCCGACCCGGTGGACCTTCAGCAGGTTCGCGTGGGTCTGCCCCGCCGGCGACGAGGCCACCATCACCACGCCCGCCCCAGGCTCGACCAGGCCGGCCGAGCGGAGACCGGCGTCCATCGAGGCGATCATGCCGTCGGTGTCCTCCGGGGCGTCGATGGGCAGCGGGCGGACCCCGTGGAACAGCATCATCCTCCCCACCGCCCGAGGGTCCGGCGAGAAGGCCACGATCGGCACCCCCGGACGGGCCGCGGAGAGGAGCCGGGCGGTCAGCCCGGTACGGGTGAAGCACGCCACGGCGGCGGCCTCGCCGCGGCGGGCCACCACCGCGGCCGCCCGGGCCAGCGGGAGCTCCTCCAGGTCCAGGGCGTCGGGCTCACGCCCGGCCGGGAGGAACTCGGCCCCCTCGGTCTCCGCCACCTCCAGGATCCACGCCGCCGTGCTGGTCGCCTCGACGGGGTAGGCGCCGATGGCGGTCTCCGCCGACAGCATGATGGCGTCGGCTCCGTCGAACACCGCGCCGGCCACATCGCCGGCCTCCGCGCGGGTCGGCCTGGGCGCCGTGATCATCGACTCGAGCATCTGGGTGGCCACCACGACCGGCACGGCGGCCCGGTTGGCCAGGGCCACCAGCCGCTTCTGATGGACGGGGATCTCAGCGAGCGCCATCTCCACGCCGAGGTCACCGCGGGCCACGATCACCGCGTCCGCCGCCTGCATGATCGCGGCGGCGTCCGCGACCGCCGCCTCCGTCTCGATCTTCGCCACGATCACGGGCCGGGGCTCGCCGATCAAGCCGGCCAGGGCCCTCACGTCGAAGGCCTGCCGGACGAAGGACTGCGCGACCATGTCCACGCCGGCCTCCACCGCCCACGCCAAGTCGTCCTCGTCCTTAGGAGTGATGGCAGGGATCCTCAGGCGCTCCGACGGGACGTTCACGCCGGCCCGGGACCGCACGGTGCCGCCCCGGACCACTTCGGTGATCACGTCGCGGCCGGCCCTCTCCACGACGCGCAGCTCGGCGGCCCCGTCGGCCAAGAGGACCCTGTCGCCGGGCTCGAGCTCACCGGCCAGCCCGGGGTGCGTGGTGGCCGCGCCGTTGATATCGCCCAGGCCCTCCGTACGGAGGGCGAATCGCCCGCCGGCCTCCAGGGTGATCTCGCCCCCCTCGAGCTCGCCGAGCCGGACCTTCGGCCCGGACAGATCCGCCATGACGCCCGCCCTCCGGCCGGCCTGGTCGGAGGCCGACCGGACGGCCTGGAGGAGCCGGTCGTGGTCGTCACGACCGCCGTGCGAACAGTTGATCCGGGCCACGTCCATGCCGGCCTCGATCAGCTCTCCCACCCGGGCCTCGCTGGCGGGGCCGAGCGTGCAGACGAGCTTGGTGGCCCTCACGGCGCGGTGATCCTCCGGACCTCGTCGACCACCCTGTCGATGGCCGCATCGTCCTCGAAGGCGGCCGGCGGATCCTCGGATAGCGTGTCCGGCACCGTGACCCCCGATTCCCTGGCCGCCAGCTCGACCCAGTCGTGGGGGAGGTCGTCCTCCACGGGCCGCTCGGCCATCTCCGCGAAATACAAGGTCCAGGCGCGCGGGACGACCCGTGCCCACTGGTACCCGCCGCCCCCGGTGGCCAGCCACCGTCCACCGGCGGCCTCGTGGGCCAGCTCGTGGAGGATCGCGGCCGCCTCCCGGTATGCCCGCGTGGACAGGGCAAGGTGCGCCAGCGGGTCGGTGTGGTGGGTGTCGCAGCCGAGCTGGGTGACCAGGACGTCCGGGCGCCAGCCTCGAACCCGCCCGGGTACCACCTCGCGGAGCGCTCGGAGCCAGCCCTGGTCCCCGGTGCCCGGGGGGAGCGGCACGTTCACCTTCGTCCCCTCGGCCGGCCCGCCGCCCCGCTCATCGGTGAACCCGGTGCCCGGGAACAGGTAGCGCCCGGACTCGTGGATCGAGATCGTGAGCACCCTGGGGTCCTCCCAGAAGATGGCCTGCGGCCCGTCGCCATGGTGCACGTCGACATCGACGTAGGCGACGCGATCGGCCCCGTGGCCGAGCATCCAGGCGATGGCCAGGGCGGGGTCGTCGTAGACGCAGAAGCCGGAGGCCCGTTCCGGCATGGCGTGGTGCAGGCCGCCGGCGGGGGTGAACGCGTGCTCCGCCTCACCCGTGATCACGGCCTGTGCCGCCACCAGGGATGCGCCGGCCACCCGGGCCGAGGCCTCGTGCATCCCCGGGAAGATCGGGTTGTCCCCGGGCCCGAACCCGAACCGCCACCAGTCGCCCCGCTCGCCGTTGCCGGCCGCCTTCACGGCCTCGATGTACCGTGGGGTGTGGACGAGCTCCAGCTCCTGGTCCGAGGCGAGCCGGGCCGGGATCTCCTCCACCGCTTGGCCGTCCAGGAGGCCGTAGGCGGCGATCAGCTCCCGGGTCAGCAGCACGCGGGCCGGCTTCAGCGGGTGCTGGGGCCCGTGGTCGTAGCGCACCAGGTCCGGCGAGTACACCAGGCGGACCCCGCCGCTCATCCGCCGAGCACCGCGTCAGCCTCGATCTCCACCAGCCAGCGAGGATCGAGGAGCCCGGCCACGATCACGGCCGTGCTGGCCGGCCGAACGTCCGCGAAGACCTCCGCGTGAGCCCGGGCGACCTGGTCGAAGTCGGCCCGGTCGATCAGGAACACTCGGGTGCGGACCACGTCGCCGGCCCCGGCCTCGGCCTCCCCCAGGGCCGCGAGGATGATCTCCAGGCATCGCTTGGCCTGGCCGTACGCGTCCGGAGGCGGCGCCTCGCCGTCCGGCATGATGGGGGCGGTCCCGGAGACGAACACCCTGTCGCCGTCCACGACGGCGCGGGCGTACCCGAACGTTGGCTCGAACGGCGACCCGGATGCGATCCGCCGGCGGGCCACTCCCTCAGTCGATCCCCTGCGCCTTCTGGATCCTCCCCGAGAAGTCCACCGACACCGCCTTCCACTCGGTGAACTCGTCGAGGGCCTGAGGGCCGGCCTCGCGGTGGCCATTCCCGGTGCTCTTCATCCCGCCGAAGGGGAGCTGGATCTCCGCGCCGATCGTCGGGGCGTTCACGTACACGATCCCGAACTCCAGCTCGCGGATCGCCCGGAACACGTTCGTGATGTCGTGGGTGTAGATCGAGGCCGACAGCCCGTACTGCGTGGAGTTGGCGAACCGGATCGCCTCGTCGACATCGTCGGTCCGGATGATCCCCGTCACCGGCCCGAAGATCTCCTCCTGCGCGATCCGCATGTCGATCGTCATGTCGTCGAACACCGTCGGCGCGATGAAGTTCCCCTTGTCGTAGCCGTCGCCGGTGAGCTCCTCGCCGCCGGTGAGCAGCTTCGCCCCCTCCTGCTTGCCGATCTCGATGTACTCGAGGATCCGCTGCTTCTGCTGCTCATTGATCACCGGAGCCAGCTCGACCTCGGGGTCGAGCCCGCTGCCCACCTTCATCCCGGAGACGCGAGCCAGGAGCTTCTCGGTGAACTCGCCCCGGGCGGCGTCGTGGACCACCAGCCGGGAGGTGGCGGTGCATCGCTGTCCGCTGGTGGCGAAGGCCCCCCACGCCGAGGCCTCCACCGCCAGGTCCAGGTCGGCGTCCGGCATGACGATCAGCACGTTCTTGGACCCCAACTCCATGGAGCATCGCTTCATCGTCCGGCCGCACTTCTCTGCGATCTGCCGACCGACCTCGAGCGAGCCCGTGAACGACACCCCGCGGACACTGTCGTGATCGACCAGGGCCACCCCAGCCTCCCGGCCGAAGCCGTGGACGAGGTTCAGGACCCCCGCCGGGAGCCCGACCTCCTCGAAGGTCTGCGCCAGGAGGGTGGCCAGGAGCGGGGTGTCCTGGGCGGGCTTGAACACGCTGGTGCACCCGGCCACGATCGCCGGGGCGATCTTCCACACGGGGATGGCGATGGGGAAGTTCCACGGCGCGATCAGGCCGACCACCCCGATCGGATGCCGGACCGTCATGGAGAACTTGTTCTTGAGCTCGGAGGGCATCGTGTGGCCGAAGAACCGCCTCCCCTCCCCGGCCATGTAGAACATGAAGTCGATCCCCTCCTGGACGTCGCCCCGGGACTCCTTGAGCGTCTTGCCCATCTCCCGGGTCATCAGCTCGGCGAGCTCCTCCTTCCGCCGCTCCAGGACCAGGCCCGCCCGCATCAGGTAGTCGGCCCGGTCGGGAACCGGGGTCATCATCCAGTCGCGGTACGCTTCCTCAGCGGCCTGGACGGCGGCGTCCACGTCCTCCGGGCCGCTGTGGGGGAAGGTACCAAGCACCTCGTCACGGTCCGCCGGGTTCCGTGACTCGAACGTCTCCCCGGAGGCCGCCGGGACCCACTTCCCCCCGATGTAGTTCCGGAACTCCTCGGCCATCACCCGCCTCCTCCTCGGCTCTTCGAGGCCCCATCCTACTTCGCCGGGCCCGACCGACCGGAGCGAGCCCTTGACCGATGGGGCCGTTTCGCGGTATCCAGGGCGCTCCGACAACAGGGAGGGAGCCATGGCCACGGACCT
The DNA here is from genome assembly GCA_050692915.1 of Actinomycetota bacterium. Taxonomy (GTDB): domain Bacteria; phylum Actinomycetota; class UBA4738; order UBA4738; family CALAEC01; genus CALAEC01. The sequence goes on along the minus strand of JBOGVU010000057.1, from coordinate 1,225 downwards.
GACGATCTCGCTGGAGGACCGCCCCGGGGAGCTGGCCCGCCTCGGCGAGGCCCTGGGCGGCGCGGGAGTCAACATCGACGGGGGGTGCGCCACCACGGGCGCCGGGAGCGGTCAGGTCCACATCCTGGTCGAGGACGCGGCCGCCGCCCGGAGCGCCCTGGAGGCCTCCGGGATCCAGGTCGCCGCCGAGCAAGAGGCCCTGGTGGTCGACGCCCCGAACAACCCCGGCGAGCTCGGTCGCACCGCGCGGAAGCTCGCCGATGCCGGGGTGAACATTGAGGTCTACTACGTGGCCACTGGCGACGCGCTCGTGTTCGTCGCGGACGACCCGGCCAAGGCGCGCAGCGCCCTCTAGGAACCCACGGCGGCGCTCGGGCCGAGCGGGAGGATGGCCTCGATCTCCCGAAGCGTGTCCTCCTCCAGCTCGACGTCGCCGGCGCCGGCGTTCTGCCGGACGTGGTCCGGGTTCCGGCTCCCCGCGATCGCCGCGGTCACGCCGGGCTGGTGGACGACCCAGGCCAGGGCGAGCTGGGCCACGGTGATCCCCAGGCGATCGGCGACCGGCCTGAGAGCGTCGACCACTGCCAGGCTTCGCCTGAGCTTCCCGGGAGCGAACATCTCCCGGTAGTACGAGACGCCGCCGCGGCCCCTCCGCCAGTCGCCGTGGTCGAAGGTGGTGTCGGGGCCGATCGCCCCGGTGAGGAGCCCGTACGCCAGCGGCCCGTAGCACACCACGCCGATCCCCTGGACTCCACACCACCGGATCAGGTCGCGGTGCTTCAGGTAGAGCATGGAGAAGTGAGGCTGCAGGGAGTCGACGTGGCGGATCCGTTCGCAGCGCTCGATCAGCTGGCGATCGAAGTTCGACACGCCGATGTGCCGGACCAGCCCCTCGTCGACGAGCTCGGCCATGGCGCCCCAGGTCTCCTCGACCGGGACCTCGTCGTCCCGCCAGTGCAGCTGGTACAGGTCGATCCGTTCGCGCCCCAGCCGCTCCAGGCTGGCCGCGCAGGCCCGGCGGACCTGGTCGGCCCGGAAGCCGGTGCCGTCGCGCCGGGGGGCCACCTTCGTGGCGATGAGCACCTCGTCGGCCCGCCCAGCCGCGGCCTTCCCCACGAGCGTCTCCGAGGTGCCGTCTCCGTACACCTCGGCGGTGTCTATCCAGCCGATACCGGCATCGAGGCCGGCCCGGACCGCCTCGAGCACCCGATCTTCGGAGGAGTTG
>JBOGVU010000056.1:0-17372 GCA_050692915.1 Actinomycetota bacterium | reverse complement strand
GCCGCCAGCAGGTCGGTGAGCACGCGGACCCGCTCCGAGTGTCCTCGGGTCTGCCGGTCGTGGGCGTTGAGCGTGGCCACCAGCTCCAAGATCCGTACCGCGGCCTGGGTGGGGTCGTCTTCCTCCCCGGCCTCGCGGGCCCTCCGGACCCGCTCCTCGAGGCCCTTGGTGGTGCCGACTTTACGGGCCACGGCGAACCGGGACGGCGCCCGGTCAGGAAAGAGCATCGTTAGCTGCAGCAGCACGGCCAGGGGGAGGAGTCGCCTGGCCACGCGGTCGACCGCCCAGGCCGTGACCGCCGACGCCGCGAAGAGCCCCGCCCACCACAGGATGGCCTCGCCACCGGGCGGTCTGGGGATGGCTCGAGAGAGGAACGCGGCGATCCCGACGCCCGCGGCGATCGGGAACAGCAGGACCACGCCCCGGAGGGCCAGGCTCAGGATGGGCCGGGCTTCCCACCGATCCGTGCGATCCTCCACTCTCCAACCCCCTCGGCCGATCGACTGACGGCGCTTAGGAATGAGGTATCGGCCGAAAGTGCCACGACTTGACTGCGGAGCGCAGTCAGGAAAGGCGATGTGGGGTAGATCCTCCCCTTTAAGGCCACCCACAGGCCCCCCGGGTAGCCTCCTCGGCCATGAGATGGCTGGCCGCGGTCGTTGCGCTGGGCCTCCTCGTGGCTGGGATCATCCCGGCGGGGGCAGCCAACGGCGTGGCGTTCCCCGACGGTGCATGGGAGGGGACCGCCATCTGGACCGGGGCCATCTCCAAGAAGGACATCTTCGCCTCGGGAAGCGGGACGTCGGCGTTCACCCTCGGGATCGACGGCGGCGAGGTCACCGGCGGGGAGATGACCCTCCAGGGAACCGGTCAGAGCCAGGTGCCCAACGCCACCGGCAAGCTGAGCATCGTGGAGACCCTCCAGCTCTCTGGGACCGCAGCGGTGGTCAAGGGGTTCGGCCAGGTCGGCTTCAAAGGAACGGTGAACGTGCAGGACTTCGGGACCGTTCCGGTGAGCGGGTCGTTCGCGGCGAGCGGCAGCTTCTCTCCCACCTTCGCGTCGTGCAACAAGGTCACCGGTGATCTGGCGGCGGACACCCGCAAGATCCAGCAGTCTTACGGCTTCAACACCTCGGTGACGGCGAAGTTCGTGGCCATCCGGACGGCGGGCGGCTCGGCCTCGGCCGCGATCGTGGACGAGTACAAGTCGCTCACGGCGGAGCTCATCGCGCTGGAGGACTTCACTGCCAACGAACTCCCGGCGCTTGCCCATCAGATCGACGCGTTGAACGCCAAGATCCTCGGGCTCGGCCCGTGTCAGGAGCCGCCCGAGGGGTTCGAGCATGGGCTCAGCGACACCCTCCTGACGGCGCTGTTCCAGGACCTCCTCGAGGCGCCGGCCCAGCTTCCGGAGAACTTCCCAACCCACTATCTCCTCAGCTTGTTGGGCGTTGGGATCCGGGTCGGCGCCGTCGGGGCCTCGGTCCCCGGCTCGGCTCCGCTGAAGCAGAAGGCCCAGGAACTGCTGGCCGGCTTCGAGGCTGGCCTGGAGCTGAAGCTGAACGAGGCGATCGCCACGGGGGACGCCCAAACGATCATCGACATCCTGATCGGGGCGCAGCAGTTCGGGCTCGACGCCCTGGCGGACAAGGCACAGGGCGGGCTGGCGCAGGTGCAGCCGTGACGCGGAGACCGGCCTTCGCGCTGGCGGGAATGCTGATCCTCGCCGCCTGCACGGGCGGCGCAGGGGCCGGGGACGGGGGAGTGGCTGGGGATGGGGGGAACGTGGACGAGCCGATCGGCGAGGGCGCCGTCGCGGCGGCGGTCGAGCTGACGGCTCCGCCGGAGGAGGGAGCCGGCGAAACGCCCACGTTCGAATGGGAACCCGTGGATGGCGCCACCGCGTACCGCCTGGTGGTGCTGGACGCCGAGGGCCGGGCGGTGTGGGCCTGGGAGGGCCCGGCCACTTCCGTGGCGCTCGGCGGGGTTCCCGACCGGCCGGAGGGGGGCGAGGGTCCAGTGCTGACCCCGAGCTCGACCTGGAGCGTGGCCGCCCTCGACGCGGACGGGCACGTCGTGGCCGCCAGCCCGGTCCGCTCGGCCTCCCCCTGAGGTTCGGTAGACTGGGTGCGGAGGCGTCGCCTAGTCAGGCCTATGGCGCGGGATTGCTAATCCCGTTGGGGCGCAAGCCCCTCGCGCGTTCAAATCGCGCCGCCTCCGCGCGCCCGTAGCTCAATTTGGACAGAGCGTCTGACTACGGATCAGAAGGCTGGGGGTTCGAGTCCCTCCGGGCGCACCAGCTGGGAAACGGCCGTCCCGTGAGCGCACACGGACATCGCGGACCGCTCGCGCCGAGCAGCAATTTGACTCCTGGCCAGGGGGTGGCCGGCAGCAGGTCCGTACGCTGATCCGGTACGTGAAGCGTCAGGCCCCCAGCCGACGCGGAAGAAACGCGGCAGTGGCGTCGGCCATAGAATCGGGTTGGAGAGGAGGAGCGATGGCCCATCCGAACGAGGATCTGGCGCGGCAGGGATACAAGGCCTTCATCAAGGCCGATATGCAGAGGGTCGCAGACTTCTTCGCCGATGACGTCGTCTGGCACGTCGGCGGGCGAGGCCCGCTGGCCGGCGACTACCGGGGCAAGGAGGAGGTGCTTGGCTTCCTGGCCAAGACGATGGAGATGACGGGCGGGACGTTCAGCCTCGAGATCCACGACATCCTGGCCAACGACGACCACGCCGTGGCCCTGGTGGTGGCTCGGGGCGAGCGGCAGGGGAAGACGCTCGAGGACCGGCAGGCGCACGTTCTGCACATCAAGGACGGCAAGGTCACCGAGTTCTGGGGTCACCCCGGCGACCAGTACGCGATCGACGAATTCCTGTCCTAGCGCTCGGAAAGCCGAGTCCGAAGGGGGCTTCCTCCCGCCGACCAGCCGAGAGGTAGGCTTCGGAGGTCAGCGACTGGAAGAGGGACGAGGCCATGGAACGCGGTGAGGGCAGTTGATGCAGTTCGGGGTCTGCTTCGCTCCCGACCCACCTCCCCGGCAGTGGGTCGACCTGGCCAAGCACGCCGAGGGGAGCGGCTTCGACTACGTGTGGATGTGGGACTCCCACGTTCTCTGGCAGGAGGTCTACCCGACGTTCACCCTCATGGCCACCGAGACCGAGCGGATCCGGATGGGGCCGCTCGTGACGAACCCGGTCACCAGGGATCCCACGGTGACGGCCAGCGTCCTGGCCACGCTCGACGACCTCTCCGGTGGGCGGATGGTCATGGGCATCGGGCGCGGCGACAGCGCCCGGCGGGTCATCGGCAAGGCGCCGGTCAGCGTGGAGCGGATGGAATGGGCCGCCCGCCTCATCCGGGATCTCGTGGCGGGAAGGGAGGTCGACTACGAGGGCACTCCCATCCAGCTCAAGTGGGCCCGGTGGGACCTCCCGGTCTGGATCGCCGCCTACGGCCCCAAGGCGCTCCGGGCCGTCGGCCGGGTCGCCGACGGGCTCGTCATGCAGCTCGCCGACCCATTCATCATCGAGTGGTCCCTGGCCTACATCCGAGAAGGAGCAGAGGAAGCGGGGCGGGATCCCGACGACATCAAGATCATGAGCGCGGCGCCGACCTTCGTCGGTGACGACCTGGCCGCGGCCCGGGAACAGGTCCGGTGGTTCCCCGCCCTGGTGTCGAACCACGTCGTGGACCTGGTCAATCGCTACGCCGGCGACGAGCTGCCGAAGGAGCTCACGGACTACGTCGAAGCCCGCGACCACTACGACTACAAGGATCACGGGCGCCGCGGGGCGGAACATGCCGAGTTCGTGACCGACGAGATCGTCGACCGGTTCTGCGTCATCGGGACCGTCGACCAGTGCAAGGAGAAGCTGCGCACGCTCGAGGATCTGGGCGTGGACCAGTTCAACATCTACGCCATGTCCGTGGAGGGCCCCGATGCGATCATCGAGACGTACGGCAAGGAGATCATCCCCGAGTTCACATGACGAGGTGACGAGAGGAGGAGGGAGATGACCACGGTACGAACGGCCGTGATCCAGGCGCATGCGAACATGTCGAAGCAGGAGGCGGTCGAGAAGCACATCGACCTGATCGGGAAGGCCGCGGCCGATGGCGCTCAGGTCACGTGCCTGCAGGAGATCTTCCACGGCCCCTACTTCCCGGCGGAGCAGGACGTCAAGTGGTACGCGGAGGCCGAGCCGGAGGACGGACCGACGGTGACGAGGATGCGCGAGGTGGCCCGGGAGCACGGGATGGTGCTGGTCGTGCCGTTCTACGAGGAGGCCCAGACCGGCGTGTACTACAACACGGCGGTGGTGATCGAGTCCGACGGGTCGATCCTCGGAAAGTACCGCAAGACCCACATCCCGCACGTGGGTCCGTGCTTCTGGGAGAAGTTCTACTTCAAGCCGGGCAACCTCGGGTATCCGGTCTTCGATTCGTCGGTGGGGAAGATCGGACTGATCATCTGCTACGATCGGCACTTCCCGGAGATCGGCCGGGCCCTCGGCCTCAAGGGCGCGGAGATCGTGTTCAACCCCTCGGCCACCGTGGAGTCGCTCTCGAAGTACCTGTGGGAGCTGGAGCAGCCGGCGCACGCTGTGGCGAACGGGTACTGGATCGCCGCGATCAATCGGGTCGGTGTGGAGGCGCCCCTGTCGTCCGCGAGGTTCTACGGTTCCTCGTACTTCTGCGACCCGCGCGGTCAGATCATCGCCCAGGCCTCGGACTCGGAGGACGAGGTGCTGGTGGCCGACCTGGACCTCGAGAGGATCCGGGAGGTCCGGAACACCTGGCAGTTCCTCCGTGACCGCCGGCCCGAGACCTACGGCGAGCTGACCGAGCTGCTGCCATGACCGAGGATGGGGGCGCCGCGGAGCTCCTGGCCCGGCACAAGGAGGCCCTGCCGTCGTGGCTCCTCCTGTACTACGACGAGCCGATCGAGCTCGCTCGGGGGGAGGGCGCTCGGGTGTGGGACACCGCCGGGAAGGAGTACCTGGACTTCTTCGGCGGCATCGTCACCACGATCTCGGGCCACGTGGTCCCCAGGCTCGTCGAGGCACTGACCGAGCAGGCGAACAAGATCGCCCACACCTCGACGGTCTACCTGATCAAGCCGATGGTGGACCTGGCCGAACGGATGACCGGCCTCGCTCCGATCGACCCGCCGACGAAGGCGTTCTTCGTCGGCTCCGGGACCGAGGCGGTCGAGGCGGCCCTCCTGTTCGCCACGACGTGGCGCCGCTCGAACGAGATCATCGCCCTTCGGCACTCCTACCACGGCCGGTCCTTCGGAGCCGTGGGGATCACGGGGAACAAGGGATGGTCGGCCACGTCGTTCTCGCCGCTGAACGTGTCCTACGCGCTCGCTCCGTACTGCTACCGGTGCCCGCTCGGGCTGAAGTACCCGGACTGCGGGGTGGCCTGCGCCGAGGACCTCCGGAACGTGATCGAGACCACGACCACGGGAGAGCCGGCGGCGATGATCGCCGAGCCGATCCAGGGCGTGGGTGGTTTCATCACCCCGCCGGCCGAGTACTTCCAGATCGTCAAATCGATCCTGGACGAGTTCGAGATACCCTTCATCGCCGACGAGGTGCAGACGGGGTTCGGCCGGACCGGGGAGGCGTTCTGGGGGAGCGAGGCCTTCGGCGTCCGCCCCGACGCCATGGTCTGCGCCAAGGGCCTGGGGAACGGGATGGCCATCGGGGCCGTGGTCGGCCGGGCCGAGATGGTCGATTCGCTTCGAGCGAACTCGATCTCCACCTTCGGCGGCAACCCCCTGGCCTCGACGTACGCTCTGGCGAACCTGGATCACATCGAGGAGAACGACCTCCAGCAGAACGCGTACAAGGTCGGCGACCATCTGTATCGAGGCCTGAAGGATCTCGAGGACCGCTTCGAAGTCGTCGGGGAGGTGCGCGGCAAGGGTCTGATGATCGGCGTCGAGCTGGTCGAGGACGGCGAGAGCAAGGATCCGAGCCCGGAGGCCGCCGGCAGGGTCATGGAGATCTGCAAGGAGCGAGGGCTCCTTCTCGGCAAGGGCGGGCTGTACGGGAACGTCCTTCGGATCTCCCCTCCGCTGACCATCACAGAGGACGACGCGGCCAGAGCCGTGGAGACCCTGGAGGTGGCGTTCGGGGAGCTCGGGAAGTGAAGACGCTCATCACGAACGGTACGGTCGTGACCGCCAGCGAGACGCTCCAGGCGGACGTCCTGGTTGAGGACGAGAAGGTCGCGGCGATCGCCCTGGACCTCGACGTGCAGGCCGACCGGACCATCGATGCCACCGACCGCTACGTGATCCCAGGGGGCGTGGACGTCCATACGCACTTCGACCTGCCGTTCGGGGGGAGCTTCTGCTCCGACGACTTCGGAACCGGCACCCGGGCCGCGGCGTTCGGCGGGACGACTACCTGCGTGGACTTCGCGCTCCAGGACTACGGGAAGTCGCTCCGCCAGGGGCTGGATCGGTGGTTCGAGAAGGGGCAGAAGGCCCAGACCGACTTCGGGCTGCACATGATCGTGCGCGAGGTGAACGACCAGGTCCTCAAGGAGATGGACCAGCTCGTGGGGGAGGGCATCACCTCGTTCAAGCTGTTCATGGCCTACCCCGGGGTATTCATGCTGGACGACGCGGCGATCTTCAAGGCCATGCAGCGGGCCGCCGACAGCGGCGCCCTGATCATGATGCACGCCGAGAACGGCGGACCGATCGACGTCCTGGTCCAGCAGCACCTGGCCGAGGGGAAGACCGACCCCGTCTACCACGGCCTGACACGCCCGGCGGCCATGGAGGGGGAGGCCGTGCACCGGGTCTTCAAGATGGCCGAGCTGGCCGGCGCTCCCGCCTACATCGTGCACCTGTCCTCCCGAGACGCCCTCGACGCCCTGCAGGAGGCCAGGGACCGTGGGGTCGCGGCGTACGCCGAGACGTGCCCCCAGTACCTGTACCTGAGCCTCGACGACCTGGCCCGGCCCGGCTTCGAGGGCGCCAAGTTCGTCTGCTCGCCGCCCCTCCGGTCGAAGGATCACCAGGACGAGCTGTGGAAGGGACTGGCCCAGGGTGACCTCCAGATCGTGGCCACGGACCACGCGCCCTTCAACTTCCAGGGACAGAAGGACATGGGCAGGGACAGCTTCGCCGATATCCCGAACGGGCTGCCCAGCGTGGAGGACCGGGTCACGCTGATCTTCCAGCGCGTCCGTTCCGGCCAGCTCAGCCCCAGCCGGTGGGTGGAGCTCATCGCCACCAACCCGGCCAAGATGTTCGGCCTGTACCCTCGGAAGGGAACCATCGCCCCGGGGTTCGACGCCGACATCGTGGTGTTCGATCCGAACCGCGAGCGGGTCATCTCCGCAGAGAGCCACCACATGAACGTCGACTACTCGTGCTACGAGGGGATGACCGTGTGGGGCCTCCCCGAGGTCGTCATGCAGCGAGGCAACGTGCTCGTGGAGAACGACGAGTGGCTCGGTTCGGAGGGAGGGGGGAGCTTCATCCCCAGGAGCCGGTTCCAGGAGCCATAGACGAGGAGCGATCGCATGAGCGCGACGAGGATCCAGAGCTTCATCGGCGGGACGTTCCGCGAGTCCGGCGCGGAGGACGTGCCCGTCGACCCGGTGTTCGACCCGGCCACGGGCGAGACCATCGCCCTCCTGCCGTACTCGACCAAGGAGGAGATCGACCAGGCCGTCCGGGCGGCCAGGGAGGCCTTCCCGGAATGGGCGAACGTCCCGGTCCCCGACCGGGCCCAGGTGATGTTCCGCTTCAAGGGCCTCCTGGAGGAGCACTTCGAAGAGCTGTCGCTGCTGGTGGTCAGGGAGAACGGGAAGACACTCCCCGAGGCCAAAGGGGAGGTGCGGCGGGCCATCGAGGTCGTCGAGCTCGCCTGCGGAGCGCCCACGCTGCTGATGGGGACGAACCTCGATCAGATCGCCGAGGGCATCGACGAGGAGCTGGTCCGATTCCCCGTAGGCGTCTGCGCGGGGATCACGCCGTTCAACTTCCCGAGCATGGTCCCCCTGTGGATGATCCCGGTGGCGCTGGTTGCGGGCAACACGTTCGTGCATAAGCCTTCCCAGCGGACCCCGCTGTCGGCCATCCGGATCGGGGAGCTCCTGGCCGAGGCGGGGCTGCCCGCAGGCGTCTTCAACATCGTCCACGGGGCCAAGGAGGCTGTGGACGTCCTCCTGGCCCATCCCGACGTCGATGCCATCTCCGTGGTCGGCTCGGTCGGGGTCGCCTCGTACATCTACGCCACGGCCGCGGCCAACGGGAAGCGCGTCCAGGCGCTCGGCGGGGCCAAGAACCACCTCATCGTGATGGACGACGCCGACCTGGAGAAGAGCGTCACGGCGCTGATCTCGTCCGCGTTCGGGAACGCCGGCCAGCGGTGCCTCGCCGGGAGCGTGGCCGTGGGGGTCGGTTCCGTCGGTGAGGAGCTCGTCCGCGAGCTCACCGATCAGGCGTCGAGGCTCCGGCTCGGACCCGGGGCCGAGCCGGAGACGGACATGGGTCCGGTGATCCGGGACGAGCGGAGGAAGGAGCTGATCGGCTACATCGAGGAGGCGCAGGAGGGCGGCGCCACGCTGGCGCTGGACGGCCGCGGCGTCGGTCCCTCCCAGGGCTTCTTCCTGGGACCGACGATCTTCGACGGCGTGACGCCGGACATGCGCCTGTGGAAGGAGGAGCTGTTCGGCCCCGTGCTCTCGGTGCTTCGCGCGACCGATATCGACGAGGCGCTGCGGATGCTGAACGCGAGCGCGTATGGGAACGCGGCCTCGATCTTCACCTCGTCCGGGCACAACGCCCGAGAGTTCAAGCGGCGGGCGGAGGCCGGGATGCTCGGGGTGAACATCGGGGTGGCCGCCCCAATGGCGTTCTTCCCCTTCACGGGGTGGAAGAGCTCGTTCTTCGGCGACCTCCACGCCACCGGCCTGGACGGGTTCCGCTTCTACACGAGGCAGAAGGTCGTGACGTCCCGGTGGTGGCTGGCCCCCACTCTCGACCACAGCAAGCCGGAGGGCCGGGGCCACTGAGTCGGCTCAGCCCAGCGCCGTGGCTGGCCACGCTCCGCGATCATGTGAAGACTCCTCATTGACAGCAGGGGTTTTGTCGCTTCCGTCGAAGACCGGTACGTAAGGGGCGCCTTCCGGAAGTGGCATTCGAGGGTGAGACGCCGAAGGGCCATGAGCGTTCGACTGGTCATCGCGGAGGACACAGAGCACCTCCGAAGGATGCTCGTCGACATCCTCGGCCTCCACGGGTTCGAGGTTGTGGCGGAGGCCCGGACCGGGGACGAGGCCCTGCGGAGGGTAGACGAGAACGTCCCCGACGTCGTCGTAGTGGGCCACAGCCCCCACGGGCTCGATGGGATCGAGGCCACGCGGCGGATCCGGGGCCATGGCCTGAACCCGCAGGTGATCCTGTACGCGGCCTCGATCGACGGCGAGATCGAGGGCCGGGCCAAACACGCCGGTGCCGCCTCGTGCGTATCCCGAACGGCTGGGGTCGAGGCCCTCGCCCGGGAGATCACCGCGATCACGTTTCGTATGGAGCGCTGACCTCCTCGCTTGGGGCGGGCCGGCCGTCCGTTTGCATTAGTCGACCTGCGTTCTCCGGAGGATTCCCTGCCCCGGCGTGAGGCGCACCATTCGGATGGGGACCTATGAGCCACAAGCACACGAACCCTATGGATGCTCTGGGGCCATTCCTGACCGTGCTCGACGGAACCCCGGTCCCTCTTGCCGAGCTGGTTGCGGGGGGGCGGAGGATGGCCGAGGGTATGGTCGCTCACGGCAGGCCCGTCACCCTGTGCGCCGACGACCACTGGGCAGGTGTGTGGGACTTGGAGCGCCTCACGGATGAGGAGGCGGCCTCCTGGGGACTCTGGGTCGCCATGAAGGTCGGACCGATACCCGGCCCTGGCTGGAGGAGGAACGGAGAGTGAAGCCCAGGACGTGCCCTGTCTGCGGCAGCGAGCGGGTCATCATCATCCTTCGGGATGGCCGGAAGGGCCTTTGCTACGACTGCGGATCGCAATTGGTAGAGACTATCCTGGGCGAAACAACGTTCGTGTCCGTTCCAGGGCGCTCTTTCGAGGCAAAGGCACACCAGCCGGGAGCGAGTTCCGACAGAACCTGATCACACTGCCGGCGAGCTGTTGGCATGGCTGCGAGCGAACGGCAGGTCCCGCGGCCCCTTCGCTCGCCGAGCCTCAGGAATCGGGGAGGCCAGCCGTGGCATTCACGATCCCGAAGATCCTGATCGGACGATTTACACCCTTGAGGGAGATCTCGTCCACGGGGGTGGCATCGACGTGATCCCGGACCGCGATCAGGGTTCGTTCCGACACAAGGATCTGTTGGGCCTTTGCAGTCGTCGCAAGACGTGACGCGAGATTGACGTGATTGCCGATGACGGTGTACTCGGTCCTGGTGGCGGATCCGATGTTTCCCACCGTGACGTATCCAGTACTGATCCCGATTCCTACGTTCAGGTCCTCGCCTCTCTCCAGCAACCAGCCTCCGCGAATGGCCTGGAGTTCGTGCTGCATCTCGAATGCGGCCGCCACCGCTCGCTCGGCATGGTCCTCGAAGGGGATCGGATCCCCGAAGAAGGAGAGGATGCCATCGCCAACGTACTTATCGAGAGTGCCGCCATGGCGGAAGACGACGTCCGTCATGGCGGTGAAGTACTGATTCAGCGAGTCGATGAGTTCCTCGGGCTCCATGCGTTCGGCCATCGACGTAAACCCTCGAATGTCCGCGAAGAGAATCGTCAGGTTGCGTCGGTTCGACGTCATCGCCACGGACCCACCACCGCTCAGCACGGCATCGGCGACCTGAGGGGCGAGATAGCGGCGCAACTGCTCCGCCTTCCGCAGCTGAGCGAGCTGTTCCTCGATCGTCTTCTCGAGATTCTCGTTCAACTCCGTCAGATCCCGATAGAGAGTGGCGAGTCGAGCACTGGTCCGGTTGAGGTTCACGGTAAGCCGACCGAACTCGTCCCGGTTGGGAACCTCGATCTGCTCTTCGAAGTCGCCGCCCGCGATCCGTGCCAGGGCGTGGTCCATCTTCCGAACCGGGCGGATCAGGGACCAGGACAGGATCGCCCCAAGTCCCAGAGCGGCGATCAGGCTAGCTCCCGAGAAGAGGGCGATCGAGACCGTGAGGAACCCACGAAGGGACAACAGTTCTCTCCTAGCTTCCGAAATCCTCTGTTCCGAGGAGGCGATGAGCACGTTGAGCTCGTCCTCCAGCTCATGGGAGATCTCGTGTTCGGCGGAGATGTGAAGATCAAGCGCACGATCGATATCGCCTGTGCGATACAGCGCCAGGACCTCGGCTCCCGCTTCCTCGAAGCGGAGATCGATGTCGCGCAGGCGATCGATACTCTCCTGCACCCCAGGCCCTCCGAGCGAAGCGATGCCTCGCAGCTGCATGGTGAAGGTCTCCTTGGCGGCGTCAATCTTGTCGTTCCACGAGTCGACGCGGGTGATCAACGCCATAGCTCGATAGTGGCTCTGTGAAGTGACGGCATAGATCCCTTGCCGAGCGAGATCGGCCCGCCGCTGAAGTCGGATCAGTTGACCGGCCTGGTGGTTCATGGCCCCGATGACCCAGATACTCATGAGGCCCATCGCCAACAGCAGCACGGCGATGATGAGGAACCCGACGAGGAGTTTGGAGTGCAGGGTCGCCCTGATCCTGGCGACGAAATCGACCGCCGGCCGAAACAGCCGGGGGAGATGCTCCGGGTCTCGTTCGCGAGGAGTTCGGTTGCCGGACTGCAGCCTGTCATTGGGCCGGTTCTCCGCCATGTCGTCACCGTCCTCTAAGCGGCTGGAGGTCCTGATCGCCGAGAGTGCATGAGGAGAGCGGCGGGCGGCCCGCTGATCGGCGCCGATCTCTGCCAACTGCGCAAGGTCGCTTTCCTCGCCGATTCGGCGCCCAGGTTCATGGGTAGGTCAAATGGAATCGCTCGCTCGTGTCTGACGGGCCTGGCTGTCATCGATGCGGGAAGGGGGATGTTGATCGGACTGCCGACTCGACGGCGGCGATCGTGAACTTCCCTATCTCGGAGAGGCCGGGGGGCTAGGAGCCCGGTCGCCCTCGCTGCTCCTTCGCAACGAGAGCGACTCGGGGAACTGGGTGTCCATATCGGTGGGGCCCGATCACGGGGGGGGATCGGCACACGCGTGGCCGCCTTCCGCCCCGGCGCCGTCGGATATCTCGAGGGGCTCATCGCCAGTGGACAGATCACCGGCGGGTTGCAGCTTCCCGGGGAAGATGCCGTGGACCTCCTCGCGGAAGGAACGAACCAACACCTCCAGGTCCCCGACGGATGCTGAGGGGGCCGGACCCTGGAGGAGAGGAACATCATCCCCAGGGGGCGGCGGTTGGTCTTGCCCGGCCATCCTCCCCCGGCCCCCTCGCCTAGAGCGTTCGGTACCGGGCGGAGGGTTCCTGCCTGACGCGATTGGCAGAATGGGGTCCTTGTCATTCCTTCTGCCCAGAAGGACGAGCCGGGTCGGAAGCATCGCCGGCCGGTACGCGCGTTAACGTGGTGGTCACCGCGATTCACCTGATCACGGCATCCTTGCCACGGGGCCTACAGGCTGTCACAATCGCCGAGTCGGACGAAAGGGAAGGGACTTCGATGCGTCGATTCGGAGTGGTCCTGGCCACGGCCCTGGTGGTCCTGGCCCCGAGCGTTTCAACCGCGCACAAGCCCGGGCTCGCGGTTCGTCAACGGGTCCTGTCCACGAACCAGACCCTCGAGAGCAGCGAGGCTCGGATCAAGCACACCATCGTCAACCGTAGGGCCCAGCCGGTTCGGGGGCGATGCACGGCCATCATCGAGGGCCGATGGACCCATCCCACCACGCTGGAGAACCGCTCGTACAAGGAGGACTGGTTCCTCAAGATCCGGAATCTCCAGCCCGGTCAGAAGCTGAAGGCCAGCGGGACCATCTTCGTGGAGCACCCGGAGCTCGCGGCCGACCCGGCGTGGGAGCCCCGGGGCGTGACAGTGAAGACCAAGCACTGCCACGTTCGATAGCGGTACCTGCGGGGGCCTCGGCCGGCCTGAGGCGTGGGTCAGTGACGCAGCGTCACCGGTCGGTTCCCCAGATCCATGGCTCGAGGTCGACGCCGAGCCCGTCGGCGATGCGGTTGACGTACGCGTAGTACGCGATGACTTCCGCGATGTGCAGGACGTCGGCGTCGGAGAAGCCGACCCCGCGGAGCGCTTCCACATCGCCGGCCTGCATCGCCGCCGGGGTACGGGTCAGCTTCTCCGCGTACTCGAGCATCGCCCGGCGGCGGGGACCAAGCTCTGCGGTCCGGTAGTCGGCCTCTATCCGCTCGGCCAGGTCGTCGTCCTTTAACAGCCGGCGCAGACCGCGCCGGTGGTGGGTGATTCAGTAGTGGCACTCGTTGATGACGCTGACGACCAGGGCGATCATCTCCCGCTCTACCTTCCGGAGGGTAGGGGTCCCGGTCATCACCTCGCGATACAGCTCCTGGTGTGTCCGAAGCCCTTCCGGGTGGAGCGAGTGGATCCTGAGGATCGTGTCGACCCGCCCGTACTCGGGATCGACCGTCGTTTCGTAGAGCTCGCGCAGTCGGCCCGAGGACTCGGGCTCGTCGACGATCTCGATCCAGGCCACCTGGCACCTCCTCGCTGGGGACGGCGGCGACGGTGCGGAGTGTACGGGCCTACAGGCTGAGCAAGGGCGGGATCAGCGCGAAGGGGAGCCCCCGGCCCAGGCCGGCGAACGTGCCGAACAGGGCCACGCACGAGGCCACGAACGCCGTGTTCCGCAGGAACAGCTGGCGCTGGGCCTCACGACCGGCATCCTGGCCGAGGTTCCAGAAGTCGTGCACGTACAGCATCGTCAGCGACACGAACGCGCCCAGCATGAGCGCCGAGATCGGGCCAGATGCCGAGCGCCACCGAGAGGGCCCCGGCCCATAGCCACACGCCGGCCGGCCACCCCGCCAGGAAGGGAACCGGGAGCCGTCCCCTGGCCCGTGTCCCCTGGACGAAGCCCCTGGATCCTCGGAGGTGACCCAGGCCGTAGTAGGCGAAATAGGCCGCGAACAGGACCCGTCCGACCAGCAGAACGGCGCCGGCTGTATCGCTCACGAGACCTCCTGTTACCTACTTTTCTATAGTAACCTGTTTCGAGGAAGCGTCGGGAACCCGGCGCACGAGGAGGAGGGCATGATCTTCGACCTGGCGGACCAGTTGGAGTGGGGCCTCCTGGCCCTGCGGATCGCCGTGGGCGTCATCTTCATCGTGCACGGACTGCCGAAGATCACGGGGGCCCGAGGCATGGCCGCCATGATGGGGGGCGGGGAGGCAAAGCCGGTCCTGGTGGGGATGTTCACGATCCAGGGGCTGGTCGAGACGGGGGGCGGGGCGCTCCTGATCCTCGGCGTGCTGACCCAGCTGGTGGCCCTGGCCTTCATGATCATCATGATCGGGGCCGTCTACCTCAAGATCACCCAGTGGAAGAGCGGGTTCATGGCCCAGCAGACGACCGGGTGGGAGTTCGACTTCGTTCTCCTGGCCGCGAACCTGCTCCTGTTCTTCACGGGCCCCGGCGAGATCGCCATCCAGCCCTAGGGAGGTCGACCTGTCCCGGGACGACGCTGGCCGCGGCCAGAAGCCGGGATCCTGCTTCGAGCTCCTGGGCAAGAAGTGGACGGCCCTGCTGGTACGGGCGCTCCTGAACGGCCCCCGGCGGTTCACCGAGCTGCTGGACGCCGCCCCCGGGCTCAGCGACCGGGTGCTGTCGCAGCGGTTGAAGGAGCTCGAGGCGGCGGGCATCGTCACCAGGTCCCCGTACGCGGAGGTCCCGCCCCGGGTCGAGTACGAGCTCACCCGACGCGGCGGCGAGCTGCGCCCGGTGATCGAGGAGATGGAGCGATGGGGCCGCGGGGCCCGCCACCACCGGAAGGTCTCCGGGCCCTCGGCGTCGTAATAGAGGGGCGACACCGAACCCGAGAGGTGAGCCATGGGAACCCGTCGCGTCCTCCTGGCGGTCGCCGCCACCGCCGCCGTCCTGGCCCGGTCCGTGCCTCCGGCCGGCGCCCCGGCAGCCATCCCGGCCCTGGTGACCGTGGTTCACCCGCCCGTGTCCGAGGCCAGCTTCGGCGGCGTGGACTTCGGCAAGAGCGCGGGTCCCAGGGACGACCGGGCCATGACCACCACCTGGAGGGTCATCGAGGAGACCGGCAACTGCTGCGAGACGTACCTGACCACCACGCCGGGTGGGCGCCTGCTGGACTTCGGCGGCCGGTACGTGCACTACTCGGACGACCGCGGGCTCACCTGGCGCCGGGTCGAGCCCCTGGTTCCCCTGCTGAACGGGGAGGGAGCGATCGTGGCGGCACCGGGTGGCGACGTCCTGGGCGTGGAGTGGGACCCGTACTCCGGGGACCACCTCCAGTTCTTCAAGTTCGAAGCCGACACCCAGCAGTGGCTGTACACGGAGATGCCGGTCCACCAGCCGTTCTACGACCGCGAATGGATCGCCGTGGTGCCCGGGCCGGTGACCATCGACGGGCAGACCCACGAGTACGTCTCGTTCGTCAAGGGAGGGATCCCCAAGGAGCCGTGGTTCTTCAGCACGGACGGGCTCCGCTACATCGCGGTCACCAGCAAGGATGTCGACCGGTTCCTGTCGGGCGCCTCGGTGCAGGGACCGTTGCCGGTGGTCGCCGACCCCGACAACGACTGGGTGCAGCCGAACACGAACGCCGGCATGATCCAGCTCGGCGCGGGCGAGCTGCTGGCCTCGCCGGACTTCTTCTCCGGGTGGTCCCTGCTCGACGGAGACACCTTCGCCTGGTCCTCCTACGTCCTCCCGGACGGCTCGGACCCCGAGGGCATCTTCCAGGTGGACTCGGCGGGGCGGGTGCACGACGTGGTCATCTCGGAGGAGGGCACGGGATTCGACTACCGGCTCTCGGCGGACGGCGGACAGACCTGGAAGACGCTCACGGTGGGCTTGCCTCCGAACCACACGGTCAACGAGATCGACCTGCGGGCCAACCGGGCCGCGGGGATCGCCGCGGTAGCCATGCGGGCGCACGACGCGGTCGAGGGGACCGACCAGGACCTGGTGTACACGCTCGACATCACCAAGGCCGCCCCCAGGCTCCTCCGCCGGTACGACGTGGGCCTGGGGGACACCGCGGCCGTGGCCGGCGTGGGGAACCCGGTCCGGTTCGACTTCGAGTCGGTGACGATCTTCCCGGATGGCCGCCTGGCCGTCTCGTTCCTCGACTCCACCACGACCATGCGGCATCCCGTTCACGGGACCGAGGGTTCCGCCCCGGCCATCGCCGTCGAGGGGACCACCACGCTGGGCGGCAAGATCCCGCCCCCTCCCCAGCCGGTGCCGCCCGTCCTGGGCGAGCCGTACGCCTCGTTCTCGTTCGACGCCGGCGACGAGGGGTGGACTGTGACCGGCGTCCCCACGTGGTCCCGGGGCGCTCCCGGCGCGGGGGCGGACGGGTCCGACGACCCGGCGGCCGCGAGCTACGGGATCGAGGGGCCCACTGCGTACGTGGACAACATGAACGCGGCGCTGACGTCCCCGCCGATCGCCACGGATGCCGGCCCGGCGGTGCTGGAGTTCCGGCTGAAGTCCGATATCGAGGACGGCTTCGACTTCGTCCACGTCGAGTGGAGCGCGGGCGACTCCAGCTGGGTCCCGATGGCCCGGCTCACCGGCCGGAGCGAGGGGTACCCGAGCTGGACGGTGGGCACGCTCGGGCTCGAGTCCCCGGGCGGCGACGTCCGCGTGCGGTTCCGGTTCACCTCAGATCAGCTGTGCTCCGGCCTCAATCCCGCCTGCGGGACTCTGTACGCGGGCGCCCGGGTGGACGAAGTGGTGGTGGGCCGGCAGGGGTGATTGCCGTCCGCCGGAGCCGGGTACATAGGTTCCGAGCTGAGGAAGGAGGCTCGAACATGTACATCGGAATCGGAACGCTCATCCTGATCATCGTCCTGATCGCGCTGCTGACCTAGACGCGGAACGCTCAACGGGCCGCCGGATCCCGGCGGCCCGTCCTCACACCCCGATGTCTCGCCGCTCGAAGGCGAGCAGCGAGAAGCTCGCCAGGAACACCGTCACCACCAGCAGGAACGCGGCGTGGGCGGGGTCGACGCCGTTACGCAGCGGGACCGCGGCGTCGTAGTAGTGGAAGGGTGACAGGCCCCGGAACGGCTCGACCGCCTCCGAGAGCGAGGCGTACAGGTCGAGGAGGTAGGTCCCCACGGCCACGGCCGTGGTGATCCCGAGGGCCAGCCCTCGCCTTCCGGTGAGGGAGCCCACCAAGAG
>JBOGVU010000055.1:0-17423 GCA_050692915.1 Actinomycetota bacterium | reverse complement strand
CTTCGGAGCCGCCCCTTCGCCTTTCCCATCTTCAAGTGGGGCTGAAATTCGCCGATAGATACAAGGAATGGACCAGATGCCGAGGTACGCTTCGTCCCTGATGAGACGATTCTCTCGCCGTTGGACGGACCAGCGGGGGATGACCCTGGTCGAGATCTTGGTGGTCACGGCGGTGGTGGGGGTGCTCTTCGCCATCGCCTTGCCGGCCGTGAACACCCACATCGCCCTCCAGGAGATGCGGGGGGCCGCCCGTGAGGTGGTCGAAGTCTTCCGGGACGCCCGGAGCAGCGCCGTGGACGAGGGGGTGCCCCGGTACGTGGTGTTCACCCCACCGAGGACCTACCAGGTGTGGAAGTACGAGGGGGGGACCTGGGTGGAAGAGGAGCGAGCCCACGAGCTTCCCGGCTCGGTGGAGTTCACCGCCGGCGACGTCACGTTCTCCAACGCGACGCTGACCGACGAGCCTGAGACGGGCGCCACGGTTCCGGACAAGGCGGCCTACTTCGACACCCGGGGCGCGTACCCATACCACACCAGCCTCCCGTCGACGTATTCACTCACCCTTCACGGTGGGCTCGACCGGACGGAGACGTTGACCCTGCACACCTCGACAGGGCAGGTGACGGGCCTGTGAGCCGCTGGCGCCGCCAGGAGGGCTTCACCCTGATCGAGCTGTCGATCTCGCTGGGCCTGTTCGCCATCGTGATCGTCAGCCTGTCGTTGATGTTCGACCGGGCCCTGAGCGCCGGCAGCCAGGTGCGGTTCGACCAGGTGGGCAAGACCCTGGCCCAGGAGAAGCTGGAGGAGCTCCGGGCGCTCCCGTTCTACATCCCGTGGACCGACGAGGCGCGCCGGGTCGACCTCCTCGACTGGTACTTCCCCGACGACGCCAGCGTGACGGTGATCACGCCCGATACCACCGGGAACTACGACGCCACGGCGAACGTGTGGGCCTTCACCACGACAGAGACGCCACTGGTGGTGGAGGGGAAGGACTTCCTCCGGGCCACCACCGTCCAGTTCGTCAACGTGCAGGACGACGGCTCGATCCAGCCCCAGCAGCCCGAGGACCCATACCAGAGCGACATGGCCGATGCGGACTCGCCGGCCACCCAGTCGGTCAAGGTGACCGTCTCGGTGTCCTGGACCAGCCAGGGCCAGAGCCGCTCGGTCTCGCTGGACACGATCATCCACAACATCCGCCGGGGGGTCCCCAACGTGGAGGCCTCCGGATCGGTCCTGGCAGCGCAACTCTCCGGGGTGGAGTTCCATGACGGTCTGCTCCCCGACGACGGCGTGACCGCGGAGATCCTGGCCACGGTGGGGGAGGCCTCGACCTCGTTCCGCGAGGTCACCGGATCCGAATCCGACGGCTCTGCCGATCCCCTCGACGTGGTGGAGCGGGAGCCGCTGAGCGGCAACCTGGTCCAGCCGGAACAGCCGGCCGAACCGAACACCGGCGCGACCGCCTCATCCGTCCCCAATTCGGTGGGCGGCAACGTGGCGTCAGACGATGCCTTCCTGAGCGCGGGAACGTTCGCGTCGCTGAACAGCGTCGGGGCGATCGCGGGCTGGGGTTCCGGCGATCCGTCGGCGTCCACCCAGGCCCGGGTCTCGACCCTGCACACGCTGAACCCGGAGGGACGGGCCGCCGTAGCCCTCGGCGGTTTCGAGGTCAACTCCCGGGAGCCGGGCGACGGGGCCCTGCCGCCGACGCGGGTCCTCCGGCTGGGCAGCGTGGCCGGGCTGGTGGAGCAGCGGTCCACCACCACCGAGGTGGAGGTGGACTCGTCGATGGCCCTGAGCACGATCCCGGCGGACGACGACGACGACGACGACGCGGCGGTCCCCGCGGCTGCGGTGTGGGCCACCCGGTCGATCCCCGTGAACCCGGACTTCCGGGGGGTGGTCACCATCGCATCGCTCGAGGTCGACGTCTCGGCCCGGGCCAGCGCGACCTCGGCAAGCACGACCGTCGACTGGAGGGTCGTGGGGCTCCGGGTGTGGGACCCGGAGCAGCCACCGACCGATCCGACCGACCTCCCCGGCGGGTACAACGGGCCGTTCACCTTCGGCTTCGACTCCAGCTGCGGCGGCTGGGAGGACGACCCGAGCACTCCGACCCTGGAGGACCCCGACAGCGGGTTCTGCGGCGTTACCCGTGTGGATACCTCATTGGCTCCAGGTGACAACCCGGTGCCGGGACAGATCCCGGCGGCCTACGTCGGGAACGACGGGGTCACGCTGTCCCTCTCGATCGTGGCCGGTGTCACGGTCAGGGACGCCCAGACGGACCCGGCGGCCGGCTCCTCGTCGGCGTCCATCGCCCAGAAGAACATCCTGTCGATCACCACGCAAGAGGTTCCCGGAGCCGAGCCCCTCGTGCCCATGCTGGTCGGGGTGGGGGACGCCAGTGCCGATGCTTCCTACATCACCCACGAGCACTGACATGTGGATCCTGCGGCGGACCAACGAGGGCGGCTACACCCTGGTGGAGTTCGCCATCGTCATGAGCGTCCTGGCCATCTTCATGTCGATCGCCACCCCGCTCCTGTTCAGCCAGATCCGCAGCGGGCTGGACACCGAGCAGCGGATCGACCTCCAGCAGGGTGCCCGAACGGCACTGCGGACCATGGTCCGGGAACTGCGGCAGGCCTCCGCGCTGTACGCCACGCTGACTAACCCGACCGACGTCGACCGCCTGTCCTTCGGGGTCGACTACGACGGCGACGGGACGATCAGCACGGGAACCCCGCTGGAGCGCATCACCTACTACCGGAAGGCCAGCGACGGTGCCCTGTACCGGGGGCCGGAATTCAACCAGGGGCAGCCGCTTGCCGAGAATGTGGATGGAGTGACCTTCGAGATGTTCGGATCGAACCTGGCCCTGGATACCGACAACGACGGCGTGGTGGAGCAGAGCGAGCTCAACCCCACCGGTGGGTGGACCACGTCCGAGCTGGCCAACGTGACCAGGGTGGTCATCACCCTGACGGTGGCCGATGACGGCACCACGCAGGTGTACGAGGCTCAGGCCCTGCTCCGGAACAAGGTATCGGGATGAGGCTGAGCCGGCTCCACGACCAGCGGGGGATCGCCGCGGTGACCGTGCTGATGGTCACGGCGGTGACGGCCCTGGCCGGGGCCAGCGTGCTGTTCGCGGCCACGGCCGAGCTGGACATCGGGGCGCGCGACCGTCGGGCCGAGGACGCGTTCGCCGCCGCGGAGGCCGGCCTGGACCAGGCCGCCGCGTACCTGTTCGCCCACCCGTCCGCGTTCTCCG
Source organism: Actinomycetota bacterium (assembly GCA_050692915.1). GTDB lineage: Bacteria > Actinomycetota > UBA4738 > UBA4738 > CALAEC01 > CALAEC01. The sequence goes on along the minus strand of JBOGVU010000055.1, from coordinate 14,140 downwards.
ATATCGCGGACCCCGGGCCGAAGGAGCGGTGCCTGAACAACTCGTTGGTGACGGACACCCCCGATATCGCCTGCGAGGTCAGCGTGACCTCCCCGACCGACGGAGAGCTGTTCTATCCGCCGAGCGGGGGGGATCCGTACATCGAGTACAACGTGCTGTCCACGGCCCGGGAGGGACAGGCCGCCACCCGGGCCCTGGCCTCACGGTTCTGGCTGGTTCCCAAGGAGGTCCCCTACGGGATGTTCGTCAACGGGAACGTCGACCTGGGGGGAGGCCCGCAGCTGCTCCAGATCAGCATGCTGGTCAACGGGGTGGTGACCTCCAGGGAGAAGATCGACACCGACGCGGACGGGGACGGGAACGACTTCAACGACCCGGACCTGGGGTGGCGGTTCCACTTCGACAAGATTCAGTCGGACCCGCCTCCCAACGTGACCTGCTCCGATGGAGGCCTGGATCCGGTCGGCTGCGTGGGGGTCTTCTCGAACTTCCAGATCTACGAGAAGACCGCCAAGGCCAGCAACGAGATCCACGGTCCCACCGGGACCATCCCCCCGGCCTCGTCGAAGTTCCCCAACGACCGGGACAGCCACCAGACGTTCGTGGACGCCATGGGGGTGCCCCAGCCGGTGGTGACGCTCCCGGACACCGACGTGCTGGAGGCGATGGAGGGCATGAAGCAGATCGCCAAGTCCCAGGGCAACTTCTTCAGCTACAAGAACGGGACCAACGAGAACGTGGTGGTCCAGCCGTCGACGATCGGAGCGCCGGCCAAGGACTTCGCCAAGGACGCGGTGTTCTACATCGACGCCGACGCCGGCGACACGATCAAGTGGCGGCCCTCGTTGGTCCCGGACAGCACGTCCTCGGACGTCCGGTACATCAACCCGGCCGGACAGAAGGTCGGCTCCCATTCGGGTGTGATCGTGGTCCGGGGCGGAGCGCTGCAGCTGGAGGCCGGCACCGAGTGGTTCGGCGCCCTGTTCGCTCCGGAGAACGAGGTCCGGCTCCTGGGCACGAACACCTGCACCTGCACGATCTACGCCAAGGGCTTCGAGAAGCAGGGCGGGAACGCCACGATCCAGCTGATCCCGGAGTGGTTCGGGCAGCTGCCGGCGGGGTTCTTCTCCGTCGAGCGCCAGGCCTTCGTGGAGTGCGAGCCCTTCCAGGAATCGGCCCTCTGTCCCGCCCCCTCGCCGTAGTCGGGTAGCATCCCGACCGTGCTGGTGGCCCTCTTCTTCGTCCTGGGGCTGCTGTTCGGATCCTTCCTAACCGTGGTGATCCACCGGGTCCCGGCGGGGGAGTCCATCGTCCGGCCCCGGTCACGGTGCCCGGCCTGCGGCGCCGAGATCCGGGCCCGGGACAACGTCCCGGTGGTCTCGTGGCTCCTCCTGCGGGGCCGGTGCCGGGCCTGCGGAGCCCGGATCTCGGCCGAGTACCCGCTGACGGAGCTGGCCACGGGGGCGCTGTTCGCGGCGGCAGCCGCCCTGGTGGACCCCCTGTACGCGGCGAGCCTGGCCGCGCCCTTCCTGGGGATCATGCTGGCCATCGCCGTGATCGACGCCCGGCATCGGGTGGTCCCGAACCGGATCATCTATCCGTCCCTGGCCCTCTTCGTGGTGGCCATCGTGGTGGGCGATCTCGCCGGCCGGGGAGTGGAAATGGTGGACGCCGGTATCGGGCTGGCCCTGTACGGGGTCCCGCTCCTCCTGGTCGCGGTGGCCGTGCCGCAGGGGATGGGGATGGGGGACGTGAAGCTCGCGGCCCTGATCGGGCTGGTCCTCGGCTCCTTCGGGCTCTCCTACGTGGGGGTGGCCGCGGGGGTGGGGGTGATCGGAGGGGGGATCGGCGCACTGGTGGCCCTGGCCCTCCTGGGTGCCGGGCGGAAGGACCAGATCCCGTTCGGTCCCTTCCTGGCCGGGGGAGCGATGGTGGCGACCCTGCTCGGACCCCAGATCTCCGATCTCTACCTGAACCTGCTGGGCGCTCGATAGCCCCACGGGGGTGTGGGCCATCCTCCCTTCGGCCGTTTTGTTATCTAGAGTGGCACAAGTAAATAACAGGACTGTAGTTTGTCCTTTGTCGGCGGTTGGCCCTCAAGTTTCTGGTTGACTCGTGCCGATGTGTTTGTTACGGTCCAGGTCCGTTGTTGAAGGTGTGACGTTTGGACCGAGAGTAGAGGTAGAGGACGATGTGGCACTTGTTGATGTTGAGGTGGGTGTGGCAAGAGTGGTACCTGTTCAGTCTGCGGAGGATGTGAGCGGTTTGCCGAAGCGGCGTCCGTTCGTCGGGGACCGGCTTCTCACCGTGGGTGAGGTGGCCGCCACGATGCGGGTCTCGAACATGACCGTGTACCGGCTGATCAAGGCCGGGCAGCTGGCGGCGATCCGCGTCGGGAAGAACTACCGGATCCGCGAGTCGGACGTGAACAAATACCTGTCGGAGCGCTCGGTGCGGGTGGAGGGAGAGCAGTAGTGGCCAAGGGACACATCGGCCTGGACATCGGCTCGACCGCGGTGCGGGCCGCCGAGGTGGTCCTCGGCGGGGACCAGGCCTCGCTGGTGCGGGCCGCCCAGGTTCCGCTGCCCTCGGGGGCCGTGCAGAGCGGCGAGGTCCGGGACGTGGAGGCCGTGGCCCAGGCCCTTCGGGAGCTCTGGGGACGGGGTGGGTTCAAGACCCGCCAGGCCACTATGGGCGTGGGCAACCAGCGGGTCGTGGTCCGCGAGATCACCGTGCCGGCCCTTCCCCCGAAGGAGATGAAGCAGTCGCTGCCGTACCAGGTTCAGGACCTGATCCCGATCCCCGTGGACGACGCGGTCCTCGACTACGACGTGTTGGAGGAGCTCGAGCAGGAGGGCGCCCGGATGATGCGGCTCCTGGTCGTGGCCGCCCAGCGCCAGATGATCAACCAGATGGTGGACTGCGCCGTCCGGGCGAAGGTGGAGCCCGTGGGCGTCGACCTGGTGCCGTTCGCCCTGATCCGCTCGGTGGGACAGGACGAGGGTCTGGGCCTCGAGGAATCCGACCTCGGGGGCGAGGCCATCGCCGACGTGGGCGCCGACGTTACGAACATCTGCGTGCACGAGCGCGGGGTGGCCCGGTTCGTTCGGATCCTGCCCTCCGGTGGCCGGGACGTGACGGTGGCCATGGCGACGTCGCTCGGGATCCCCGAGGAGGACGCCGAGGCCCTGAAGCGCGGTCAGCCCGTCGAGGGCGCCCCGCCGGCCACGGAAGTCGAGGGAATCCGCCGGACCCGCGTGGCGAACCTCGTGGACGAGATCCGGTCCTCCCTGGACTTCTACCGGGCCCAGACGCCCGGGGCGGAGGTGAGCCGGGTGCTGGTGACCGGCGGCGGCTCGAAGCTGCCGGGGCTGGTCGAGCTGCTGGACGAGCGGGTGGACGCGCAGGTGGGCCGAGGGCACGCCTTCGCCAAGGTCGCGGTCCGGCTGGACATGGACGAGGAGACGATGGCCGACGCGGAGCCGCTGCTGGCGGTATCCCTCGGGCTCGCTCTCCCCCAGAGGTGATCTAGGTGCGCATCAACCTTCTACCTCCGGAGATCTACGAGCGGCAGAGGGTCCGTCGCCGCACGGCAGCGGTCATCGTGGTCGGGCTGATCGTGCTGGCCGCCGTGGGCGCCTTCTACTTCCTCCAGATCCTCCGCCTGAACGAGGTCGAGGACGACATCGCCGCCCAGGAGGCCGAGAACGCCCAGCTGCAGGCCCAGATCGGCGAGCTCCAGGAGATCGACGCCCTGATCATGGAGATCGAGGCGACCCGAGGCCTGCTCTCCTCACTCCTGGCGGACCGCGTGCTGTGGTCGGGCGTGCTTCGGGACATCAGCCTGGTGATCCCGGGCCAGGCCTGGCTGAACGGCGTGAATGGACAGGTGGGCGTTCCGGGGGCCGAGGGCACCGAGCCCGCGCAGCCGGGAGCCCTGGTGGGACAGATCTCCTTCAACGGGTTCGCGTTCACGCACCGCGACGTGGCCCTGTGGCTGTCGCGGCTGGAGGACGTCCGCGGGTTCGTGAACCCGTGGCTGTCGAACTCGACGAAGACCGACATCGGAACGCAGGAGGCCGTCCAGTTCACCAGCTCGGTGGATCTCTCCGAGCAGGCTCTGGCCCGAGGCCGCAGAGGTGGAGGGGGTGGCGGACAGTGAACCGCCGAGCGCCGCTGATCGCAGGGATCATCATCGTGCTCGTGGCGATCCTGGCCGTGTTCTTCCTGGTGCTCCCGAAGATGAGCGACGTGGGCGAGGCCGAGGACCGCCTGGAACAGGCCGAGCAGGACGAGGTGGCCCTCCAGACGGAGCTGTCCCGTCTCCAGGAGGCCGCCGAGAACGCGCCCCAGCTCCGGAGGGAGCTGGCCCGGTTCCGCCGGGCGGTGCCACCGGTGGCCGACCTGCCGGGCCTCATCAACTTGCTCCAGAGCGCGGCCGACGTGGCCGGCGTGGACTTCTTCGCCATCTCCCCGGGGGATCCCGTGCCGGCGGCGGGGGGCGGCGCCGCAGAGGTCCCCGCCTCGATCCAGGTGATCGGGGGGTTCTTCCCGGTGGACGAGTTCCTGTTCCGCCTGGAGACCCTGCAGCGGGCCTCCAAGGCGCCCACGATCACCGTCGCCGAGGGCCCCGACGGAGCCCCACAGGTCCAGGTCCAGCTCGAGGTGCGGTTCTACACGACCGATGTTGACGCCGGCCCCGGAGCGGCGCCGCCGGCTCCGGCCGGTGCCGCGGCGACCCCGTCGCCCGGTGCCAGCCCGTCGCCCGGGACGACGCCGAGCCCGGGCGCCAGCCCGACCACCCCCGCCGGCACCCCGGCGGCCGTCGAGACCCCAGGAGCGTGATGGCATGAGCAGCCGAGAGCGGAACCTGCTGATCATCCTGGGGGTCATTGTGCTGGCCGCCGGCGGCTTCTTCCTGTTCACCACCCTCGGCGGCGAGGAGGAGCAGGCCGCCCCCACGCCGGTGGTTCCCTCGCCGCCGCCGGTCGAGGCGCCCGCGGAGGCCGAGGAGCCGCCATCGGAGGCCCCGCGGGTGTTTCGCTTCTTCGGCGGCCGCGATCCCTTCGTGCCCCTGATCGTGGCCGAGGCCGGGGCCGCCGGTGCCGAGACGACTCCCGCGGAGACCGGCGAGGCGGTGGAGCCGGTGCCGGAGGGCGCCGAGGAGGAGCAGGAGGACCAGGGAGGGTTCACCGGCGGGAAGATGGTCACGGTCATCGACGTGATCGACGCCGACACCGTCCAGGTCGAGGTCGACGGCGAGGCGTTCACGGTCGACGAGGGCGAGCAGTTCGCCGAGAACTTCGAGGTGGCATCGGTGAGCGGGAGCTGCGCCCGGTTCCTGTTCGGCGACGAGTCCCTCACCCTGTGCAAGGGAGGCGCCCCGAAGTAGCCCCGCGCGGCCCATTCGTCCGGCGGCTCCTCGGGGGGAGTGGCCGTCGGGTCCGGGAGGCGGTCCGCAAGGGCCGCCTCCTGCGATGTCCCGGCCGATATCATGACTGCGCTGTGGACCACGCCTACCGAAGATCGCGCCTCCATGACCGGCTCGAGGAGCTCGGCCTCGACGCCGTCCTGATCACCCGGCAGGTGAACGTCCGGTACCTGACCGGGTTCACCGGTTCGAACGGCCAGCTGCTGGCGGTCCCCGGGGGAGGGGTCTTCTTGACCGACAGCCGGTACGAGGAGCAGTCCCGGCGGGAGGTCCCGGATCTCCAGCGGGTCACCTACCCGCGGAAGCTCGCCGGCGCCCTGGCCGAGGCCGCCGCGGCCGAGGGGGTCCGCCGGGTCGGGTTCGAGGCCGCCGGCATGACCTACCGATCGTGGCGGGAGCTGGCGGACCTCGATGAGATCGACCTGGAGCCCCTTGAGGAAGAGGTCGAGCGGCTCCGGTGGGCCAAGGATCCCGAGGAGGTCGGTCTGCTTGAGCGGGCCCAGGAGGTCACCGACGCGGCCTTCGACCGGGTCATCGGGAAGCTGGCCGAGGGCGTGACCGAGCGACAGGTGGCCTTCGAGCTCGACCTGGCCATGCGGGAGATCGGCGCCGAGCGGGTCGGCTTCGACACGATCGTGGCCTTCGGCGAGAACGCGGCCGAGCCGCACCACGGGCCGTCGGAGCGGGCCCTCCGGCGGGGGGACGTGGTGAAGCTGGACTTCGGATGCGTGGTCGATGGCTACCACTCCGACATGACCAGGACCGTGGCCTTCGGCGAGCCGGGGGCCCGTCTGCGAGAGATCCACGCCCTGGTCCTCGCGGCCCAGCTGGCCGGCATCGACGCGGTTCGGTCCGGGATCACCGGCCAGGAGGCCGATCGGGCGGCCCGGTCGGTGATCGAGGACGCGGGCCTGGGAGACCGGTTCGGCCACTCGCTGGGACACGGGGTGGGCCTGGAGATCCACGAGGGTCCCACGCTCCGAATCGGGTCGGACGACGTCCTCCCGGAGGGCGCCGTGGTGACCGTGGAGCCCGGGGTGTACATCCCCGGCCTCGGGGGGGTGCGGATCGAGGACGCGGTCGTGGTGGGCACCGACGGATGCCGGCCCCTGCCGCGGACCCCCAAGGACCTGCTCGTCCTCTGATCGGATGAGCGTGTCCACGAACGACCTCAAGAACGGCATGACCCTGAACCTGGAAGGCACGCTGTGGACCGTCCTGGAGTTCCTCCACCACAAGCCCGGGAAGGGCCAGGCCGTGGTTCGCACGAGGCTCCGGAACGTCAAGACCGGGGCCGTCCAGGAGCGCACCTTCAAGGCCGACGAGAAGGTCGGTCTGGCCATCGTGGAGCGCCGGGAGATGCAGTACCTGTATCGGGAGGGTGACCACCTGGTCCTCATGGACACAGGGACCTACGAGCAGCTCCACGTCCCGCTCGAGGTGGTGGGCGACGCGGCGTCTTTCCTGGTGGAGGGGGCCACCGCCCAGGTCCCGATGCACGACGGGAACCCGATCGGCGTCGAGCTCCCCGCCGCTGTGGTGCTCGCGGTGGCCAAGACCGAGCCGGGGATCAAGGGCGACCGGGTCAGCGGGGCGGTGAAGGCGGCCGAGCTCGAGACGGGGATCACCGTCCAGGTGCCGCTCTTCGTGGAGCCGGGGGACCGGGTCAAGGTGGACACCCGGACCCGCGTCTACCTCAGCCGGGAGCAGTGAGCCCGTGGCCAGGCGTCGGGACGCCCGGCGGCTGGCGGTCTCGATCCTGTATCAGGCCGACCTGGCCGCCCGCTCGCCCGCGGAGGTCCTGGCCGAGCACCGCTCGCTCGGCTCCCGGGTCCCCGGTTTCGCGGAGCAGCTGGTCAAGGGGGTCGAGGAGAAGCGCGAGGAGCTCGACCGGCTGATCGGGGAGCACGCCGAGGGATGGACCGTGCGCCGGATGGCCGCCGTCGATCGCGCGGTGCTGCGGGTGGCCTGCTACGAGATGCTCTTCCGCGAGGACGTCCCGGCGGCGGTGGCCATCGACGAGGCCGTGGCCACGGCGAAGGAGCTCTCCACCGGGGACTCGGGCCGATTCGTCAACGGGGTGCTCGGTCGGATCGCCCGGGAGCGGGCCGAGGCCTGAGGATCAGGAGCAGGCGTTGTAGGTCCAGCGAAAGGTGCGAGCGGCCGTGCCCAGGCTGGTGACCTCCAGGCTCCACACGCCCCACCGGGCGCTGACGGCGAACGTGTACACGCCGGCGATGTCCCAGTTGTACCGGGCCTGCTTGACCTCACAGGTCCACCACTTCGGCGGCCAGCCGGACGGGTCCTCTGGCCGGTCCCACATGCCCGTGACCGTGAACGGACGCGAGTCGATCGGTGTCCCCTCCACCACGCTGCCCTGGTACACCTTGGCCGTCCCCTGCATCGAGATCTCGACCGTGGTGCCGACGGGCTTCGTGCAGTGCGAGGCCTCGTACACCACCGTCACCGGGTCTTCGTACGCGAGGGCCGGCCCCCAGCGCATGTAGGTCTGGGTGTGGCTGAAGGGCTGGCACGCGGCCTTGGCCCGGAGGGGTGTGGCGTTCCGGCGGGCCGCTCGACGCTGCCTCCGCGTTCGGCGCTGCTTCTTCCGCGGGGGGGTACGGTCGGGCCCCGCATCCGGCTGGATCGTCTGGGGCGAGGGTGAGGGCGTCGGGCTGGGCGTGGGTGAGGGCGTCGGGCTTGGGGAGGGGGTTGGCTCCGGCGTCTCCTGCGCGCTCGCCGGCAGGGTCAGGAGGCCGGTCAGGAGACAGGCCAGCACGGCCGACCCGCGGGCGAGACGTCGGGGCGGGCGGGCGGTGCGGATCGAAGGGCGTGTGGTGATATGACCTCCCCCTGGACGCCCCCCAGCGTACACGAGGCTCTCGGCCGAGTAGGCGCTACTCGAGCTTCTCGGAGGCGGGCTGGGTGGTTTCGGGCTCCTCCTCGGCCTCCTCGGCTTCGGTGGATCCGTCGCGCATGCCCTGCTTGAACTCCTTGGTCGAGCGGCCCAGCGAGCGGGCCAGCTCGGGCAGCTTCCGGGCACCGAACAACAGGAGGAGCACGGCCAAGATGAGGATGATCTCGGGAAGCCCGATCTGTTGGAAGATCGCCAGCATCGCTTCGCCCCTTTCGACTGTTCCAGGGTACACCCGAACCCACGGCGGCGCCGGAAGCCCTTTCCTGTGGTATCGTGCCGAAGGACTTTCCCCTTTAAGTCCGGTCCCGTGAGGCCGGGAAGGGAGATGGCAGGGCGTGACGACGAAGCGCGGCGCTCCACATCGTGGGGCGCTTTCTCATGCCGCCTCTCTCCAGAGAGGCGAACGTGGGCTTCAGCCCTAGGGGCCGGCTCCTCGACGCGGGGGAGATCCGCCGGGCCCTGACCCGGATCGCCCACGAGATCCTGGAGCGGAACAGGGGCGCCGGCGACGTGGTGCTGGTCGGCATCGCGGCCAGGGGCGACGACCTGGCCCGCCGGATGGCGGAGGAGCTCCGCGGGATCGAGGCGGTCGAGGTGCCGGTCGGCATCCTCGACATCACCTTCTACCGGGACGACATCGGCCTCCGCGGCGAAGCGCCCGAGGTCCACCAGACGCTGATCCCGTTCGACGTGTCCGGGAAGACCGTGGTCCTGGTCGACGACGTCCTGTACACGGGCCGGACGATCCGGGCGGCCATGGATGCGCTGATGGATCTGGGCAGGCCTCGGGCCATCCAGCTCGCGGTGCTGGTCGACCGGGGCCACCGGGAGCTTCCGATCCGCCCGGACTACGTGGGGAAGAACGTCCCGACCCGAGCCGACGATCAGGTTCGGGTCCTGACCAACGAGACCGACGGCCAGGATGCCGTCGAGGTGGGGGAGGTACCGGCGTGATCAAGCACCTGCTCTCCGTGACCCAGCTCAGCCCCGAGGACATCACCCGGGTCCTGGACACCGCCGAGTCGTTCCGCGAGGTCGGGACCCGCATGATCAAGAAGGTCCCGGCGCTCCGGGGGCGGACCGTGGTGAACCTGTTCTACGAGAACTCTACCCGGACCCGGATCTCCTTCGAGCTCGCCGCGAAGCGCCTCTCGGCCGACGTCATCAACTTCTCCACGAGCGGGTCCTCCGTGGCCAAGGGGGAGAGCCTGAAGGACACTGCGCTGACGCTCCAGGCGATGGGGGCGGACGCTATCGTGATCCGGCACTCCTCGTCTGGATCGCCCCACACGCTGACCCGGTGGGTGGAGGCCAGCGTGATCAACGCCGGCGACGGGACCCACGAGCATCCCACGCAGGCCCTCCTGGACCTGTACACGATCCGGGAGCACTTCCCCTCGTTCGAGGGGCTCCGGGTCGCCGTGGTGGGCGACGTGCTGCACTCCCGGGTGGCCCGGTCGAACACGCACGCGCTGGCGCGGATGGGGGCCGAAGTCACGCTGGTGGGCCCGCCCACCCTCATCCCCTCCGAGGCGCCGGCGTGGGGCGCCCAGATCTCGCACGACATCGACGAGGTCCTGCCGAAGCTCGACGTCTGCTACATGCTCCGGGTCCAGCGGGAGCGGCAGCGCCAGCAGTACTTCCCCAGCGTGCGTGAGTACTCGCGTCTGTTCGGGCTCACCCGGGAGCGTGTGGAGGCCCTGCCCGAGGGCGCGCTGATCATGCACCCCGGTCCGATGAACCGCGGCGTGGAGATCGCCTCGGACGTGGCCGACCTCCCCAGGTCGCTGATCACCGACCAGGTCACGAACGGGATCGCCGTGCGGATGGCGCTCCTCTATCTGATACTCGGGGGCACCGGGGAGGAGGCGGCCTGATGGCCCGGTTCCTCCTGCGCGGCGCCCGGGTGGTGGATCCGGCCTCGGACACGGACGGGCCGGCCGACGTCCTGGTGGTCGACGAGACCGTCGAGGAGTTCGGCCCGGACGTTGCCTCCGGGGGGGCGGAGGTGCTCGACTGCGACGGCCTGGTGGTGGCTCCCGGGCTCGTGGATCTCCACGCCCATCTCCGGGAGCCTGGCCGCGAGGACGCCGAGACGGTGGAGACCGGTTCCCGGGCCGCAGCCCTGGGCGGGTACACGGCGATCTGCGCGATGCCGAACACCGACCCGGTGGCCGACACGGCCGCCGTGATCCTCGAGGTGCGGAACCTCGCCGACAAGGCCGGGCTCGTCGACGTGTTCCCGGCGGCTGCGATCACCAAGGGCCTGGAGGGCGAGCGGCTCGTGGAGATCGGCGAGCTGGCCGAGCTGGGGGTCCGGCTGTTCACCGACGACCACGAGAGCGTCCAGTCGGCCCAGGTGATGCGGATGGCCCTCGAATACGCCAGGGCGTTCGAGGTGGTGATCTGCCAGCACGCCCAGGAGGCCTCGCTCACGGAAGGCTGGCAGATGCACGAGGGGGCCTATTCGTCGCTGCTGGGGCTCCGCGGCGCCCCCGCCGAGGCCGAGGCCGTGATCGTGGCCAGGGACGTCCTGCTGGCCGGGCGGGCGGGGGGGCGTCTCCACGTGACCCATACCTCCGCGGCCCTGTCCGTGGGCCTGATCCGGGACGCCAGGGCCCGGGGGACCCGGGTCACCGCCGACGTGACCCCGCACCACCTCACGTTCACCGACGAGGACCTCCAGGGCTACGACACGAACCTGCGGGTGAACCCGCCCCTCCGGAGCGCCGAGGATCGGGACGCCCTCCGGGCGGGGCTCCGGTCCGGCGACCTGGACGCGGTGGGCACCGACCACGCGCCCCACGCCGAGGAGGACAAGGAGGTCGAGTTCGACCAGGCCCGGCCGGGGACCACGGGGCTGGAGACGGCGCTGGCGGCGGTGCTGACGGCCCTGGGCCCCGAGCCCGACCTTCGGCTGGTGGTGGAGCGGATGGCCGGCGCGCCGGCCCGCATCCTGGGGCTCGAGGAGCACGGCGGCCCGATCGCTCCCGGCCGGCCCGCGAACCTCGTGGCGTTCGACCCGGCCGCCGAGTGGACGGTGGGGGACCGGCCGTGGGCCTCGCGGGGACGGAACTCGGCCTTCCTGGGCCGGAACCTACGGGGACGGGTGGTCCACACGATGCTGCGGGGCGACCTCGTGGTCCGGGACGGAGCGGCCACCCGGTGACCGAGGCCCTGCTGGCACTCGAGGACGGGACGGCGTTCCGGGGCGTTGCGTTCGGGGCGGCAGGGGAGAGCGTCGGGGAGATCGTGTTCAACACGGGGATGTGCGGCTACCAGGAGGTGCTCACTGACCCCTCGTACGCCGGGCAGATCGTGGTGATGACCGCTCCCCACGTCGGGAACTACGGGGTCAACGGGGAGGATCCGGAGTCGGGGAGTGTCCACGTGGCTGGGTTCGTGGTGCGGGAGGCCGCCCGGCGGCCCAGCAGCTGGCGGTCCGAGCGATCCGTCACCGAGTACCTCGGCAACGCCGGCGTGATCGGGATCGAGGGGATCGACACCCGGGCGCTCACCCTGCACATCAGGGAGGCCGGCGCCATGCGCGCCGCGGTCTCGACCGAGGACCTCGACCCCCGCTCGCTCTCGGCCCGGGCTCGGCGAGCGCCGGAGATGCTCGGCGCCGACCTCGCCGCGACGGTGTCCACCGGCTCGCCGTACAACGCGGGGGACGTGGTCGGGTCGGCGGAGCCGCGGGCCGGCCGCGCCCTGCACGTGGCCGCGTTCGACTGGGGGCTGAAGCGGAACAGCCTCCGGCTCCTGGCGCTGAGCGGGTGCGAGACCGTCGTGTACCCGGCCGGCACGCCGGCGGACGAGGTCCTGGGCGGGGGGTACGACGGCGCGTTCCTGTCGAACGGACCCGGGGACCCGGCGGCCACCGCGTACGCCGTCGACACCGTCCGGGCGCTCCTGGGACGGCTTCCGGTCTTCGGGATCTGCCTTGGCCACCAGGTGCTGGGCCGGGCCATCGGGGGCTCCACGTACAAGCTGAAGTTCGGGCACCGCGGGGCGAACCAGCCGGTCCTGGACGCCGACACCGGCCGGGTCGAGATCACCAGCCACAACCACGGCTTCGCCGTCGACCCCACGTCACTCACCGCGCTGGGGGACGGGGCGGCGCCCTTCGCGGGACACGCTTCGCTCCTTCCGCCGGCTTCGCCGGCTCCAGAGGTCCCGCGTCCGGGCGCCGCCCCGCCCGACCGTGTCGTGCGCCGGGAGGACGAGGCGGGCCCCCGGAGCGGGGGGTCTGAAGCGAGCGAAGCGAGCGGAAGCAGCGCAGCGGCCCCCGCGAGGGGGCCCGACTCGCCCACCATCGTAGAGACTACGGCGGGGAGGGTGGCGCTCACGCACTGGAACCTGAACGACGGGACCCTCGAGGGGATGCGCCTCCTCGACGTGCCGGCGTTCAGCGTGCAGTACCACCCGGAGGCCGCTCCGGGCCCGCACGACTCGGTCTCGCTGTTCGATCGCTTCGTGGCGCTCATGGACGGGGCCTAGTGCCGAGGCGGCAGGACATCGGCTCGATCCTGATCATCGGGTCGGGCCCCATCGTCATCGGCCAGGCCTGCGAGTTCGACTACTCGGGAACCCAGGCCTGCAAGGCGCTCCGCGCCGAGGGGTACCGCATCGTGCTGGTGAACTCGAACCCGGCCACGATCATGACCGACCCCGAGTTCGCCGACGCCACGTACGTCGAACCGCTCACGCCCGAGTCGGTCCTGCGGGTGATCGAGCTGGAAAGACCGGACGCTCTCCTGCCCACGCTCGGCGGCCAGACCGGGCTGAACCTGGCCGTGACCCTGGCCGAGTCCGGGGCCCTGGAGGCGCACGGTGTCCGGATGATCGGCGCCGACCTGGAGGCGATCCGCCGGGCCGAGGACCGGCGACGGTTCGTGGCCACGATGCGGGAGGCCGGGCTGCCGCTGCCGCCCTCGGGGCTCGCTCATTCGGTGGAGGAAGCCATGGCCGTGGCCGGCGAGCTGGGGTACCCGGTGATGGTCCGCCCCTCGTACGTGCTCGGTGGGGGCGGCACGGGTCTGGCCGCGCACCCGGAGGGGCTCCGGAGCGTCGCCGCCGCCGGGATCGCCGAGAGCCCCATCGGCGAGGTGCTGGTGGAGCGGTCGGTGCAGGGATGGAAGGAGTTCGAGCTCGAGGTGATGAGGGACGGGGCCGACAACGCCGTGGTCGTGTGCAGCGTGGAGAACGTGGACCCGATGGGCGTGCACACGGGTGACTCGGTCACCGTGGCCCCGGCCCAGACCCTCACCGATCGCGAGTACCAGGCCATGCGCGACGCCGGCCTGGCCTGCATCCGTGCCGTGGGCGTGGAGACCGGCGGCTCGAACATCCAGTTCGCGGTGAACCCCAGGGACGGCCGCATGGTCGTGATCGAGATGAACCCCCGGGTGTCTCGTTCCTCGGCGCTGGCCAGCAAGGCTACGGGCTTCCCGATCGCCAAGATCGCCGCGCTCCTCGCGGTCGGCTACCGGCTCGACGAGATCCCCAACGACATCACCGGGGAGACGCTGGCGTGCTTCGAGCCGGCACTCGACTACGTGGTGGTCAAGGTCCCCCGGTGGGCCTTCGAGAAGTTCCCGCTGGCCGACCCCCACCTGGGGACCAGGATGAAGTCGGTCGGCGAGGTGATGGCCATCGGCCGGACCTTCCGGGAGGCCTGGGGCAAGGCGCTCCGCTCGCTGGAGCGCCCCGGCACCACCCTTGGAGCAGACGACCCGGCTCTGTGGGCTGGTGACGATCGGTGGACCGGCGGGGTCGGCCGGAGCGGGGGG
>JBOGVU010000054.1:0-17664 GCA_050692915.1 Actinomycetota bacterium | reverse complement strand
CCCGCGCGCGCCCTCGTTCCCCACGGGCGAGCTGGCCGCCCGGTACCGGGCCCTCCAGGACCTGTGGCACCGGGTTCGCCGGGCCGAGGAGGACCGCTCGGTGGAGCTGACCCGGGAGCTCGACGCGGGTTTCGCGGCCACGGCGTTCCACTGGGCCGAGGGGAAGCCGCTCGAGGACGTGCTGGTGGAGACCACCATGGCCCCCGGGGACTTCGTCCGGACGTGCAAGCAGCTCCTCGACCTCCTGCGCCAGATCGAGGAGGTGGCCGAGGGCGAGGCGGCCACCGTCGCGGCCGAGGCCCGCGCCGCGGTCAACCGCGGGGTCGTGGCGTACACCGGTCTCTAACGCCTGGGTCGGTTTCGGGCGCTGCGCGGGGCCGCTTCGCTGCTTCCGCTCGCTTTCGCTCGCTCCAGACCCCCCGCTCCGCGCCCGATCCTCCCCACCCGGCTGAACCCCAGCGTCTCCCCCCACGTATCATCGGCGGCGTGGACGCGCTCGCGTCGCTCACCGAACGCCTCCCAGACGGGGCCGTCAGCACCCATCCCGGTGAGCTGAGCAGCCGGTCGCGGGACGCCTGGCCGCTGGCGATGCTCCGGGAGGCCCGGGGAGAGCGCCTCCCGCGACCGATGGCCGTGGTGTTCCCCCGGAGCACCGAGGACGTCTCCTCGACGCTGAGCTGGGCCGCGGAGACGGGAACCGCGGTGGTGCCCAGGGGCGGGGGCTCCGGGATCACCGGCGGGGCTCAGGCCGAATGGCGGGGCATCGTCCTCGACCTCTCGTTCATGAACCGGGTGGAGGCGGTCGACCGGGAGTCGATGGCCGTGGAGGTCGAGGCCGGGACCCGCGGTGACCGGCTCGAGGCCGCGCTCGGGCGGGACGGCCTCACCCTCGGCCACTACCCCCAGTCGCTGGCGTTCTCTTCGGTGGGCGGCTGGATCGCCTCGTCGGCCGCCGGGCTGGCCTCGGCCGGGTACGGCACGATCGCGGACCTGGTCTTGGGGATGGAGGCGGTGCTGGCCGGTGGGGAGGTCCTTCGCCTGCCGGCGACGCCCCGATCATCGGCGGGCCCCGATCTCCGGCGCCTGCTGATCGGCTCCGAGGGGACGCTGGCCGTGATCACCCGAGCGACGCTTGCCGTGGCCCCGCTCCCTCACGGCTACACGTGGCGAGCGTTCCTGCTCCCCACCTTCGACCAGGGGATCGCCCCGGCGCGTGACATCGCCCAGGGGGCGGTTCGCCCGCTGGTGCTCCGTCTCTTCGACGACGCCGACGCCGCTACCACCTTCGGCGAGCTCGGCCACGAGGACGGCGCCGTCTTCCTCCTGGGATTCCCCGATGACCGCGAGGCCGACGCCATGACCGCCGCGACGCTCGCGGAGGCGGCAGGGGCGATCTCACTCCCGGAAGCGTACGGGGAGCGCTGGTGGGAGCACCGGACCGATCCCGCGGGGCTGTATACACGGGTGATGGGCGAGGAACGGATGCTCGGCTCCGGCGTGGTGGTCGACACCGCCGAGGTGGGTGGCCTGTGGAGCGCCCTTCCCCGGCTCTACGCGGGCGTTCGGGAGGCCCTGGCGGAGCACGCCGCCCGTCCCGTGGCCGGCCACCTGACCCACCCGCACCGATCCGGGGCCGCGCTGTCGTTCACGTTCCTGATCCACGGCCCGGACGACCAGGCCGTGGAGGCTCGCTACGGCCGGTGCTGGGAGGACGCGGCCCGGGCCTGTCGGGAGGCGGGCGGGACCATCGCCCACGGGGTGGGCCTCCACAAGGCGCCGTTCCTGGAGGGGGAGATCGGGGCCACGGGCGTGACGGCGCTCCGGGCCCTGAAGGCTGCGCTGGACCCCCACGGCGTCCTCAACCCCGGAAAGCTGCTCCCGGGGTGATGGCCAGCCCGTACGGCGACCTCGTGCTGATCGCGAACCCCCACTCCGGTCGGGGCCGGGTGGGGGAGGAGCTTCCCGAGGTCGAGCGCCAGCTCATAGCCAGGAAGCTCGGCTATCGGATCGTGGAGACCGAGGCCCCGGGCCACGCCTCGGCCCTGGCCCGGGAGGCCCTGGAGGGCGGGAGCCGGTTCCTGGTGGCCGTGGGGGGCGACGGGACGGTCCAGGAGGTCGTGAACGGGATGCTCGAGGACGGGAGACCCGTGGCCGAGGGCGCCGTGCTCGGGGTTGTGGCCGCCGGCTCCGGCTCGGACTTCGTCCGGACGTTCGGGCTGCCGGGTGACTCGGTGAAGTCGGTCCGCCACCTCCAGGGGGACCGGGTGTACCCGATCGACGTGATCCGGGCCGAGTACCGGGTGGGTGACGAGGTGGTGACGCGGTACGTGGCGAACGTCGCCGAGTGCGGCCTGGGGGCCACCGTGGTTGCCCGCGCGGCCCGCCTGCCCCGGTGGCTCGGTCGATCGCGGTACTTCTGGGGCTTCTGGCTCGCGTTGGGCCCGTACCGCCCGTCCCAGGTCGTCGTCCGGGTGGACCGGAAGGAGTTCGCCGGGGTCGCGAACAACGTCGTGGTGGCCAACTGCCAGTTCTACGGGGGAGGGATGAGGATCTCGCCCCGCTCCTACCCGGGAGACGGTCTCCTGGAGACCCAGATCAGCACCGGGCCCAAGTCCGAGGCGTTCACGCTGATCCCCAGGATCTACCGGGGCGAGCACGTCCCGCATCCGCACATCAAGGAGCTGCGTGGACGGGTGATCGAGGTGGACGGTGAGCGGCCCCTTCCGGTCGAGGGCGACGGGGAGGTGCTCGGCACCACCCCGGCCACGTTCACGGTCATGCCCGAAGCCGTCGCCCTGAAGATCTGAGGGCGGCGGGGCCGCCCCACCGCCTAGCCGAAGATGCTCACCCCTCCGGGGCCGATGAGCAGGCCCACCACGATGAGCACGATGCCGGCCACCACGCCGCCGCGGAGGAGGCTGACGATGCCGGCGATGACCAGGATCGCCGCGATGATCCACAGGATCGTGGCCGTGGCCCCTCCCTGCGCCAGGATCATGGCTGTCATACGCGTTCACCTCCCGTCTGGCCGGTGCGGGCTCCGGAGTCCTCCGGACCAGCGGTACGACCTTTCCCCAGGGGGCCGCCCGGAAAACGGTCACCGCTACCTCGGACCCGTATCATGACGCCGATGCCCACCGACCACCGGGGGAGGCTGGCCCGCGCGGCCGACACCGCCGGTTCGGCCGGTCTGGACGCCTTGATCGTGGCGCCGTCGGCTGACCTCGTGTACCTGGCGGGCTACGACCCCCCGCCCCTGGAGCGGCTGACCTGCCTGGTGGTGCGGCCGGGCCATGACCCGGTCCTGGTCGTGCCGCGGCTCGAGTCGCCGCTGGCCGAGGCCACCGGAGCCGGCGAGCTCACCGACGTCCGGGCTTGGGAGGAGACCGAGGACCCCTACGCCCTGGTCCGGGCGATCGTGGGAGCCGGGGCCGGGGGGGTGGCCTGCTCCCACCGGATGTGGGCATCGCATCTGCTCCGCCTCCAGGGGATCCTGCCGGAGGCGGCCTTCGTCTCGGCCGCGGAGGTGATGGGGCGCCTGAGGTCGATCAAGGACCCGCAGGAGCTCGACCGCCTGAAGCGAGCGGCCCGCTACGCGGACGAGGCCCTCGGGCGCCTGCTCCAGACCAGGCTGGAGACCCGCACCGAGCGCGCCGTGGCCCGGGCTCTGGGCGATCTCCTGCTGGAGACCGGGAACGACGAGGTCACGTTCACGATCGTGGGTTCGGGGCCGAACGGCGCCTCCCCGCACCACGAGCCGACCGCCCGGGAGATCCACTTCGGCGACGCCGTGGTGATGGACTTCGGGGGCCGAACGGACGGGTACTGCTCGGACATCACCAGGACCGTGGCCGTGGGGCGGACCCCGCCGGAGCTCCCCCACGTCCACGAGGTCGTCATGGAGGCCCAGGAGGAGGCCTTCCAGACCATCGCCCCCGACGTCCCCGCCCAGGAGGTCGACCGTGCCGCCCGGCGGGTCATCGAGCGCGCGGGCTACGGCGACCTGTTCGTCCATCGCACCGGACACGGGATCGGCCTCGAGGAGCACGAATGGCCGTACATCGTCGAGGGGAACGACGAGCCGCTCCGGCCGGGGATGTGCTTCTCGATCGAACCGGGGGTGTACCTGCCGGGTGAGTTCGGGGTCCGCATCGAGGACATCGTCACGGTCACGGGGACCGGGGCCCGGCGCCTCAACCACGCGGCCCGGGACCTCCAGGTGGTGCGGTAGCGCCCGCCGTGAGGTATCCTACCGAACGGTAGGTTGCCCGCGGACGAGGAGGCAGGACCGTGCCGCTGATCGACATCCCCGAGGAGCTCGTCGAGCTCCGAAGCTCGCTCCGTCAGTTCCTGGACCGGGAGGTCCGTCCGGTGGAGGAGTCGTACCGCCAGGACCTCCTGGAGGGGCGGTACGACTTCGTCAAGGAGGAGCGGCGGAAGCTCCGGAAGCGCTCGGCGGAGCTGGGCTTCTGGACGGTCCACATGCCCGAGGAGGTCGGGGGGATGGGCCTGTCCTACCTCGGTCAGGTGCTGCTGTTCGAGGAGGGCACCAGGCACGGGCTGGTGCTGGCGCACGGCGAGGGGATCCTGCCCGTGGTCATCGGCCCGACGCCCCTGTACGTCGTCTGCACCGAGGCCCAGCGCGAGAAGTACCTGGCGCCGCTGATGTCCGCCGACAAGGCCACCTGCTTCGCGCTCACCGAGCCCGAGGCCGGCTCCGACGCCACCCGGATCCGGACCCGGGCGGAGCGCGACGGCGACGGCTGGGTGATCAACGGACGGAAGCACTTCATCACCGGGGGAGAGGAGGCCGACTTCGCCCTGGTGTTCGCGGTAACCGACCAGGAGAAGCGGGCCAAGGGCGGGATCACGGCCTTCCTGGTGGACGCCGGCACCGAGGGGTACACGGTCAGCCGGATGCAGCGCACCATGTCCCCCCTGCAGAACCCGGCCGAGCTCACGCTCGAGGGCGTCCGGGTCCCGGAGGAGAACGTTCTGGGACGGGTCGGGTTCGGGTTCTACTCGGCGGTGAAGAGCATAAACGGGGCCCGGCTCCAGATCGCCGCCACGGCCCTGGGGATCGCCCAGAACCTGCTGGACCGGATGGTCGAGTACGCGGCGAGCCGGATCGCCTTCGGGAAGCCGATCGGGGCGAACCAGTACGTCCAGGGCCACATCGTGGACTCCCATGCCGAGCTCGAGCAGGCCAGGCTGCTCCTGTACAAGTGCGCGGACGACATCGACAACGGCGCCGACGGGCGCCGGGAGGCCGCGCTGGCCAAGCTGGTGACCACGGAGATGGTGGCCCGGGTGGCCGACAGGTGCATCCAGGTCCACGGGGGCCAGGGGTTCATGACCGAGCTGGGCCTGGAGGTGTGGTACCGGGACGTCCGGGCCATGCGGCTGTACGAGGGAACCTCCGAGATCCTCAGGTCGAACGTGGCCAAGACCCTGGGCCTGCCGGTCGACTAGAGCGAGAAGCCACCCTCCGGCCCGATCACCCGCCAGCTCCGCTCCCCGTGTCGTCCGAGGATCCACACGGTCTCGGGGACGCCGGAGACCTCGACCCGGGCGCGGTCGCCCTCCAGGACGGCCCGCTCCAGCGTGAAGTCGGCGTCGATCATCGCGTCGGCATCGGCGATCGTGCCGTCGCACCACTCGGCCTCGTCCCCGGTGGCCCGCACCGTGCCGTGGAGGAGGTCGTAGCTGCCCCCGCAGTCGCCGGCGTCCACGGCCTCGGCGAACCGCCGGAGGATCTCGCCGGGCCCCCGGGTCTCCCGGTACAGCGCCAGGATCAGGCCGGACACCGCCACCAGGGCGACCACCACGCCACCGATCACGATGCCGGTGGGGAGTCGTGGGCCGGAGCGGCGGGAGCCGTCAGCGTCGCTCATCCGCGGCGAAGCCTAGCGGATACCTACCGCAGGGGGCGCACCCGGGTGCCGCCGGCGGTGTCCATGACCTCCCATCCCATCTCGGCCAGCCGGTCCCGGAGCCGGTCCGAGGTGGCGAAGTCCCGGGCCCCGCGGGCCAGATCCCTCTCGTCGATCAGGGCCTGGACCTCCTCGGGCACCTCGAACCCCTCCCGGGCCAGCCGCTCCAGGTCGAGCCCGAGCACCGCGTCCCACGACGCCAACAGCGTGTACCGCTCGCCGTCGGGCAGGTGCGCCGACGCGGCCTGGCCCATCACCTTGACCGCCGTGGGGAGGTCGAGGTCGTCGGCCACGGCCTCCCGGAACCGCCGGTCGAGGTCCGCGGCCGACGGAGAACGCCCACCCTGCGCGGCCTCGGCCCAGTCCGCCATGCGCTGGCGCAGCCGGGTCAGCCGGCGGTCCTCGGCCTCCAGGGCCTCCCAGGAGAAGTCCATCTCGCTCCGGTAGCGGGTGCCGAAGCACAGCAGCCGGAACGCCAGGGGGTCCACGCCCTGCTCCGCGATCTCCGTGACCCTGGTGATGTTCCCCCTGGACTTGGCCATCTTCTGCCCGGAGAACTGGAGGAAGCCGCCGTACACCCAGATCGACACGACGGGACGCCCGACGGCGGCGTCCGACTGCGCCAGCTCGTCCTCGTGGTGAGGGAACTTCAGGTCGGCGCCGCCCGTGTGGACGTCGAAGCGATCGCCCAGGTACTTCATCGACATCGCCGAGCACTCGATGTGCCATCCGGGGAACCCCCCGCCCCAGGGGCTGTCCCACTTCATGAGCCGGTTCGAGCCGGCTCGCTTCCACAGCGCGAAGTCGGCGGGGTGCCGCTTGTTCGGGTCGGTCTCCAGCTGCCGGTGCCCGGGCTGGAGCTTGTCGAGGGTGTTCCCAGAGAGCCGTCCGTAGCCCGGGAAGGACGTCACGTCGAAGTACACGTTGCCTTCGACCTCGTAGGCGTGGCCCTTCTCCAGCAGGATCCGGGTCAGCTCGATCATCTCCTCGATGTGGTCGGTGGCCTCGGGGTACGCGTCGGCCCGCTCGATCCCCAGCGCGTCGCTGTCCTCGAGGAACGCCTCCGTGTACTTTCGGGCGATCTCCAGGGGGGCCAGGCCCTCGTCGGCTACGGCGATGTCCATACGGTCGCGGGCCTCTTCACCCACGTCGTCCGTCATGTGGCCGACGTCGGTGATGTTCATCACCCACAGGACCTCCGAGCCCTCGAACCGCAGGGCCCGTCGGATCAGGTCTCCCAGCATGAACGTGCGCATGTTGCCCAGGTGCGCGTACCGGTAGACCGTCGGCCCGCACGAGTACATCCGGACGACCCGGCCGTCCTCGGGCCGGACCTGTTCGACCTCGCGGGTGAGCGAGTTGTACAGGCGCATCCGCACAGGATAGGGGTCCCTGCCCGGACCCGCCGCTCCCCGGCCCGGTAGGCTGGGGAGCCGTGGATCGCGACTTCGGCCTCGCACCGGAGCATCGGGACCTGGTGGCGGCCGTCCGGACCTACGTGGGGGATCGGATCCGGCCGGAGATCGCCGGCTTCGAGGAGCGGGGGGAGTTCCCCCGGGACCTCTTCCGGGACCTGTGCGCCATGGGGCTGGGAGGGATCCCGTACGAGGAGCGGTACGGCGGGGGCGGCCAGCCGTACCTCCTGTACCTGGCCGTCCTCGAGGAGGTGGCCACCGGCTCGCTCTCGCTGGCCGTGGGCCTGTCCGTCCACCACCTCTCGGCCTTCGGCGTCCACGATTTCGGATCCCAGGCCCTCAAGGAGAAGTACCTGCCGAAGCTGTTCTCCGGCGAGTGGCTCGGAGCGTACGCGCTCTCCGAGGCGGCCAGCGGGTCGGACGCCGCGGCCCTCCGGACCCGGGCCGAGCGTGACGGCGACGGGTGGCTGCTCACCGGGTCGAAACGGTTCATCAGCCACGCCGGGGAGGCGGAGCACCACCTGGTGATGGCCCGAACCGGGAGCGAGGGGCCGGGCGGGATCTCCGCGTTCGCCGTGGAGAAGGGCTGGCCGGGCCTGGAGTTCGGCGCCGTGGAGGCGAAGATGGGGTGGAGCGCCTCGCCGATGCGCGAGGTCGTCCTGGAGGGCTGCCGGGTCCCCGGCGAGAACCTGGTGGGGGAGGAGGGGCAGGGCTTCACCGTGGCCCTGGCCGCGCTCGACGGCGGCCGCCTGGGGATCGCCGCTTGCTCTGTGGGCCTGGCCCAGGCAGCCCTGGACGCCGCGGTGGCCTTCGCCAGGGAGCGAACCCAGTTCGGTCGGCCGGTGATCGAGTTCCAGGGCCTCCAGTTCCTGCTGGCGGATGCGGCCACCCAGGTCGAGGCGGCCCGCCGGCTGTACCGGGAGGCGGCTCGGGCTCGGGACGCGGGGAGGGGGACCTCCGTGGCCTGCTCGATGGCCAAGCTGTTCGCCTCCGACGTCGCCATGCGGGTGACCACCGACGCGGTCCAGGCGCACGGCGGATACGGCTACATGCGCGAGTACCCTGTGGAGCGCTACATGCGCGAGGCCAAGGCCCTCCAGATCGTGGAGGGCACGAACCAGGTCCAGCGGATGATCATCGGCCGGGACCTTGCTGGCCAGGACTGACCTCAGGGGCAGGCGGAACACAGCCCGGCGGCGTGGAGGCGCGGTCGTTGGGTTAAGGACGGTGACGGCAACGCCCCAGAGGGCAGGAGGGCGAGCGTCCGGAGCAGGCTAGGAGCCGGCGGGGCGGGTCTGTCCGTCACCGTCGGGCCCCGGCTGGCCGTTGCCTCCTGGGCCCATATTCTCCTGGCCGTCGCCGACCACCGGCACCGGGATCGGCTCACGCTCGCCGAGCTCGGCCATCACCTCTTCGATCTCATCGCCGATCAGCTCCTCCCGGACGAGAAGCGCGTCGCGGATCCCCTCAACCACGTGCCGCTTCGATTCGAGGAGTGCTTGCACCTGGCGCCGGCAGGAGTTCAGGAGCTCGTCGACCTCCTTCTTCCGCTCCCGGTCCGACAGCACCGCGCGGATCGGGTCCCCGTCGAGCATGGTCGGCTGAAGCGCCGCCACGGAGATCAGGCTCTTCCCCATGCCTGCCACGCCGACGTACATGCACGCGAGCCGGGTGGCGGCCTGGAGGTCGGACCCGGGGCCGCCGGTGGTCTGGCCGAACCACATCTCCTCAGCCACCAGGCCGGCCAGCGAGGTCTGGATCCGGGCGATGATCTGGCGCTGGGTCTGGAGGTAGCGGTCCTCGACCTCCTGGCTGTGCACCAGGCCCAGGGCCCCCTCGCGCTTCTGGATCGTGATGACCTGGATCTGGAGCTCCCCCCGCTCCAGCGAGTACGACGCCACCGCGTGGGCGGCTTCGTGGATCGCCACCATCTCCTTCTCTCGCTGGGTGTACTTGACCGGCTGCTTCAGCCCGATCTCCTCGATGAGCTTTGCCTGCCACAGGTCGTCCCACCGAAGGGCATCACGCCGGTCCTGGAGGGCGATGATGAGCGCCTCGTTCACGATGTTCTTGATCATGGCCGGGGAGTAGCCGTTCGTCATCCGGGCCAGCCTGGCAACATCGATGGGCTCGTGCCGAGCCTTGGCCAGGTAGTACCGGGCGATGTCCTGCCGCCCCTCGTGGTCAGGCAGCCCCACGTGGATCTTCCGGTCGAAGCGTCCCGGCCGCAGCAGGGCCGGGTCGAGGGTGGCCGCGCGGTTCGTCGCCCCGATGATGAGGATGTTGTAGAAGGGAACGGTCGACTTCCCGAGTCGAAGGATGCGGCGGACGTGGCGCCACAGGCCTCGGGGCATCACGAACCCGTCCATCCCCACCAGCAGCTCGTTGACGATCCCCATGCCGCCCATGCCGGCCATCCCACCCATGAAGATGCGATGCGGCTTCGGAGCCGTCCCCTCGTCGGGCGAGAACCGCTCGGACACGGCGCCCCGGCTCCCGCCGAGTGCGTCGAGCTCATCCACGAAGATCACCGCGCCGCCGTACTTGTCCGACATCGCCCGGGCCTTCTTGAACATCCGGCGCACCTTGAGGTTCCCGATCCCCATGAACATGCTGGCGAAGCCGCTGCCGCTGGAGTACAGGAAGGGCACCTGGGCGGAGCCGGCGATGGCCTTGGCCATCAGGGTCTTGCCGGTGCCCGGCGGCCCCTCGAACAGGATGCCGTGGGGCGGGTAGCCACCCATCTGCTTGAAGTCCTTGAACCCCTGGAACAGGCGAAGGACCTCCTTGGTCGAACGCACCGCCGCCGGCTGCCCCCGCACGTCGTCGAAGGTGTGGTCGTACTCGTTGGGGTAGACCACGTAGGTGGTCCCCCTGGCCAGGAACCAGAACAGCGCCACGAACTGGATGACGATGAAGGACATCAGCACGACGGCCTGGAGGAGGAAGGGGCGCAGGTTCGCCAGCATGATTCCCGGGTTGGTTGACGCGGTGACTGGGTCGACGCCCACGAAGACGTACGAGATCGCCAGATAGACGGCGTAGATGATGAGGAACCGCTTCAGCCACCGGCCGCGACGGCGCCACCGGTCCTCCCTGTCGACGGAGGATCGGATCGAACGGCGCGGCGTCTCTGGTTGGCTCATCGGCGACCCCCGGGGAGCATGGTCGTCCTGGCCCGGCCATCGTACGACCTCACCCGGGTTCGTGCTGAGGATGGGACCCTCGCTCCGGCCCGGGCTCGGTGTCCCGTGACGGGCCCGTAGGATTGCCCCGTGAGCGGTCCATCGAGCCGGGGGAGCGACTACTCGCCGTACGGCCTGCACCGGGTTCTGGGGCCGCGGCCGGTCCTGCCGCAGCGGGCCGAGCGGCTGGACCCCTCGCCGCCGGCTCGAGGGGGCGAGGCCCTGATCGAGGTGGAGCGGCTCAACATCGATGCGGCCTCCTACCACCAGATCCGGGAGGAGCAGGGCGGGGACTCCGACCGGATACGGGACCGGGTGCTGGGGATCGTGCGGGAACGGGGGAAGCTGCAGAACCCGGTCACCGGGTCCGGGGGCATGCTGATCGGGACGGTCCGGGAGGTGGGGGAGGGGCGGGCCGACCTCAGGCCGGGCGACCGGATCGCCACCCTCGTGTCGCTGACCCTCACCCCGCTGGCGATCGAAGACCTGTCCGGGTGGGACGGGACGTCGGAGCAGGCCCAGGCCAGGGGCCACGCCATCCTGTTCGAGACCTCGCCGTTCGCCCGGCTCCCCGAGGACCTGTCCGACGGCCTGGCTCTGGCCGTGTTCGACGTGGCCGGCGCCCCCGCCCAGGTGGCCCGGCTGGCTCCAGGCCGTCGGGCCGTGCTCGTCCTCGGGGCGGCCGGCAAGGCCGGGCTCCTGTCGATGGTCGCGGCCCGGGGCGGGTCCGAGCGGGTCCTGGGGCTGGTCCCGGACCCCGCCGGCGTCGAGATCCTCCGGCGGCTGGGCTTCGACGAGGTGGTGATGGCCGACGCCACCGACCCGATCGGGTCCGTCGGGGCCGCGGGCGAGGCGTTCGGCGACGGGGACGACGGCGTGGCCGACCTGGTCGTCAACTGCGTGAGCGTGCCTGGGACCGAGGCCGCGTCGATCCTGCTGACCCGAGAGGGCGGGACAGTGTGCTTCTTCTCGATGGCCACCTCCTTCAGCGCGGCCGCACTCACTGCGGAAGGGCTGGGCAAGGACTTGACGATGGTGATCGGGTCGGGCTACGCGCCGAACCACGCGGCCATGGCCCTCGAGCTGGTGCGGGGGAACCCCGCCCTCCGATCTGTGCTGGAGGAGCGGTTCGGTCGATGACCGAACGGATCGAGCTGACCACGGATCGGCTCCGACTCGAGCCGATCGGCCCCGAGCACGCCGAGGAGCTGTGGCGAGCCACCGAGACCTCTCTTCCCGAGCTCCGGCCGTGGATGTTCTGGGCCGCCGGCGCAGACCGGGATTCGACGAGGGCATTCGCCGAGGAGGCCGAGCGCGAGTGGGCCGAGGGCATCGCCTACCACTTCGCCATCTGGGACCGGGACGGGCTCGGCGGAGCTCTGGGGATCGAGGTGCCGGTCCCGGTCCGACGGCTCGGGGAGATCGGCTACTGGGTGGCCTCAGCCCGGGCGGGGCGCGGGTACGCCACCGAGGCGGGCTCGGCGGTGGTCGCGTTCGGCTTCGACGCGCTCGGCCTGTACCGCCTTGAGCTCCGCGCCGGCGTCGAGAACCCGGCCAGCCAGCGGGTGGCGGAGAAGCTTGGGTTCCGCCGGGAGGGGACGCTCCGCCGCGGGTGCCCGCTGGCCGACGGGGCATACGACGGCTACCTGTACGGACTCCTGGCCACCGATCCGAGCTGACCTGGTACCCTCGCCCGGCGTGGGCGACCTCCGAGCGGCCATCGACGAGCACCTCCCGCGGGTCCGGGGCGACCTCGAACGGCTGATCCGGATCCCGTCCGTAGCCTTCCCCGGGTTCGACCCGGAGCCGGTGCGGGAGTCGGCCGTGACCACCGCGGAGATCCTGGAGGCGTCGGGCCTCGGCGGGGTCCGGCTCCTGGAGCTGGAGGGGATCCCGCCCGCGGTCCTCGGCGAGCACCCGGCCACGGACGGCGCCCCCACCGTGCTCCTGTACGCGCATCACGACGTCCAGCCGTCCGGCGATGAGGCGGACTGGGAATCGCCGCCGTTCGAGCCCACCGAGCGGGATGGGCGCCTGTTCGGCCGGGGCTCGTGCGACGACAAGGCCGGCATCGCCTTGCACCAGGCGGCGGTGCTGGCCTACGGCGGCGCCCCGCCCGTCGGCGTGAAGGTATTCGTCGAGGGCGAGGAGGAGGTCGGCTCGCCGAACCTCGACCGGTTTCTGGCGCGCTTCCGCGACGACCTGGCGGCCGACGTGATCGTCCTGGCCGACGCCACGAACTGGCGTGCCGGCGTACCGGGTCTGACCACGAAGCTTCGGGGCCTGGTCGACTGCGAGGTCGAGGTCCGGACGCTCGACCACGCAGTGCACAGCGGCATGTACGGCGGCCCGTTCCCCGACGCTCTGACCGCGTTGTGCCGGCTGCTGGCCGCCCTGCACGACGACCGCGGCAACGTGGCGATCGAGGGCCTCCACACGGGCACGACCGACCCGCTCGATCTCACCGAGGCGGAGCTCCGGGAGCAGGCCGGCGTCCTCGACGGCGTCAGCGAGATCGGCCAGGGGGCCCTGACCGAGCGGCTGTGGACCCGCCCGTCGGTCTCGGTGCTCGGCATCGACGCCCCCCGGGTCCGCGAGGCGGGGAACGTCCTGGTGCCGGCGGCCCGGGCCAAGGTGAGCCTCCGGCTGGCGCCCGGCCAGGAGCCCGACCAGGCCATGGCCGCGTTGGTCCGCCACCTGGAGACGAACGCGCCGTGGGGCGCCAGGGTGACGGTGACGCCGGGAGCCTCGGCGTGGCCGTTCGCCGTGGACGCCCGGGGCCCGGTCTTCGATGCCGCCCGGCGGGCCTTCCGCGAGGGGTGGCGCGCCGACCCCGTGGACATCGGGGCGGGCGGGACGATCCCGTTCGTGAAGGCGTTCGCCGACGCGTTCCCCGAAGCCGCCATCCTCCTGGTGGGTGTGGAGGATCCCGACGGCCGAGCGCACGGGGCCAACGAGAGCCTCCTGCTGGAGGACTTCCGCAAGGGATGCGTGGCGGAGGCCGTCCTCCTCCGGGAGGTGGCCCGGTAGCTCCGGGGGATGGCACAACCCCCCGGTCGGGGGATGGTTGAGACGTTCTCACGGGTGTAGAAACGGCGTCGGCCGCACCTCCCCCGGGCCGGGGAGGTCAGCCTGGCACCTCGCGTCGATCCGATCGTCCCCCTGTGGGCGCCGAAGCCCGCAGGCGGGTGCCGCCGGATGGCGATCCTGTCGGACCGGGACGGGGCACGATGGCATCGGCTGGCCGGGCGGGTCGCGGAGGTCGTGGAGCCGAGCCTCCCGGG
Source organism: Actinomycetota bacterium (assembly GCA_050692915.1). Taxonomy (GTDB): domain Bacteria; phylum Actinomycetota; class UBA4738; order UBA4738; family CALAEC01; genus CALAEC01. The sequence continues at coordinate 3,847 of JBOGVU010000054.1, read as the reverse complement.
ATCGGTGCTGGCGAACCGGGCCGCGGGGCCATGGCCATCGTGGCGCCCTCAGGCGCTGGGGCCCGCGCTCACGGCCGGTCGGCGCCGTGCCCGGGAGCTCCCGGGCCCCCTTCTTCTCCGGACCGACGTGGCCGACTTCTACCCGTCGGTCGTGCCCTCGGTGCTCTTCTCCACCCTGGCTGGGCTCGGCGTCCCGGACGGGGTGCCCGGAACGGCCGCCGACATGCTCGACGGGTGGGGGAGCGAGGGCTGTCCGGGACTCCCCGTGGGCCCGACAGGCTCCGCTGTGATGGCCAACGCCGTCCTGGTGTCCGCCGACGCGGCCCTGGGCCCTCGTCCCTTCCTCCGGTGGGTGGACGACTACCTCGTGGGGGTGGCCTCCGAGCGAGCCGCAGTGGAGGTCCTCGACCGACTCCATGAGGCCCTGGACCGGCTGGGCCTCAGGCTGGCTCGATCGAAGACGGCGCTCCTGGAGGCCGGGCCCACGGTCCGGTGGCTCGGCACATCCGCGGGGTGACGCGTCGGTACAATCGCCGCGCCGCGTGAAGACCCTCTACCGTGCGTCTCGCGTTCGCACCATGACCTTTCCGCCCGAGGGCGAATGGGTCCTGGTGGATGAGCGCCACGTCGAGCGGGTCGGGATAGGCGACCCGCCGCCGGCGGATCGCACCGTGGACCTGCCCGGCACGACGATCTTCCCAGGCTTCGTGGACGCCCACGTCCATCTCTCCGGAACCGGGATGCTGATGGCGGGGCTGGATCTCGCGGGAGCAAGGTCGAGGAAGGACGCCCTGGACCTGGTCCGCCGGCACGTCGGGTCGGGGCCCGTCCTCGGGCAGGGCTTCGACGAGACCGCGTGGCCCGACCCGGAGCTTCTCACCCGCGCCGAGCTGGACGTCGTGTCGGACCGGCCCCTGCTGCTGGTCCGGGCCGACGGGTACGTCAGCCTGGTCAACACGGCGACGATCGGGGCGGCCGGGGTCGAGGAGCTCGAGGGAGTGGAGCGCGATGCCGACGGCGAGCCCACCGGGCGCCTGCGCGGCGAGGCGAACGCAGTGGCCCAGCTCTGGTACTTCGACACGCTCCCGGACCGGGTGATCCAGGAGGCCCAGCTGCGGGCGGCGGGCCTGGCCGCGGCCCGAGGGGTGACGTGCGTGCACGAGATGGCCATCCCCGACAAGCGAGGTCGGCGGGACGTCGTGGTCCTCCTCGGCCACGCCGATGACCTGCCCGTCGACCTCGTCACGTACGTGGCGGACCGCGACATGCCCTGGGTCGTCGGGGACCTCGGCCAGCAGCGGATCGGCGGCGACCTCTTCCTGGACGGCTCGATCGGCGCCCACACGGCTGCGCTGTCGGCCCCCTACGCGGACGCGGACACGAGGGGCGCGCTGGCGTACGACGACGATGAGCTCGCCGAGTTCCTGCACAACGCTCACCTGGCGGGGCTGCAGACCGGCCTGCACGTCATCGGCGACGCGGCCATCGAGCAGGCACTCCGGGTGTGGGAGCGGGTCTACGGGGCCCTGGGGACCCGGGAGCGGCGGCACTTCCGGGCCCGCCGGCATCGGCTGGAGCACTTCGAGATGGCCTCGGAGGGCCAGGTGGAGCGGGCCGGGGCCCTCGGCCTGGCGATCTCGATCCAGCCGGCGTTCGATTCGACATGGGGCCACCCCGGGGGGATGTACGAGCTCCGGCTGGGCGAGGAGCGGGCCGCCGCCATGAACCCCTTCCGGACCGCCGTGGCCCGGGGCCTGCAGGTGGGGGCCGGCTCGGACACGCCGGTGACCCCCCTCGACCCTATGCAGGCGGTGTGGGCGCTCGAGCATCACCACGACCCGTCGCAGCGGATGACCCGCCTGGAGGCCCTGCGGCTCTGCACGGTCGGGGCCGCCCGCCTGGGCCACCTGGAGAAGAAGGGCCGGCTCGAGCCCGGCGCCGCTGCGGACCTGGCCGCCTTCGAGGCCGACCCCCTCGAGACCCCCGACGTGCGGGACCTTCGCCCCGTCCTCACGGTTTCCCGGGGTCGCGAAGTCTACGCCCGCTGAGGCGACGGGCCCCCTGTCGCTCCCGTACCCTTCGGCCCATGGCCGATCGCCGACGGCTCGACATGGGCGTGATCCTGCTCATCACGCCGATCCTGTGGGGGGCCACATTCCCGGCGGCGAAGGTCGGCCTCGAGGCGATCGGGGTGTTCCCGTTCATGTTCTGGACCCGGCTCCTGGGCTTTGTCACGATCCTGGCGGCCGTGCCGATCGTGGCCCGGGGGCAGATCACCCGGGACGGCGTACGCCGGGTGGCCGGGCCGGGCGTTCTCCTGGGGGCGCTGATATTCGTGGCCTACGTCCTCCAGACCGAGGGCCTGGCCCGGACCACCGCAACGAACGCGGGGTTCATCACCGGCCTCTACGTTGTGTTCACGCCGCTCCTGGGCCTGGTGCTGTTCCGGCGCGGCGTCCGGGGGGCGGCGTGGGCCGCGGCCCTGGTCTCGGTCCTGGGCATGGCCCTGCTGTCCGTGCCGGCCATCGACGACCTTCGTCTACGGTCGGGCGACCTCCTGGTGCTGGCCTCGGCGGTGGCGTGGGCGGGCCACGCGGTCGGGGTGGGGTACTTCGCGGGACGGCACCCCAGCGTGCTGCTGTCGCTGGCCCAGATGGCCGCGACGACGACATTTCATCTGATGGCGCTGGTCCCGACGGAAGCCCGAGTCCCCGACACGGGCGAGGTGTGGCTGATGCTCCTGATCACCGGGGTGCTCGGATCGGGGGTGGCCTACACACTGCAGGTCGTGGCCCAGCGGACCATCACCGCGACCCGGGCCGTGGTGATCCTGGCCGGGGAGTCCGTGGCCGCAGCGGCGATCGCGTACGTGTGGCTGGGGGAGCGGCTGTTGACCCATCAGTGGGCCGGCGCGCTCCTGGTCCTGGCGGCCATGGCCGTCTCCGAGCTGACCGCCCGCCGCGCGGACCTCAGGGCCGAGCTCGGCGCACCGGCGGGGTAGGCTACGTCGTTCGAGGAGGCAGACCGATGAGCATCGGGACGGCGTTCCACGAGCGCACCGCGCCGCTGAACGTCAAGCAGCAGTGGCGGGAGTGGTCCGGGTACTTCGCCGCGAGCGCGTACGCGGACCACCACGACATCGAATACAACGCGATCCGCGAGGCGGTGGCGCTCATCGACGTGTCCCCCTTGTACAAATACGTGGTGTCCGGCCCCCACGCCGTCCGGCTGGTGGACCGGGTCATCACCCGCGACGCCACGAAGATCCAGCCGGGCCAGGTCGTGTACACCTCGTGGTGCGACGAGGAGGGGAAGGTCGTGGACGACGGCACCGTCACGAACCTCGGTGACGGCACCTTCCGGTGGACCGCCGCCGAGCCGAATCTCCGGTGGCTTCGGATGAACGCTCGCGGCCTCGACATCGAGGTGGAGGAGGTCTCGGAGCGTCTGGCGGCGCTGGCAGTGCAGGGACCTCGGTCCAGGGCGCTGCTCGAGGACGTCACCGGCGGGCCCTGGGACGACCTGGGGTACTTCCGGGAGCGGCCCGCCCGGATCGGGGACCTGGATGTCGACGTGACCAGAACCGGGTACACCGGCGACCTGGGGTACGAGGTGTGGGTCGACGCCTCGCGGGCCGTCGACCTGTGGGACGGGCTGGCCATGGCCGGCCGGGCCCACGGTGCCCGCCCCGTCGGCATGCTGGCCCTCGACGTCGCCCGGCTCGAGGCCGGCCTGATCCTGATCGACGTCGACTACTCCAGCTCCCGCCACGCCCTCATCCCCGAGCAGGCCTACTCGCCCTTCGAGCTGGGCATCCTGGGGCGGTTCACCAGCTTCACCAAGGCCG
>JBOGVU010000053.1:0-17782 GCA_050692915.1 Actinomycetota bacterium | reverse complement strand
GGGCCTCGGCCGCGACGGTAGCCGCCTCGCCCTCGGCCACCTCCTCGATCTGGCGCAGGAGGTCGAGGAGCTGCTTGCACGTCCGGACGAAGTCGCCTGGGGCCATCGCGGTCTCGACGAGCACGTCCTCGAGGGGCTTCCCCTCGGCCCAGTGGAACGCCGTGGCCGCGAAGCCCGCGTCGAGCTCCCGGGTCAGCTCCACCGAGCGGTCCTCCTCGGCCCGGCGAACCCGGTGCCACAGATCCTGGAGGGCCCGGTACCGGACGGCCAGCTCGCCCGTGGGGAACGAGGGCGCGCGCGGGGTTCGCTCGCGGGACTCGTAGACCAGCGCCGAAACCAGGGCGGCGCCCTCGGCCGGCGACAGGTCGGCCAGGAGGCCCCCGGCCAGCATCTCGGCCACCACCACGTCGGCCTCGCCGTAGATGCGGGACAGGCGTCTGCCCCCGTCGGTGAGCGTGAACCCCTGTACGTACCCGAGGTCCTCCAACACGGCCAGCACCCGGTCGAACAAGCGGCCCAGCGTCTCCGTCCGGGACCGGATGCGCCCCTCCAGGCCGGCGATCTCCCGCTCGAGCCGTGACGCCCTGGCGGCCCACCGCTCGTGCTCGCCGCGGTCGGGGCACGAGTGGCACGGATGACGCTGGGCCCGGCGGTCGAGCTCCTCGGCCCGGGCCAGAGCCCGGGGTTCGGCGACCCGGCGCCTCGGCTTCGGCGGGCGGACGTTCAGGGACACCAGCCGCGCCGCCAGGTCTCGTCGGTACCGGGCGCTTCGGGCGCTCCCCGACCGCGGGAGGGGGATCCGGGCCAGCGGCTCCGGCGGCTCGTCGAAGTGGTTGGTGGAGGCTCGGAGGAACCGCCGGTCCTGGGTCAGGAGCGTGGGGCGGCCGTCGCGGCTGGACAGGACCACGGCCAGCCCGCGGCGGCTGGCCCGGGGAACGTGGACCACGTCTCCGGGGCGGAGCGATGACAGGGCTTCGCGGACCTCGCCGCGCTTGGCCCGGTCCTGGCGGCGGGAGGCGTCGCGGCGGAGGCTTTCTGCCTCCTCGCGGATCCGCCAGTACTCGAGGAAGTCGCCTCGGTCGCACTCGACCCGGGCCAGGTATCCCTCGACCCCGGCACGGTTCCGCTCCAGCTGGCGCTCCAGGGCCACCACGCCCCGGTCCGCCTGGAACTGGCCGAACGAGGAGTTCAGCAGGTGGTGGGCCTCCTCCGGCGAGTAGTTGCGCACCAGGTTCACAGCCATGTTGTACGAGGGTCGGAACGAGGACATCAGCTCGTACGTGCGGGTCGTGGCCAGGCCGGCCACCCGCTCGAAGTCCACGTCGCGCTGGTGCAGGACCACGGCGAACCCGTGCTCGTCGATCCCACGCCGCCCGGCCCGCCCCGTGAGCTGGGTGTACTCGCCCGGCGTGAGGAGCTCGTGACGCTCCCCTGAGAACTTCCACAGGCTCTCGATCACCACGGTCCGGGCGGGCATGTTGATGCCCAGCGAGAGCGTCTCCGTGGCGAACACCACCTTCACCAGCCCCGCGGCGAACAGCTCCTCCACCGTCTCCTTGAACACGGGAACCATGCCGGCGTGGTGGGCGGCCACGCCGGCCGCCAGCGCCTCCCCGAAGTCGAAGAAGCCCAGGGCCGACAGGTCGTCGTCGTTCATCCACGCGGTCCGCATGCCGGCGAACTCGCGGATCCGCTCCTCCTCGGCGCGGTCGGTGAGCCGGACCCCGGCCGAGGTCAGCCACTGCACGCTCTTGTCGCAGCCCGCCCGGGAGAACACGAAGTAGATCGCCGGCAGCATCCCCTCACCGGCCAGGACCTCGACGACTTCCTCGCGCCTCGGCGTGTACACCCGGCGGTGCCCCTCCCGGGGACGGGAGATCCGCTGGTACTGGCGCCGGCCGTCTCCCCGCCGTCGATACTCGCGGGTACGGAGCTCCCGCTGTCCCAGGGAGACCACGTAGGGGTTGGGCACCGGGCGTCCGCCCCGCTCCATGTGCATAGGGTGGAGGTCCCGGCCCACCATGTACAGGTGCTCGAGCGGCACCGGGCGCCGCTCCTCGATCACAACCCGGGTGGTCCCTCGGAGCGTGGTGAGCCACTCGCCGAACTCCTCGGCGTTCGACACGGTCGCCGAGAGGCACACCACCGAGACCGACAGCGGGAGGTGGATCAGCACCTCCTCCCAGACCGCCCCGCGGTACGGATCCTGGAGGTAGTGCACCTCGTCCATGACCACGTACTCCAGGTTCTCCAGGGTCGAGCTCCGCTCGTACAGCATGTTCCGGAGGACCTCGGTGGTCATGACCACGATGGGTGCCTCGCCGTTTATCGAGTTGTCACCGGTGAGCAGCCCCACCCTGGCCGCCCCGTGCCGGGCCACGAAGTCCCCGAACTTCTGGTTCGACAGGGCCTTCAGGGGGGTCGTGTAGAACGCCTTCCGTCCGGCGGCCAGGGCCCGCTCGATGGCGAACTCGGCTACCACGGTCTTCCCCGAGCCGGTGGGCGCCGCAACCAGCACGGACTCCCCGGCGTCGAGCGCGCCGATCGCCTCGACCTGGAAGTCGTCCAGCGGGAACGGGTAGCGGGCGGCGAATGGGTCCATCCCACTCATTCTCCCACCGGGCGACCCCGTCCCGGCCGTCGTCAGGTGCGCTGCAGCACGGCCCGGAGGGCCGCGGTGAAGCCGTCGGGGTCCTCGAGATTCGACAGGTGACCGGCGCCGTCGAGGATCACGAGCTCGACGCCGGGGATCGCCGCGGCCATGGCCTCGGACATCGCCGGCGGGGTCAGCGTGTCGGCCGAGCCGACGATCACGGTGGTCGGCACGTCGATCTCGGGGAGCAACGGCCGGGCGTCGGCGCGTTCCCCCAGGCCCAGCGAGGCCGCGGCGATCGAGTCTCCCGGCTGGCGCCGGATCATCTCCTTGACCCGCTCCCACAGGGCCGGCTCGGCGTGGTCCGAGATGAGCGGCGGGGGCTCGTCGGCGATGGCGCCGCTCCCCCGTCCGCGGGCCTTCTCGGCCACCAGCCGCCTCCGCTCCCGGCCCGCCTCGTCGTCCGGCGCGGCCTGCGTATCGGCCAGGACCAGGCCGGCGATGCGGTCGCGGTGCCGGCGCCACATGGAGAAGGCCACGTAGCCGCCCATGGACAGCCCGCACACGACGGCCCGGTCGATCTCCGCCCGGTCCATCTCGGCGGCGACGTGGTCCCCGGCGGCGTCCATCGTCATCACATCGCCGACAGGTGGGGTTCCGCCGAAGCCCGGCAGGGACGGGGCCGCCACGTCCGCCTGGCCGGCCAGCGCCGCGGCCTGCTCGTCCCACAGGGCGGCATCCACCGGGAAGGCGTGGATCAGGACCAGGCTGGCCACGAGCCTCAGCCGCCGGGGATCGGCAGCCCGCCGAAATCGGGCGGGAGCCCACCGGGGGGGCTGGTCGATGTGGGGAGGCCGGCCAGACGGCGCTCCTCCTGGAGGGCCCCGTACCCGCTGTCGAAGATCGTGGCCGCCACGGTGATCTGCCGGCCGATCGTCTCCAGGAGCGTCCGCTGGCTCCGCCCCTCGAGCTCCGCGGCGAGCCCGACCTGCTGGGCCAGCCCCGAGAGCAGGTCGAGTCCCTGCTCCATCAGGTTCCGGGCCTCCTTCAGGCCCGCCAGGTCCGCGTCGATCTGGGCGATCCCGTCCCCGGCTCGCTCGGCCGCCTCCGACCACGAGGCCGTGTTCTCCACGAGGTCCTGCTGGTTCCCGGTGTCGGCCAGCAGCTGGGAGAGGGCCTCGCCGAGCTGAGGCAGGATCAGGGGGCCGGCGAAGGACTGCTGGGCCGCCCCGCCCTGGTAGAGCTGGGTCTCCACCAGCGTGGTGAACTCGGAGATCTCCTCGCGCCGCCGGTCGGCATCGCTCTGGGCGCCGGCCATGACCAGCAGGGCGAACACGAACACCTCGGCCAGGAACACCAGCACGAACTTCGCCCCGGTCCGCCGCATGAGCGGGGTCTTCGGCCGCACCAGGTACGGGCGGGGGGCCGTGGCGACCGTTCGCCCTGTCCGGCTCCGCCCCCGTCGCTTGCCCTTGATGGCCACGTTCACGTCACCTCTTGAAGAGTCGAGCGACCAGGATGGCCCCCTCGTACAGCAGGTAGATGGGGACCGCCATGAGCAACATAGTGTACGGGTCCTGGGTGGGGGTGGCGACGGCGGCGAAGACGACCACGCCCATCGCGGCATACCGCCGCCAGCTCCGCAGCTGGGCGCTGGAGATGACCCGGATTCCCGTGAGGAACAGCAGGATCAGGGGGAGCTCGAACGAGAGCCCGAACGCGAGCACCAGGAAGAACAGGAAGCTCAGGTAGCGATCGATGGTCAGCAGGGGCACGAGGTTGTCCCCGCCGAACGAGAACAGGAACGCCAGTCCCCTGGGCACGATGGCGAACGCGAACAGCGTGCCCGCGGCGAAGAGCACCAGCGACGAGAGGACGAACGGTATCCCCAGCCGGCGTTCCCGCGCGGTCAGCCCAGGCGTGATGAATCGCCACAGCTGGTACAGGATCACCGGGAGTGCCAGCAACAGCCCCACGAACAGGCCGATCTTCAGGAACGCCAGGAACGGCTCGGTCGGCGTGGTCACGATCAGCTTGTCGGTGATCGTCTCGGGCAGCGAGGAGACCGCCTGACGGTAGGGCTCCTGGAGGAAGTTCAGGACCGGCCGGTAGAGGATGAAGCCGCCGACCGAACCGACGGCCACGGCCGCCGCGGAGATGATGAGCCGGCGCCGGAGCTCCTCCAGGTGCTGAACGAGCGTCATGCTCGCCTCGCTGGGGCGCCGTCGCCGACCCGGGATCAGGGGCATCGGTGTGTGCCGGCCGCCCGTTCAGGCGGGCGGGGACTCGCCCTCCGGGGGCTCGGGCGGGTCCTCGTTCTCGGCCTTCCGGGCTGCCAGGCGACGCCTGCGCTGCTCCAGGGTCTCGCCCGGGGGATCGATGTCGCTCTCGAGCTCGGTACGGATGTCCGAGGTGGCCCGACGGAGCTCGCGCATGGATCGGCCGATGGTCCGGCCCATCTCCGGAAGGCGCCGAGGCCCGAAGATCACCAGGGCCAGGATGAGGATGATGAGGATCTCGCCGAATCCGAGCGACGGCACGTCGACCTCCCTCTCTATCCTCCCACGGGATCGGCCTCCATCGCCGCCCGGCGCTCCTCGAGCCGGATCATCCGGCCCTGGGCCTCCTCGGACCCGCGACGGATCTCCTCGAGCACCGGCAGCAGGGCCTCCTGGAGCTCGACCACCGCCTCGCCGAGGGCCTTGAGGCGACGAAGGAGGGTCGCCACCAGCACCAATGCGACCACGGCGGTGACGGCGCCGACGCCGATCAGGACCCAGACGATCACGTGGACGAGGATAGCAGGGGCCCTCGCCGCCCCGAGCCCGGCCTACTCGACCGAGGCCAACAGCTCGGCGAGCCAGTCGTCCCTGGAGAGGAGGAAGTGGAAGTCGATGACGTCGTCGAGGGTGAAGGCCGGCCCGTCGGGCCGGGCCTCCAGCTCCGGTGAGGGCGCGGGCCGCTCGGCCACGTCCACGCCCACCGACTTCAGCAGGCTGACGATCTTCTGGTCGGCGGGCTTCTCAACCAGGTCCTCGCACGAGGGGCACACGAAGCTGTAGGTGCCCTCCCCCGAGCTCGGTTCCACGGTGAGGAGGATCACGTCGGCCCGCATCTCGACCTCCCCGCAGCGGGGACAGTTCGTCCTGATGCTGGTCATCTCGCAGGAAGTATCGGTCCCAGAAGGGCGGACCTTTACCCGGTCGCCCGGGGTCCCGAGGGCCGGCGGTACCCGGCCAGGGTCTCCTCGGCCAGGTCCCTGGCCGCCTCGGCCAGCTCGGGCGGGTCCAGGACCCGGGCCTCCCCCCGCAGGCGGAGCAGCAGCTTCGCCACCCAGGTCAGGTCCTTCGTGGGCAGGGTCACCTCCAGGGCGCCGTCCCGCTCCACGGCCCGGTCCACCCGGTAGTACTCGGCCACCCATCGGGCCCCCGGGCCCAGCCGGAGGCGGACGGCTCGGTCCTCGGCCCCGGGCGTATACAGCTCTCGGCCCTGGCCCAGCAGGCCGCGGGGCTCGAACGGCTCGCCGGTGGCCCTGACCTCCCGGATGCGGTCCACCCGGAACATCCGCTCGGCGTCGGCCAGATGGTCCCAGGCCACCACGTACCAGTTGCCGAGAGCCGAGAACACGTGCTCCGGATCGATCCGCCTGGTCGTCACGGCGTCGCGGGCCGACGAGTAGTGGTCGATCTCGATCCGCTCTCGGGCCTCCAACGCCCGCCGCACCGCCGCCAGGGGGCCGGCTCGACCCTCGGGGCTCCCCACCTCGACCCGAAGCTCCCCCAGGGTCTCCCCGCCCAGCCGGTCGGCGATCTTGGCCAGGGCCGACCGGAGAGCCTCGGCCTCGGCCAGGCCGGGGGCGCCCAGGAGCTCGGTGCCGCGCAGGTACAGGGCCACGGCCTCGGCCCTGGTCAGGCGGACCGGATGAGAGAAGTGGTCGGCCATGCGGATCCACACCCGCCCCTCGTCGTCGACGTCCACCTCGACGAGGTCCCCGGGACCGTACGGCGGGAGCCCCGTCATGAACAGCATGTTGAGGTCGGCCAGCATCTCCTGCTCGTCGACGGAGAAGAGCCGCGACAGCTCGGCCACCGGGGTGCCCGGGTTCCGGACGACGTACGGCACCACGGCGAGCAGCCGCCGGAGCCGCTCGGCGGTCCTAGACGGCGGCACGGACGGCCTCCAGGGCCCGGACAGCGGCTTCCCGGAGCGCTCGAGGCCCCAGGACCCGAGCGTCGGGGCCGAAGGACAGCACCCAGGAGACGAACGAGTCCCCGGCGGCGGCGGGGACCTCGGCCTCGGTCCAGCCGTCCCGGCGGGTCCGGAGCGTCCGGGCGCCGGGGACGCCGGCCAGCGCCCACCAGGCCACCTTCGGGCTGAACGCCACCCGGGCGGTGGTCTCCGGTTCCCCCAGCCCCCACGGCCCCACCCTGAGCTGCTCGGACGCCCGGAAGCCCTCGGGGGGCGGCTCACCGGGGCCGGCGTCCTCGATCGCGGAGAGGATGCGCGAGAGGCGGAACGACCGGGGCTCCTTCCGCCCGCGGTCCCGCCCGACCAGGTACCAGGCCCCGCCCCGGAAGAGGAGGGCCCAGGCGTCCACGTCCCGGCGCCCGGCCCGACCGGCCACCGGCCGATACCGGAACCGGACCCGGCGGCGCCCCGAGACCGCGTCGGCGACCTGAGGGAGGTGGGGGCCCGAGGCATCCACCCCCAGCGGGGCCGCGGCGTCGCCGGCGGGCTCCAGCCCCCCGCCCTCGGCGCCCATCGCCAGCTTCCGGAAGGCCTGTGCGGCGTCGCCGTCCTGGCCCGGCGCGTGGGCCGCCACGAACAGCGCCGCGACTTCCTCGGGCGTGAACGAGATGTCCGGGAGCTCGTACCGCTCCTTGGGGATCCGGTAGCCCTCCTCGACCTCCCACGCGTCGGTGGCCACGGCCTCGACCGGGATGCCGATCTGCCGGAGCGTGTCCTTGTCCCGCTCGAACTGCCGCTTCGCCGAGGCCTTGTCGGGTTGGTCGTACGCGGGGAGGACCCCGCGGATCTCCTCGAACGTGAGGGGCCGGCCGGTCTCCAGGAGCAGGGCGACCAGGTTGACCAGCCGTTCCAGGGGGTGCATCGCGGCTAGCATACCGCCGAGGTGATCAGGCTCCGCAGGGGAACCGTGGCCCGGGCCACCCAGGCTCGCCCGGGCGTGATCGAGCTCGAGGTCGAGGTGGAGGGCCTCACCGAGCGCGCTCTGGCGTACCCGGCGCTGACGGGACCGGTGGCCCCTGGCGACGCCGTGCTCCTGAACACCACCGCGGGCGCCCTCGGCCTGGGGACGGGCGGGTGGCACTTCGTGGTGGCCGTTGAGGGCCAGGAGGACCTCGATCCCCCGGAGCCGGGCCACGTCATGAAGCTGCGGTACACGCCGCTCCAGGCGAAGGTCGAGGCGGTGGAGGAGCAGGAGGGCCCCCACCGCGAGGCGTTCGAGGCCGGGGCCGGCCTGGAAGGCGTGCCGGTGACGTGGGTGCCGCTCCACTCGATGCTGGCGGCCGCCTGCGCGGGGGCGAAGGCCGCCGGAGCCGAACGCGTCGTCCACGTCATGACCGACGGCGCGGCGCTCCCGGCCTGGTTCTCCGGTCAGGTGCACGGACTCCGGGACGCAGGACTCATCGACGCCGTGGTCACATCGGGACAGGCGTTCGGCGGCGATCTCGAGGCCGTCAACGTGTTCAGCGGCCTCCTGGCGGCCCGATCTGTGGGGGCCGCCGACGTGGTGATCGTGTCCGACGGCCCCGGCAAGGTGGGCACCGGCACCAGGTGGGGGGCCAGCGACGTGGCGGCCGGCGCGTCCCTGAACGCTGCCGGGATCCTGGGCGGCCGCCCCGTGGCCGCCCTTCGGCTGAACTTCTCCGACCCCTCGTACCGTCACTATGGTGTGTCGCCGCACTCGATCACGGTCCTGTCCGAGGTGGCCTTGGTTCCGGTGCACGTGGCGGTACCGTCACTGGACGACGAGCGAAGGGGCCAGGTCTGGGAGACCCTGAAGGAGGCCGCGCTGGAGGAGCGACACCAGCTGGTCGAGGTCACCGGCCGGCCGGCCCTGGACCTGCTGGCCGAGGTGGGGGTCGAGGCCGAGACCATGGGTCGGTCGTTGGAGGAGGAACCGGCCTTCTTCCTGGCCGCCGGGGCGGCCGGCGTGCTGGCCGGCCGGATGGCCGCCGGGGATGAGAGATGGCGAGAGGTGGAGGGATGAGAGCGAGGAAGCTCGAGATCACGTTCAACGCCAGCGGGGCCGCGGAGGCCGGCGCCCGGGGCCGGGTGGTGGCAATCGTGGACGTCGTGGACTCCTCCACGAGCGCCGAGGCTGCCGTGTCGGCCGGCGCCGCTGCCGTGCTGGGGGCCTCGCCCGCGGGCACCCAGGCGCCGGCGAGGCTGGACCCCGGGGCGGTCGGTCGTCGGGCCGCCGGCATCGCCGGCAAGCTCGGCACCGACGTGGTGGTCGTGGCGGAGCCGCGGGTCGGTCCCGACGACCAGCGACGAGCCCGGTCCCTGCCGGTGCTCCAGGCCCTGACCACGGCCGGGATCCGATACGAGCTGGCCGCGAACCAGGGCGCCGAGCTCGTGGACCTCGTCAACGTCGACCGGCGGGTGGTCGTGCTCGTGTCCGCCACCGGCGGCTCGGCGTTCGACGCCGCCCTGGCCGGCGGGGCACCGGCCGCCTGCTTCCTGACCACGGCCCGGGTGACCGGTCGCACCGGGTGGGACCTGGTCGGGATCGGCGCTCGGCGGGCCATCGCCCTGGCCGACGAGCACGGGCGGGACCTCACGATCGTGGCCGCCTCCGCCAACTCCGCCGACGACTGCCTGGCGGCGTTCGAGATCGGACGGCGGGTCATCACCGAGGGGTTCCTCCGGATCTAAGAGGGGACCGTGGCCCCGGCTGGCTCGAGCGCGGCCCGGAGGAGCCGGAGTCGCTTCGCATCCTAGGTCCGGGAGGCTACTTGACCTTGGAGTACGCTCCAGGGTTTACCCTTGGCGTGTGTTCACCGTCTCCAAGCTGGCAGAAGCGGCAGGGGTGGGCCCCGACACCGTCCGGTACTACGAGCGGCAGGGCCTGATCCCGCCCGCCGAGCGAACGGCGGCGGGCTACCGCGTGTATGACCAGGCGATGGTCCGCCGGCTTCGGTTCATCCGAGGGTCCCAGCGGTTCGGCCTCAGGCTCCGCGAGATCAAGGGCCTCTTGGAGGTCATGGACCGGGGCCTGTGCCCCTGCGGCCACGCCAGCGATCTGCTCACCTCCCGGATCGCCGAGGTCGATCAGCAGATCGCCGAGTTGAAGGACCTGCGCCGAGACCTGGCCCGGCTCAGCGAGGACGTTGGCCCGGACAAGTGTGCTCCTGGTGTGTGGCCCTGCGAGCAGGAGTTCGTCCAGGCGGGAGGAGGTGACGGAGATGGAACCGCGTGACCCCGCGTACCCGCAGCCTTGCTGCCCGGACTGCCCGCCGGGCTGCTGCTAACCGGTCGTCACGAACACCAGGTGCGGGAGGCCGTGGAACACGGCCTCCCGTTCCACGTCCATGCCGATCTTCCGGGCCACCGCCGCCGAGGGGAGGTTCTCCGGGCGGACCAGGGCCACCAGTCGGCGAAGGCCAAGGGGCCCGAAAGCGTGGTCTCGAGCCACCCGGGCCGCCTCCGAGGCGATCCCTCGTCGCCACCGGTCTCTGACCACGTGCCAGATGATCTCGACTTCCGGGGTCCCCTCGACCAACGCGAACGCCAGCCCACAGTCGCCGAGGAATGCCTCCGTGCCCCGCTCGGCGATCACCCACACGCCGAACCCGTTGGCAGCGTACCGGTGGCGGTTCTTCTCGATGAAGCCCCGGGCCTCATCACGAGTGTAGGGGCGCGGGTAGTACCGCATCGTATCGGGGTCGGCGAGCATGCCCGCGTACGCGTCGAGGTCGTCGTCCCGGAACTCGCGAAGGAGGAGCCGCTCGGTCTCCAGGACGACGCCGCTCACATGTGGGCGATCAGCTGCTCGACCCGGTCGTCCCTGGACCGGAACGGGTCCTTGCACAGCACGGTCCGCTGGGCCTGGTCGTTCAGCTTCAGGTGCACCCAGTCCACGGTGTAGTCACGGCGGCGCTGCTTGGCGTGCCGGATGAACTCGCCCCGGAGACGGGCCCTGGTCGTCTGGGGAGGATCGTGCATGGCTCGCTGGACGTCCCGCTCCCCCACGGCCCGCTCCATCCTTCCCCTCCTCTCGAGGAGGTAGTACAGGCCCCGCTCCCGGTTGACGTCGTGGTACGCCAGGTCCATCAGCGCCACCTTGGGGTGCGACAGCGAGTACCCGTGCTTCTGGCGGAAGGCCCGGATCAGCTCGTGCTTGGCCACCCAGTCGATCTTCGTCACCAGCCGGTCCAGGTCGCCGGCCCGGAGCGCCACCAGCGCGTCCTCCCACTCATCGAGGATCCTCCGGGCGTCCCCGTCGAGGTGCTGGTGCTCGGCGAACCGCCGGGCCCGTTCCAGGTACTGCTCCTGCAGGTCCAGGGCCGACATCTCCCGCCCGTTCGCCAGGCGGACCTTCTTCCGGCATGTGACGTCGTGGCTGATCTCGCGGATGGCCCGGATGGGGTTCTCCAGCGTGAGGTCCCGCATCACGGTGTTCTCCTCGACCATCCGGAGGACGATGTCGGTGACGCCGACCTTCAGGTACGTGGTGAACTCGCTCATGTTCGAGTCGCCCACGATCACGTGCAGCCGCCGGTACCTTTCGGCGTCGGCGTGCGGCTCGTCCCGGGTGTTGATGATCGGGCGGGACCGGGTCGTGGCTGAGGAGACTCCCTCCCAGATGTGCTCGGCGCGCTGGGACAGACAGTACTGGGCGCCTCGGGGCCCGTGGAGGACCTTCCCGGCCCCGGCGAACACCTGCCGGGTGACGAAGAACGGGATCAGCACCTCGGCCATCCGGGCGAACTCGCCCTGCCGGGCCACCAGGTAGTTCTCGTGGCACCCGTACGAGTTCCCCGCCGAGTCCGTGTTGTTCTTGAACAGGTAGACGTCGCCGGAGATGCCCTCCTCGTGGAGGCGGAGCTCGGCGGCGGAAAGGAGCGCCTCCAGGACCCGCTCCCCGGCCTTGTCGTGGGCCACCAGGTCCAGGACCGAGTCGCACTCGGGCGTGGCGTACTCGGGGTGGGAGCCAACGTCGAGGTATAGGCGGGCCCCGTTCTCCAGGAACACGTTCGAGGAGCGCCCCCAGTGGACGACCCGCCTGAACAGGTACCGGGCTACCTCGTCCGGGGACAGACGGCGCTGCCCCCTGAACGTGCAGGTCACCCCGTACTCGTTCTCCAGGCCGAAGATCCGCCGTTCCACGGACCCAGTGTAGGCCCGCCTCGCCCTCCGGGCGGGATGCCGTCAGAGGAGCTCGGCGAGCTCCTCGTCTCCGAGACGCCGGAACTTGCGGCGGCGGCGGGTGCGGTCCAGTACCGCCGCCTCGATCCGGGAGGCGTCCAGCCGCTCCCCGTTCTGGCTTGACAGGACGTCCACCCCGAGCTTCAGCGCATCCGAGAGGGACATCCCGGGCCGGTAGCCGCCCTTCAGCCCCTCGGCCAGGACCTCGGCCTCTCCGGCCATGGCCACGAAGCCGTTCTCGTCGGTAACGCTGCCGTCGTAGAGGATGTGGAACATCTCGTTGTCCTCGGGACGCTCCCCCACCTGAGCCACCAGGATCTCCACCTCGTACGGCTTCATCTCCTGGGTGAAGATCGTGGCCAGGCCCTGCGAATACGCGTTCGCCAGGCTCTTCGCCGTGACGTCCTCGCGCCCGTACGAGTACCCGCGTAGGTCGGCCAGCCGGACCCCGGCGATGCGGAGGTTCTCGAACTCGCTGTATTTGCCGACTGCGGCGAACGCGATGCGGTCGTAGATCTCCGAGATCTTGTACAGGTGGGTGGAGGGGTTGTCCGCGATGAACAGGATCCCGTCGGCGTACTCCAGCGCCACCACCGGCTTGCCCCGGGCGATGCCCTTCCGAGCGTAGTCCGAGCGATCCTTCATCATCTGCTCGGGGGCCACGTAGAACGGCATCGGCATTACGACGATCCTTCCCTCCGGGCCACCACGGCCTCGAACGCCAGCCGGACTTCCTCGGCCGGGACCTCGTCCACGCCCTCCGCGGTGACCAGGTGGACGCTCGGGTAGATGCCTCGCACGGGGTCGGGCCCGCCGGTGGCGGTGTCGGCCTCGGAGGCGTCCAGGAGGGACTCCACGGCCGCCTCGATGGCGTCCTGACGGGCGATGCCGGCGCGCCACCGCTTCTTCAGGCTTGCCTTGGCGTCCCGGGAACCGGAGCCGGTGGCGTTGTAGTCCGCCTCCTCGTACCGGCCGCCGATGGCGTCGTAGCGGAAGATCCTGCCCTCGTCCCGCCGGGTGTCGAAGCCGCCGTAGATCGGGACCACCACCAGCCCCTGCATCACCAGCGGCATCGATCCACGGATCATCTGGGCCAGGCGGTTCGCCTTGCCCTCCAGGGATAGGGCCTCGCCCTCGACCTTCTCGTAGTGCTCGAGCTCGGTCTGGAACAGCCGCACCAGCTCGATGGCCTGGCTGGCTACGCCGGCGATGCCCACCACCGAGTGCTCGTCCGCCGCGAAGACCTTCTCCATCCGCTCATCGGCGATGGCGAACCCCTCCACCGCGCGGCGGTCCCCGGCCATGACCACGCCCCCGTCGAACCGCAGGGCGACCACGGTGGTCCCGTGCGGGGGGAGCTGGGCCGGGGGCTCCCCTCCTCCGGCAGCCGGCGCCCGCACGGGGTCGGGCCCCGCGCCCCGGACCAGGTCGAAGAAGCTGGGGTTCGCCCCGAACGAGGGCTGGTCCGGCGTCATTCTCCGCCTTTCTGTACGTAGGACTTGATGAACTCCTCGGCGTTCTCCTCGAGCACCTCGTCGATCTCGTCGAGGATCTCGTCCATCTCCTCCTTCAGCTTCTCGCCCTTGGCCGCGGCGGTGGCCTGGCCGGCATCGCCCTCACCACCGCCATCCTTCTTCTGGACCCGTTTCCGTTCCTGCTCCGGCAACGCTCCCACACTCCTCTCGATCGGGGATCCCCGCCTATTGTAGGGCCCGCCATCTCTCTGGTGGCCGAAGGGCGTTGATGCTAGTTCCTTCGCTGGTCGGGCCTCGGGGCGCCTACGCTCCAACGTGCTCGGGCCGCCTGAAGCGGCCCTGCGCGCGATTCCGCCGACGCCCCGTCGCCCTACCCGATGATGGCGCTCGTGCCTAGCCCTGGAGGAGGTCGACCAGCGAGGCGGCATCGGGGGCGCGGTCGAACAGGGCCTCGACGTGCTCACGGGTCCCTCGGAGGGGCTCCCGCATGGGGACGCGCTGGAGGGCGTCCCGGCCAACGTCGAAGATCACCGAGTCCCACGAGGCGGCCACGATCGCGTCCGGGTACCGCCGGATGCAGCCGCCGCGGAAGAACGCCCTGGTGTCCTCGGGCGGCTGGCGCATGGCCCGCTCGACCTCGGCCTCGGGGACCAGCCGCTCCACCTTCCCGCTCTCCGCCAGCCGGTGGTACAGGCCCCGGTCGCGGCGGACGTCGTGGTACTGGAGGTCGATCAGCGCGAGCTTGGGATCGTCCCACGAGAGCCGGTCTCGCTCGCGGTAGGCGCTCACCAGCCGGTGCTTCGCCACCCAGTCGAGCTCGCGGTGGAGGGCCAGTGGGTCCTCCTCCAGGCCCTCCAGGACCCGTTCCCACCGCTCCAGCACGACGGCGTTGTCGGCCGTGTCCTCGTGCTCCTTGGTCCATCGCTTGGCGTGGTCGAGGTACTCCCACTGGAGATGGATGGCCGTGGCCGTCCTGCCGTCGGCCAGCCGGACCGTGGCCCGCACCGTCGGATCCCAGGAGATCTCGTGAAGCGCCTGGACGGGGCCGTCCAGCGAGAGGTCGGGCAAGAAGTCGTCCTCGATCATCTTCAGCACGAGCGCGGTGGTGCCCACCTTCAGGAACGTGGCCACCTCGCACATGTTCGCGTCGCCGATGATCACGTGGAGCCGTCGGTACTTCTCCGGGTCGGCGTGTGGCTCGTCGCGGGTGTTGATGATGGGCCGCTTCAGGGTCGTCTCCAGCCCCACCTCGGCCTCGAAGAAGTCCGTCCGCTGGCTGAGCTGGTAGGGGACGTTCGCCCCCTCGACCCGGCTCGACTCCACGCCCACCTTCCCTGCTCCCGTGAAGATCTGCCGGGTGACGAAGAACGGCGTCAGGTCCCGGACGATCCGGGAGAACGGGGTGGCCCGATCCACGAGGTAGTTCTCGTGGCAGCCGTAGGAGTTACCCTTGCCGTCGGTGTTGTTCTTGTATACGGAGATGCGTTCGCCGGGTGGGAGCAGCTCCCTGGCCAGCTCCAGCGACCGCTCCAGGATCCGCTCCCCGGCCTTGTCGTGGACCACGAGGTCGCGGGGCGCCGCGCTCTCAGGCGTCGAGTACTCGGGGTGGGCGTGGTCGACGTAGTACCTAGCGCCGTTCGGAAGGATGACGTTGGCCAGGCCGAGGTCCTCCTCGGCGGGCTCCCGCTCCTGGACGGGCTCGAACCCGCGGGCGTCGCGGAGCGGACTCTCCTGCTCGTAGTCCCAGCGGATCCGGCGGAGGGCGCCGGCGAACGTGTTGATCAGGAGCGAGGACGCCAGCACCGGGTTGAACTCGCGGATGCCCGGCCCCGAGATCCCGTATTCGGTCTCGATGCCCATGACCTTGGGGATCGCCACAGACCCAGGATACGGGACCCGGCCGGAGGTGGAGCCGGCTAGAGGTATTGACCGGGGGTGACCCGCTCGACCTGGCGGCCGGCCTCGCCCTCCCGGTCCCCGAGGAGCGTCCGGACGTACACGATCCGCTCCCCCTTCTTGCCGGAGATCCGGGCCCAGTCGTCCGGGTTGGTGGTGTTCGGGAGGTCCTCGTGCTCCTTGAACTCCGCCCGGATCGCGGTGAGCAGGTCGTCGGCCTTGATGCCCTTCTCGCCCTGGCCCAGGAACCGCTTGATGGCGGCCTTCTTGGCCCGCGACACGATGTTCTCGATCATGGCCCCGGAGTTGAAGTCCTTGAAAAACAGGATCTCCTTGTCCCCGTTCTGGTACGTGACCTCGAGGAATTTGTTCTCCTCGCTGGGGGCGTACATCTGCTCGATGGTCCGCTCGATCATCCGCCGGACCGTAGCCGCCGCGTCGCCGGCCGACGCCTTGAGCTCGTCCTCGTGAAGTGGCACGTCGGGGGTGAGGTACTTCGACATGATGTCCGCGGCGGCCTGCTGATCCGGTCGCTCGATCTTGATCTTCACGTCGAGGCGCCCGGGGCGGAGGATGGCCGGGTCGATCAAGTCCTCCCGGTTCGACGCGCCGATGACGATGACGTTCTTCAGCGACTCCACGCCGTCGATCTCGGACAGCAGCTGGGGCACGATCGTGTTCTCGACGTCGGATGAGATCCCCGAACCGCGCATCCGGAAGATCGAATCCATCTCGTCGAAGAACACGATGACCGGGAAGCCCTCCTCGGACTTCTCCTTGGCCCGCTGGAAGATCAGTCGGATCTGTCGCTCGGTCTCGCCGACGTACTTGTTGAGGAGCTCGGGGCCCTTCACGTTCAGGAAGTACGAGTGGATCCCCGTCCGGCCGGTCTTCTCCGCGACCTGCTGGGCCAGCGAGTTCGCCACGGCCTTGGCGATCAGGGTCTTGCCGCACCCGGGGGGACCGTACAGCAGGACGCCCTTGGGCGGGCGGAGCTGGTGCTCGCGGAACAGCTCGGCGTACAGGAAGGGCAGCTCCACGGCGTCCTTGATGTCCTCGATCTGCACCATGAGGCCGCCGATGTCCTCGTACGTCACGTCCGGGATCTCCTCGAGGATCAGCTCCTCGACCTGCTCCTTCGGCAGGCGCTCCAGCACGTGGCCGGACCGCGGGTCGTACAGCAGCGGGTCCCCGGGACGGAGGTGCTCCTCCCCGAGTCCCCGGGAGATCACTGCCACGGCCTCCTCGTCGCCGCGCCCCAACACCACCACGCGGTCCTCGCCCAGGAGCTCCTTCACGGTCACGACCTCGCCGATTCGGTCCTGGTCCAAGACCTCCACGACGTTGAGGGCCTCGTTGAGGATGACCTCGGCGCCGCGGTGGAACCGGCCACGGTCGATCTCGGGATCGGAGTTGACCCGCATCTTCCGCCCTGCCGTGAACACGTCGAGGGAGCCGTCCTCGTTCTCGCCGATCAGCACTCCGAAGGAGGCCGGGGGCTTGGTGAGCTTCTCGACTTCCTCCTTGAGGGCCTCCAGGCGCTCCCGCTCGGCCCGGAGCGTGGTCACGAGTTTCTCGTTCTGGGAGAGGGCCTTGGCGACGTCGCTCTTCGACTCGAGGAGGCGCTCTTCCAGGATCTTCACCTGCCGGGGCGCGCTGTGGAGGCGGCGGCGCAGGAGCCCGATCTCATCCTCCAGGAACTTGACCTGGGTGGTGAGCTCGTGGATCTCCTTCTCGTACCGCTCGATACGCTCGCGCGGGTCGGCGTCCTGCGGCATGTTCCCGTCCCCCTTCGCCTGCGAGTATACCTTCGCCTCTCGATCCGTCCTTGTGTTCGTACTCGGGTTCCTGGCGGGTTCGGTTGAGTCAGGCCGTCTTCCGCCCCACCGTCACGAACCCGGTGTGGGCCACCATCCGGTGGTCGGGCCGCACGCTCCGGGGGGCCACGTGCCACGTCCGGAGGAGGACCTCGAACGTCTCCACCTCGGCGAAGCGGGCCTCGCGCAGCCCGGCCACAGCCTGCTGTACCTGCCCGGTGGTGGGGAGGTACGTGCACAGGATCCCGCCGGGGACCAGGGCCGCGCCCACCTCGTCGAGGACCCCCCACGGCTCCGGCAGATCGAGCAGGACCCGCTGGAAGGTTTCGCCGGTCGTGGCGACCTCTCGGACGTCTCCGTGCCGCAGGTCGAGCCACGCCGGGAGCTTCCCGAAGAAGTCCTCGGCGTTGTGGCGGGCCACGTCGAGGAAGTCGGCGCGCAGCTCGTAGGAGATCACCCGTCCCTCGGCCCCCACGGCTCGGCACAGGGCCAGGGTCAGGGCCCCGGAGCCGGTCCCCGCCTCCAGGACCCGGGCGCCTGGGAACACGTCGGCGGAGACCAGGATGGGGCCGAGGTCCTTGGGATAGATCACCTGCGCCCCCCGCCCC
>JBOGVU010000052.1:0-18067 GCA_050692915.1 Actinomycetota bacterium | reverse complement strand
TGCTCGGCCCGGTCCTCGCCGGATAGCCCCAGATGAACGGAGGCGGCAGAGACCCGGACCCCCGCCCGACCCACGATCGTCAGGAGGACCCCGCGTCGCAGCGTCTTCCGCGATCGCCGGAACGTGACCTTCCCCGCGTCCACCACCCGCCACGGACGGCGGGCCAGCACTGCGTTTGGGATGGGTCGCCACAGACCTGTGCCGGAGGCCCCTTCCAGGCCACCTCTCCGAGCGAACCGTCGGAGGTGGACACCCAGGTACCGCGTCTCGTTGAGGAGCAGGAGGTCCGGCGCGGCCTCGGAGACCGCCGCAGCGATCTGCTTGGGACCGGCCCGGAAACCGTGCACGTTCCACACCATCACCCGCAGCCGCATCGCTGCGGGAGCCTACCCGGGTCGGGCGATGGTGGTGCCGGCCTCGCCTCGGAGCGACTCGGGAGCGTCGTCCAGGGCGCAGATCACCGCGCGCTCCCCACCGGCGGCCACGAACGAGGCCGCTGCCTCCACCTTGGGCCCCATGGAGCCGGCCGGGAACGTGCCATCCTCGACGCCCCGGAGGGCCTCCTCGGGGGTCATTCGGTCGAGGAGGCGCTGCTCCAGCGTGCCGAACCCCTCGTAGATCCCGTCCACGTCGGTGGCGATCAGCAGCACCTCGGCCTCGACGTCCCGGGCCAGGATCGAGGAGGCCAGGTCCTTGTCCACCACCGCCTCCACGCCCACCAGGCGGGGTCCTTCCTCGATCACCGGAACCCCTCCGCCGCCGCAGCCGATCACGATCGTGCCGGCCTCGGCAAGCCGGCGGATCACCGGCGCCTCCACGATCGAGTACGGCTTGGGCGAGGGGACCACCCGTCTCCAGTGCCCCTCGGGGTCGGGGGCCACCTTCCACCCACGCTCGGCAGCCAGCCGCGAGGCCTCGGCCTCGTCGTAGTGGGGACCGATCGGTTTCGTGGGCTCCTGGAACGCGGGGTCGTCCGCGCGGACCCGCGTGAAGGTGATCACGGTGGCCACCGGGCGCTCCATCCCCCGCTCGTAGAACACGTCGCCGATGGTGACCTGGAGCAGGTATCCGATCTGCCCCTGGCTCTCGGCGCCGCACACGTCGAGCGGCATCGGATGCACCCAGTCCCTGGCTGCCTCGTTCTGGAGGAGGATCCGTCCGACCTGCGGCCCGTTGCCGTGGGTGACCACGACCTCCCAGCCGAGCGAGGCCACGTCGGCCACCCGCTCGGCGGCCATGCGGGCGTTCTTCCGCATCACCTCGGCGGAGTCCTCGTCGCCGCGACGCAGGAGCGCGTTTCCGCCGAGGGCCATGACCACGCGAGGCATCGCTACCCGATCCGCTCCGCCAGCACCTCGGCGATCGTGGGGAACCCCTCGACCTCGGCCAGCTCGTACCGGACCCGCACGGAAGGCTTGCGGATGTCGGCCACCTTGGCCAGGTCAACGGGCGTGGCGATCACCACCACGTCCACGGGCGCCGCGTCGATGGTCCGCTCCAGCTCGTCGATCTGCTCGTCCGAGTACCCCATGGCGGGGAGGACCGGGCCCACCGGGTACTTCTCGTAGATCCCCTCCAGCGAACCGACCACGTACGGCCTGGGGTCCACGATCTCGGCGGCCCCGTGTGCCCTGGCCGCCACCACCCCCGCCCCGTAGGTCATCTCGCCGTGGGAGAGCGTGGGGCCGTCCTCGATCACCAGGACCCGCTTGCCCTCGACGGCGGAGGGGTCGTCCACCGTCACCGGGCTCTCCGCGCGGATGATCACGGCGCCCGGGTTCAGCTCCCGGGCGGTGGCCTCGACCCGGTCGACGTTGTCGGGCTCCGCTGTGTCGACCTTGTTGATCACCACGACGTCGGCCATCCGCAGGTTCGCCTCGCCGGGGTGGTATCTGGTCTCGTGCCCGGGGCGATGGGGATCGGCCACCACGATGTGCACGTTGGGCCGGAAGAAGGGAAGGTCGTTGTTCCCTCCGTCCCAGAGCACTACGTCCGCCTCCGCCTGGGCGGCCTTCAGGATCTCCTCGTAGTCCACCCCAGCGTAGACCACGGTCCCGACGGCCAAGTGGGCCTCGTACTCCTCGCGCTCCTCGACGGTGGCGTCGGCCTCCTCGAGGTCTTCGTAGGAGGCGAACCGCTGGACGCGCTGAGCGGCGATGTCCCCGTATGGCATGGGGTGTCGGACCACGACCGGCGTTTGTCCCTGCCCCCAGAGCGCCCGGACCACGGCACGGGTGGTCTGGCTCTTCCCCGCTCCGGTGCGTACGGCGCACACGGCGACCACCGGCTTCGTCGAGGACAGCATGGTGGCCTCCGGCCCCAGGAGGACGAAGCTGGCCCCGGCCGCCAGGGCCTGGCTGGCCCGGTGCATCACGAGCTCGTGGGCCACATCGGAGTAGGCGAACACGACCTCGTCGACGCCGCGCTCGCGGACCAGCGAGGTGAGCTCTTCCTCGGGATGGATCTCGATGCCGTCGGGATAGCGGGGGCCGGCCAGCTCGGTCGGGTACCTCCGGCCCTCGATCCCCGGGATCTGGGTGGCGGTGAACGCCACCACCTCCGTTTCCGGATCGTCTCGATAGACCAGGTTGAAGTTGTGGAAGTCGCGCCCGGCGGCGCCCATGATCAGCACCTTCTTCACGCGTTCCTCCTCGTCGAGGGGTCGGTGGGCCGCGGGCGGGCCCGGCCCAGGATATCCGCCCGCCGCGCCCCCGGGCGAGGCGACCTACGGGAGCGCCGTCAGGACCCGATCCGCCACCAGGGCCCGGCGATCGGCCGGCCCCGCCAGGACCATGATCGTCCAGGTGGCCCCGGCGGCCTCCAGCGCCCCGACCAGCCGGACCAGGTCCTCGGCGGTCCCCGTCCAGGCGTCGTCGTCCAGCCCCCTGGCCCGCCTGCGCTCCACCAGGACCTCCAGCTCGGCGGCGTCGGCCCCCACGAGCGCGATCCCGGCCCAGGTGGCCTCGACCTCGCGGGGGCCTGCCTCCGCGCGAAGCATCTCCACGCGCTTCCCGAAGGCGTCGGGCTCCATCCCCCAGCCGTTCCACCCGTCGGCGCCCCGGGCGGCGAGCCGGATCACCGGGTCCGCCTGTCCGCCGATCCACACCGGCGGTCCGCCGGGACGGGCCGGCGGGGGGCGCAGCGGACCGAGGAGCTCCGGGACCATCCGGCCGCCGGGGTACGTCCGGCCCTCGAACAGCGCCTTGAGCGCGGAGACGGTCTCCTCCAGGTGGACCCTCCGCTCCGCCTTGTCCAGCATGGGGATCCCGTAGGCCTCGTGCTCGGGGCGGTCGATGGGGTCGCCGGTGCCGATCCCCAGGATCAGCCGCCCCCCGGAGGCGGCGTCGAGCCACGACGCGGACTTCGCCAGTAGCCCGACCGGCCGGAGCGACGCCCGGGCCACCAGTGTGCCGATCCGGACACGCTCTGTGGCCGCGGCCACCGCCCCCAGCGTGGCGAAGGCCTCCAGCGCCGGGCGGTCCGACGCGCCGCCGGGGGGGAAGAAGTGGTCGAACGCGAACACCCCGTCGAAGCCTAGGGCCTCCGCCTCAACCGCCGCGGCGACCACCTTCGCCGGATCCCCCGAGAACAGGGGAAGGACCACCCCGACCTTCACGGCAGCAGGCCCAGCCCCAGCGCCGCCGCGCCGATGGCCCCGGCGTCGTTCCCGAGGGTCGCGGCCAGGATGGGCACCTCCGGACGGTGCTCCGAAGCCTCCACCGCATCCAGGAACGCGTGCCTGGCAGGGTCGAGGAGGACGGCGCCCTCCTCGGCCACCCCGCCCCCGACGATCACCACCTCGGGATCGAGGATGTTGACCAGGCCGGCGATCCCCTCGCCCAGACGGCGCCCCACGGCCGCGAAGATCGCCGTGGCCGGGTGGTCCCCCCCGCGGGCGGCCTCGGACACGTGGCGGCCGGAGGCCTCGGCGCCCGCGGCCAGCGCCGCGATCCGGCCGGCGGGGTCCTGCTCGACCTCGGCTCGGGCCAGCCGGTCGAGGGCCCGGCCGCTGGCGACCTGCTCCCAGCAACCGCGGTTGCCACACCCGCACAACGGCCCGTCCGGCTCCACGATGATGTGGCCGATCTCCGCGGCGAAGCCGTGGGCTCCCCGGAAGAGCTCGCCGTCGGCCACGATGCCCCCGCCGATCCCGGTCCCCACCGTCACCACCAGCACGTGCCGGTAGCCCCTGGCGGCCCCGAACCGGTACTCACCCCATGCCGCTACGTTCGCGTCGTTGTCCACCACGCAAGGGAGCCCAGTCCGCTCGGAGAGCAGGTCTCGGAGGGGGATCTCTCTCCAGGCCAGGTTCGGAGCGTAGCGGAGCACCCCCGCGTCGAAGTCGACCATCCCAGCGGCCCCCACGCCGAGGGCCTCGCCGCCCGCCGCGGCGAGCTCGGCGGCCAGCTCGGAAACCGTTTCAACGGTGGCCGACACGTCGTCCGCGGGCGTCGGCCGCTCCGTCCGGTCGAGCACCGCCCCGTCCTCGGCCAGGCGCAGGCCGGCGACCTTCGTTCCCCCGACGTCGATTCCGATGGCCGATCGCACGCGCCTAGAACCGGAGAAGGGCCCCCACGCCCCCAACCTCGGCCAGCGGGTCGCCGTCGGCCACGGTCTCCACCCGGCTGCGCTGGCGGAGCGCCAGCTCCACGGCCTCCTCCACCAGATCGGGCACCTCGACCACGGAACCGCCGCACGACGCACACGGGCGATCGGGCCCCGCCGTCGCCAGGTGGCCGCACCGCTCGCAGCGGACGCCCCCGGCCCGCAGCTGCTCGGCCAGCACCAGGACCTCAGCTCGGTTCGCCTCCAGGGCCGACAGCGTCCCCCCCATGCCGGTCACGGCCCGACCCGTCCCGGAGGCGTCTTCCGACAGGAGCCGCCTCACGGCCTCGCTTTCCCGGTGGGCCTCCAGCTCGACCTCGAGGTGCATGATCCTGTCCAGCACGTCGTCGGCCGACGCCGTCATCGGGAGCGAGACCCGGGCGAGGATCCTCCGCCGGGCGTAGTCGTGCAGGTCCCGCTCGAGCGCAGCCACGGCCTCCTCGGGCCCGGCCAGGACGAGGTGGTCGAACGCCCGGCGCCGCTGGATCCGGAGGAGGGTGTCGGCGACGTGCTTCAGGTGCCGCTGGACGTGATCCTCGATGTGCCGCTGGAGCCTGGCCTGGGCCCATCCACCCTGGTCGTGCCGGCCCGGGACGTCGTCCAGGAGCCTGCTGACCTCCTCGATCTCGCCGAGCGAGCTCATGAAGATCCTGGCTCGCTCCCGATCCACCAGCATGGTGCAGAACGTCTCGGCCATCTCCAGGAGGGCCTCCAGGGGAAGCAGGTGGGGACGGGCCCCCACTCTCACCCCGTCGCGGATCGGATGGGACAGCTCGACGGCCTCCCACAGGCCCGCCTTCGAGCACGAGAACAGGGCCAGCCCTCGCACCGATCCCCTCCGGTCGAGCCCGTCGCTGACGAAGGAGCGGATCCGCTTGGCGTCGCCGGACGCCGAGCGGTGCGCGTCCTGTCCCAGCCGGCGGACCTCGTCGCGGGCCGTGGCCACCAGATCGTCGGCCCGGCGGACGTAGTCCCGCCGCCGGGGGCGGTGGCGCCCGTCGACATCGAGGTACAGGGTCGTCACGGGCAGCCCGCCGGTGTCCCACCCGGCGAGCGTTCGGATCCGTTCACGGTCCGCGGGGGCGTTCAGGGCGGGCCCCACGCGATCGTCAATCGAGCTCGATCTTCTCGAGCTGCGACTTCCGGCCGAGGTCGTCCGCCCTGGCGCTCATCACCGAGGACAGGGCCAGCATGAACTCCCGGCCGGCGGCCACCAGGTGCTCCACGGCCTCGGGCCGGGCGTGTCCCGCCGCCGTGAGGAACATGCCGATCGGGCAGAAGCCCACGGGACATACGTGATCGGTCTGGGGCGCCGTGGGCTCCTTGGACCGGCGTTTCGTCTGGGCCATATCTCCTCCTTCCCGCCTACGCGCGTCGGGCCCGCGCCTGGCGGTCGGACTTCTCGGCGAAACGAACCTCCAACCCCTCCCCGCTGAACCGGGCTTGCTTGACCTCGAGTCGCTGGAGCGCATGCGGCAGGATGATGTTGCGCTTGTACGAGCCGACCCTCACGTAGAGCTCGTCCCCCTTGCGATGGACATCGACGTCGCCTCGCGCGACGAACGGCAACCGCATCGAGAGCACGTACCAGGGCCCCCGCTTCCGAACGCGGATGGGGACGTCACGGTGGAGCAGCCGGGTCGCGTCCCCGTCGCCGTACACCTCCTGCCCCATCTGATCGAGAAGCTCCATCCCCACCATCTCCTGGTCGAAGAGGCGGGCCCGCAGGATCGGGACCGGCTGGAACGACTCCTCGATCGTCTGGAGGTGCTCGGCGTGGATGTTCTTCCACTTGACGAAGTACGGGTCGCTGACCTCATCGGGGATGATGCGGTTGGCGATCACCGCATCGACCCGGTATCCGAACAGCGACAGGTACGTGTACGTGCGCCGAGCCTCCGCGATGACCATCTTCTCCGGGTTCACCACTAAACGGACCGAGGACCGCTCCTCGTCCGTGAGGAGGCGGCGGACCACCTCGAGGTTCCGGTGCAGCCGCTCCACCGCGGCGAAGATGCGGTCGTCGGGGATGGGCATCGAGGTCACGCGGGTGAGCACCGGCCGGATCGTCCGGACCACGCCCCGCTGGATCGGGAAGATCCGTTCGATGTACCAGTTCATGACCTCGGGAAGGGACAGGAGCCGCAGCGTCTCGGCGGTGGGGGCGCAGTCGACGATCAGCACGTCGTACTTCCCGCTGTCGGAGTGCCGTCGCATGTCCGTGAGGCTGAAGATCTCGTCGAGCCCGGGGATCACCGACAGCTCCTCGGCCTCCACGGCGTCCACACCCATCCAGTTGAGGAGGGAGATGACGTGCTCCTGGATGTCCCGCCAGTTCGACTCGAGGCGCGCCTGGGCGTCGATCTGCTCCGCCCAGAGATTCTCCCCGATCTCGGCCACGTCGTCGCCGAGCGGCACGCCGAACGAGTCGGCCAGCGAGTGCGCCGGATCCGTGCTCGTGACCAGGGTGCGCTGCCCGGATCGGGCCGCCCGGACGGCCGTGGCGGCAGCCACCGTGGTCTTGCCGACGCCGCCCTTGCCGGTGAACAGCAGGATCCGCATGCCGGCCTATCGTACCCAGCCGGAGGTGCGGCACGCCGCTCGGGCCGGTCAGCCTCCCTCGACCCGGCGCTTCAGCCCCTCCAGGGCCGTGGTGATGGCCCGGCGGTCCGCCCGGCGCTTCAGGAAGCCTGGGACCGGGACGGCCACCTCGACGGCGAGCCGGTAGGTCACCTCGGTGTCCCCGTTCAGTGCGTCGAGCACGTACTCCCCCTCGACGTCCCGGACCGCGCCGCTGGCCCCGGTGGTGGTCCACCGCACGCCGGCGTCATCGGGGACGTACTCGTAGGCCAGCGTGTACCGGGCCGTGAACCCCATGGCCGCGAACTCGAAGGCCACCTCCGTCGCCCGGCCGAGGTCGTCCCGGCGCCCGACCCGGGCCGAGCGGATCCCGTCCACCCACTCAGGATAGGACTCGAAGTCCAGGATCACCGCCAGGATCTCCTCGGGCGTCCCGTCGATCTCGACCGTTCCCTCGGTCCGCTCCGCCACGGCCCTCCTCTCAGGAACCGGTGTCGTGGACCCACGGGGTCCCGGTGCGCTGGAAGTGGCCCACGTTCACCAGCCGGGTAGGACCGATCGAGGTCCGGTCCACCAGCGGCTGGTGGACGTGGCCGAACAGGGACCACCGGGGACGATGGGCGGTGATGTAGCCCACCAGCCCGGTCGAGCCCGGCTCGAACCGCTTGCCGAGGACGTCGTACACCAGCCAGGGGATCCGCGGCGGCTGGTGCGTGCAGACCACATCGACGGGACCGAGGGCCTCGAGCTTCCGGTCGTACTCGACCTCGTCGACCTCGCCGGGGATGCCCAGCGGCGTGGGGAGCCCTCCGCCGACGACGCCGAACCGCTCGCCGTCGAGGTCGACGACCTCGCCGTCGAGGAACCGGATCCCCGGACGGAGGTGCTCGCGGAGAAGGTCGGGGACGTCGACGTTGCCGTACGTCACGAACGAGTTGTCCGGGAGGACGGCGAACACGCGCTCGTACTCGGCCCGGGCCAGGGCAACGAACCGGTCCCGGACCTCGAGGTCGTCGGGGGAGCGGCGGCGCATCACCTCGCGGGCCTCGGCGAACCGACCCCGGGCCCTGAGACCGGCCGCCTCGGCCACCGGCTCCCGCCCGTAGATGTCGACCAGGATTCCCTCCAACCGGTGGTAGTCGAGGACGTTGATGAGGTCGCCCAGCACGAACAGTGCGTCACATCCCGAGGCGGCCCTGGCCAGGTGGTCGGTGGCGCCGTGGAGGTCGGAGATCACGTGGATGCGCACGGGCCTCCTCAGCGGCCGGGGGCAGCGGCCGGCACGGTCAGCCCACCCACCCCGCCGGTGCGGAGGCCAACGACAACCAGCACCACCACGGTGAGCAGGATCAGGCCGGCTCCCCCGTACAGGAGGATCCTCGCGGTGACCAGGGGCGGCTCCGCCCGAGCCACCCTGGCGGCGTCCATGGCCGACACCACGTAGAGGCCCACGGCCACCGCGGCGGAGGCGACCAGGAGCGACAGGAACGGCCCCGGCTCTCCCCCGGTCATGACCAGGATGATGATCGCCGTTGCCGCCGCGTAGGCGAAGATCACCGCCCGGGCGGCCCCGTCCGCCGCCCGCCCGGCCACCACGTGCCCCATCCCCGGGAACAGGAGCGAGTAGGCCATGGCCCGGTCCGGATCCGACCGGGGGGCGGGCTCGGGCTCCTCCAGGAGCTTGCCGAACGGCGTGCCGCAGACCCTGCAGGACATGGCCTCGATCGGGTTCTCGCTCTGGCACGTGGGGCAGTCCCACACGACCCCGCGCTCCGAGGGGCGGATCGGTCGTCCGCTCCCGCCCGCCGGTGCCGGGGACGGGCCGACAGGCCGTCCGGGGGGCGATCCTGGGGGCGGCGGGACCTCGCCGCCGAGCGGCCCGGGAGGGATCTCCGGCGCGTCGACCGCGGGGGTCCGCGGGTCCGACGGGGCGGAGGACGAGGACGGGCCGGGACGGTCCAGCCTGGTCAGGCACTGCGTGCACCATTCGGCGTCCGCCCCGACCAGGCCCCCGCAGTTGGGGCACCGGCGGGAGGTCACGGGCTCACCCTTCCCAGCGCGATCACGATCACCGAGGCCACCGCGCCCAGGACTGCCAGGGCCGCCAGCACCTGGGCCGGAGAGACGCGGCGTCGGGATCCGTCGCTCACCTCGAGGATTCTCCCATGCCGGCACCGATCCACCCCCGCGGTACGCTCGGCGGATGTTCCTCCGGGAGAACGAGATCGGGGGGAGGCTGGCCCCGCACCTCGCTCCGGGGATGTCCGTGCTCGACGTCGGCTCCGGCACCGGCCGGCTGTCGCGATGGCTCGCATCGCGGGTGGGCATCAGGCCGACGCTCGCCGACGTGGTGGAGTTCGACAATCGGGTGGTCGACCTCCCGTACGTGCGCCTGAACGATCCCGTGGCCCTCCCGTTCCCTGATCGGGCCTTCGACGCGGTCATGATGCTCTTCGTCCTCCACCACATCGAAAGGTGGACCGATCAGGAGCGCCTGGTCGGGGAGGCCGCCAGGGTGGCCGGCCGACGGCTGCTGATCATGGAGGACACGCCCACCTCCCGGGTCGACCGGGTCATGAACGTCGCCTGGGACTGGGTCCTGAACCTCCGCCACGGAGTCCCCCGGCCGTTCACGTTCCGCACCGCCCGCGGGTGGACCGAGGTGTTCGGGCGGTCGGGGCTTCGCTTGCGTCACGCCGAGACGTACCGGGCCCGGTGGCCGACGCTCATGACGTACCACCACACGTTGTTCGTCCTGGAGCCCGACGAGGCCGGCTGACCGCGGTCGACCGTCGTTTACGCTGGGACGATGGCGGTCGAGTGGACCGGGGACCCTGCGGCGTTCGCCGACCCCGAGTGGGCCTCGCTGGTCGATGCCGACTCCGAGGCCACCGTGTTCCACACCCCTCGGTTCCTGAAGATCTACTGGGAGGAGCTCGGGGCTACGGAGCGGCTCGACGTGGCCACTGTTCGCCGGGACGGCGCGGCCGTGGCGATGGCCGCGTTCGGCGTCCGGGACGACCTGCTGGCCTGGCTGGGCGGCTTCGACGTGACCGACTACATGGGCCCGGTCGGCTCGCCGGAGCATCGGGCCGCGGCAGCGAGTGAACTGATGGACGCGGTGGCGGCCCGGGACGACTGGCGCCGGGCGGACCTGGCCGGGCTCCCGGAGGACGGAGACTGGCTCACGGCCCTGACCGAGGGCGCCCGGGGGGCCGGGTTGGACGTCCGGCTCGAGACCGACGGCGTGGCCCCGGCCGTGGCGCTCCCGGGGAGCTTCGAGGCCTACCTGGCCGGGCTGCCCGCGAAGCTCAGACACGAGATCCGTCGCAAGGACCGGCGCCTCCGGACGGCCCGGCCGGACGCGCGCGTGGTGGACTCCGGGCCCGACACCATGGCGGAAGACCTCGAGCGGTTCACGGCGCTCCATCGGGCCAGCGAGGGGGCCAAGGGGCGATTCATGGTCCCGGACATGGAGCTGTTCTTCCGCCGCCTGGCCGACGAGCTCGCCGGCAACGGCACCTTTCGGCTGTCGTTCCTGGAGGCGTACGGGGAGCGGATCGCCGGCGCGGTGGGGCTCCGGTTCCGGGACCGGTTCCTCCTGTACAACTCGGCCTACGACCATCGCCTTTCCTCACTCGCCCCGGGGATGGTCCTGGTGGCCGAGCTGATCCGCGGGGCCATCGAGGAGGACCGCTCGGACTTCGACATGTTGAAGGGGGACCTCGGCTACAAGTACCGTTTCGGGGCTCGCCCCCGTCGGGTGTGCCGTCTGCGGCTCGATCGGGGCTGAGCTCACCGCCGGGGCCGTATCCTGGTGATCGTGGGATCGATCGACGTCGCCGGCCAGCTTGAAGCCCTTCGCTCGGGCCGGGCGTTCGCCGACCTCTCCCGGTGGCGGAAGGTGCTGGTCACCGGGCCCGATGCCCGGACGTGGCTGAACGACCTGCTGTCCGCGGACCTCGCCGACCTGGCCGGGGAAGGGACCCGCCGCTCGCTCCTCCTGTCCCCCACCGGCCGGATCCGGGCGGATGTCACGGTGGCCGCCACCGCGCGGGGCCTGCTCCTGCTCCAGGACCCCATCCAGCCCACGGCCATCGACGGGCTCCTGGGCCCGTACGTGCTGTCCTCGGACGTGGGCCTCGTCGACGTCTCCGAGGACCTCGCGCTCCTGGCATTTCCCCGCCGAACCGACCCGCCGGCTCCCGCCGACGTCCCGGCGGAGACGCTTCGTCCTTCGTGCCTCGGCCCGGGCGCCGACCTCCTGGTGGACGACGGCCGCTTCCCGGAGACCCGGACAAACCTGAGTGACCTGATCGAGGCGGGGCCGGAGGCCCTGGAGGCGTGGCGGATCGAGCGCGGGGTGGCCCGGTTCGGGGTCGACCTCGGGGAGGACTCCCTCCCGCAGGAGGCGGGGCTCGATCACGCCGTGGCCTACCAGAAGGGGTGCTTCCTGGGGCAGGAGGCCATGGCCCGGGTCCGGAACCTCGGCCACCCGCCGTTCGTGGCCCTAGCCGGGGCAGCGGACGGGCCCGTGACGGCCGGCGAGGGCGTCACCGCGGACGGCCAAACAGTGGGGACGGTGACCAGCGCCACCCCCGTGGACCAGGGCCTCACGGCGACGATCGTCAGGGTCCGGTGGGCGGCCCGCGCCGCCACGCTCCGCACCGAGGCCGGCGGCACCCTCCGGCCGGTGGGGCCCGCGTCGGGCTCCGGCTAGGGCCCCTCACCCGGCCTCCTCCCGACCCCGGGGCGGCCGTGGGGACAGCTGGAGGAGCGGCACCAGGCCGGCCTCGCCCAGGCTGCGCAGAGCCCGAGCCTCCTCGGCGTCCACGACCACCGCGCCGTCCTCCTCTCGATCGAGGAGGAACGTCACCACGCAGTCCTGGCACTGGTCCGTTCCTTGGTGCCGGCAAGCGTCACAGTCGATGTGCAGCGGATCCTGGTCCATGCCCCGGAGCCTAGCGGCCCCCTCTGACACGGCCTACACGATGCCCCGGTCCCGGAGGTCCGCGATCTCCTCCCGGGACAGGCCGGCCTCGGCCAGGACCTGGTCGGTGTGCTCGCCGAGGGCCGGCGCCGGGCGCATCGCCCCGCCACCCTCCGCCAGCCGGATCGCCGGGCCCGGCCCCACCGCCCACCCGTCCACCTCGGCCACCATCCCCCTGTGGCGCACCTGGGGGTCGTCCACGGCCTCCGCCACATCGTTGACCGGCCCCACGCAGGCCTCCAGCCCGGCCAGGCGTTCCACCCACTCGTCCCGCGGCCGGGAGCCGGAGGCGTCCTCCAGCCGAAGGGCCACCTCCTCCTGCCGGCTCGGGTCGAGGTGCCCGTCGATCAGGTCCTCCATCCCCAGCGCCTCGCACAGCGCCCGCCAGAACCGGGACTCCAGCGCGCCCACCGCCACGAATCGGCCGTCCGCGCATCGGTACGGGCGGTAACAGGCCAGGCCTCCAGTCAGCGGCATGGTTCCCCGGGTCGGGACCTCGCCGGTGGCCAGGTACCAACTGGTGAGGACGGCCGCCCAGGACACCGACACGTCCAGCATCGACACATCGACGAGTCGCCCCCGGCCCTCCCGGGCGGCCTGTCCCAGCGAGGCCACCACCCCGAGCGCCCCGGCCATCCCACCACCGAGGTCCCCAACCTGGACCGCGGGGAGGACCGGGGGACCGTCGGGGCCTCCCGTGGCCTCGAGGATCCCCGCGTAGCCGATGTAGTTGATCTCGTGGCCCACCCGGTCGCGGTAGGGACCGTCCTGCCCGTACCCCGTCAGCGCGCAGTACACCAGCCGCGTGTTCCGCCGGGAGAGCGCGTCCCATCCCGCACCCAGGTGGTCCAGGACGCCGGGCCGGAACGACTCCACCAGGGCGTCGGCGTCCCTTGCGAGCCGCAGGAGGAGGTCCGGACCCTCGGCGGCCTTCAGGTCGAGGGTCACCGAACGCTTCCCCCGGTTGAGCGCCCGATGGGCGGCGCCCTGCCCGTCCACCAACGGCGGGGTCAGCCGGATGTAGTCGCCCCGGCCGGGCTCCTCGATCTTCACCACGTCCGCGCCGAGGTCGGCCAGGAGCAGCGTGCAGTAGTTGCCGGGGAGGAGGCGGGTGAGGTCGAGCACCCGGACACCCTCCAGCGGGAGGCTCACTCCGAGGGCTCCACGGGCAGCTCCTCGATCCGGTCGGAGGAGCCGCACCACCGGCACGTGACGAGCTCCCGGTCGGCCTCGAGGACCTCCTCGTCCTCCACGGTCAGCTCGCCGGCGATCGAGAAGTGGTAGTAGGCCCTGGTCCGTCGCGATTCCACGACGTCGAAGCGGGTCAGGTTCCCGCAGGCCCCGCAGCGGAAGCGGGTCGCCGGCGCGCCGGCCGAGCCCATGTCCGGGCGATGCTACCCCGCGCTTGACGTCGAACGCACGTTCGAGTAGGATCGCCTCCGCGCGGCCGGGATCGTGTCAGCGGGAGGACCTACCGTGCCGACCATGGCCCCGCCAGCCGAGCGAGCCGCGTCCCAGATCACCTTCGAGGACCTCGGCGTCCCCCTGTCCGAGGTCACGTTCGCATGCGTCGACCTGGAGACCACCGGCGGGGCGCCCCCCGAGTCCCGGATCACCGAGATCGGCGCTGTCCGGTACCGGGGCGGCGAGCGCCAGGCCACGTTCCAGACGCTCGTGGACCCCGGCGTTCCCATCCCCCGGTTCGTGTCCCACCTCACCGGGATCGACGACTTCATGGTGCGGGAAGCCCCGCCCGTCGAGGCCGTGCTCCCCTCGCTCCTGGAGTTCCTGCGTGGCGCCGTGTTCGTGGCCCACAACGCCGGGTTCGACCACCGGTTCCTCAACCACGACCTGGAGCGTCTCGGGTACGACCCGATCCCGGGCCCGCCGGTGTGCACCGCCCGCCTGGCCCGCCGGATCCTCACCGCCGACGACGTCCCGAACCTCCGGTTGGCCACCCTGGCCCAGTTCTTCCGGACCGCGGCCCGCCCCACCCATCGGGCCCTCGACGACGCCGAGGCCTGCGCCGAGGTGCTCCACGGCCTCCTCGACCTCGGCGGCAGGCTGGGGATCCTCTCACTCACCGACCTCCGGGAGGCGGTTCGGGCCAGGGGTCGCCGCCACCTCGGCAAGGTGCGGCTGGCGGACGGCCTCCCCAGCGTCCCCGGCGTGTACGTGTTCCGCCGGCCTCCCACGGACGCCGGCCCCGGCGAGGTCCTGTACGTGGGGAAGTCGAAGGACATCCGGGCCCGGGTCCGCTCGTACTTCTACGGCGACGACCGGCGACGGATCGACGCCATGCTGGCCGAGGCCGGGGCCGTGGAGCCGCACCCCTGCGGGTCGGAGGTCGAGGCCCTGGTGCTGGAGGCCCGGCTGATCCGCCGGCACGCCCCCCGGTACAACCGCCGGGGGAAGGCCTGGCGCCGGTACGCGTACCTCAAGCTCGACCTGGCCGAGGCGTGGCCCCGCCTCAAGGTGGTCCGGAAGGTCACCGGGCAAGGCACCTACCTGGGGCCGTTCCGAAGCTCCCGAGCCGCCCGTGAGGCCAAGGACGCCCTGGAGGAGGCGTTCCCGATCCGCCGGTGCACCCGGTCCATGGGCCGGGCCACGCGGTTCGCCCCGTGCGCCCTGGCCGACCTGGGCCGTTGCGTCGCACCCTGCGACGGCCGCGTCACCCCCGAGCGCTACGAGGGGCTCGTCCGGTCCCTCCAGCACGCCCTCTCCTCGCCGGGCGGGCTCCTCGCGGCGCTCGAGGGGCGGATGGACCGGCTCGGGGACCAGGAGCGGTTCGAGGAGGCCGCCGACCTCCGCGACCGGCTGTCGGCCCTGGTGGCCGCCCTGGCCCGGGCCCGGCAGGAGCGTTGGCTGGTGGCGGCGGAGCACCTCGAGGTGGAGGTCGACGGCCGCCGCGTCAGGTTCCGACGGGGAGCGCTGGTCCGCCGGGGCGATGAGCCCGGCTTCTCCTCCCCGCTGTCGCTGGAGGCCGTGGACGAGGTCAGGGCGGTCCTGTCGTGTCTCCGGGGCGCCCGGGTCGTCAGGGCCGAGCCCGCCCCGGCCGAGCCGGTCGACAGCGGGGCCGCCCTGGCCGAACTCCGTCGCCGGCTGGAGGCGTCCCGGCGGTAGCGGACGGGCCCGCCGCATAAACTGGAGGGGATGGAGCGAGCCGTCATCCTCGAGGGCGCCAGGACCCCGATCGGGAAGTTCCTCGGCGCGTTCGCCGATGTCCCCGCGGTCGACCTGGGCGTGGCCGCCACCCGGGAGGCCCTCCGGCGGGCCAGGGTCGAGCCGGACGCGGTCGACATGGCCGTGTACGGCCACGCCCGGCAGGCCGGGAACGGGCCGAACACCGGCCGCCAGGTCGCCTACCGGTCCGGGCTCCCCCAGGAGGTCCCGGCGTTCAACGTCAACATGGCCTGCGGGTCAGGGACGAAGGCGATCGAGGTGGCCGCCCAGCAGGTCATGCTGGGCGAGGCCGAGGTGGCTGTGGCCGGCGGCTTCGAGAACATGACCCGGACCCCGGCCATCCTCGACCGCATGCGGTTCGGGTACCGGATGGGGAAGGCGCCGGTGTTCGACGGTATGTCCCGGGACGGCTTCCTGGACCCGCTGTGCGGGCTGGTCATGGGCGAGACCGCCGAGAACCTGGCCCGGAAGTACGAGATCCCCCGCCAGGAGCAGGACGAGTTCGCCCTTTGGACCCAGCGGAAGGCCGAGGCCGGGAAGGCCCGCCGGGCCAAGGAGATCGTCCCCGTCGAAGTCCCGGGCCAAAGGGACACCCTCATCATGGCCGAGGACGAGCACCCCCGCCCGGAGACCACGCTGGAGGGGCTGGCCAAGCTCCCCCCGGTGTTCGCCGAGGACGGCACCGTGACCGCCGGCAACTCCAGCGGGATCACCGACGGGGCCGCGGCCCTGGTGGTGATGACCGAGTCGCGCGCGAGGTCCGAGGGCCGGGAGCCCCTGGCCCGAGTGGTGGCCTCCTCGTCGGCGGGCGTGGATCCCGCCTACATGGGCATCGGGGTGGTACCTGCCGTCCAGAAGGTGCTGGAGAAGACCGGGCTCCAGATGGCCGACTTCGACGTCGTCGAGATCAACGAGGCCTTCGCCGCCCAGGTGCTGGCCGTGGACCGCGAGCTCAAGCTCGACCACGACCGCCTCAACCCGAACGGCGGGGCCATCGCCCTGGGCCACCCGATCGGGATGTCGGGCGCCCGGATCGTCCTGACCACTGCGTACGAGATGCGGGAGAAGGGCCACTCGCTGGGCCTGGCCGCTCTGTGCATCTCCGGTGGGCAGGGGATGGCCATGATCCTCGAACGGCCGTGAGCGTGCGGGGCGCGGCGAGCTAGCCGGCCAGGGCCCAGACGACCAGGGCGACGACCACGGCCAGGGCTACCAGGAAGATGGCCATGTCGGCCGCCTTCACCCGCCCCGGTCGCATGGCGTTGAACCCCATCCCCTCCAGCCTACCAACCGGCGCTGCTAGCCTGTGCCGATGATCCCTCCACGGATCAGCGTGGTCACACTCGGCGTACGGGACATGGACCGGATGTGCGCCTTCTACGAGGCCTTGGGCTGGCCGCGGGCCGATGTGGACGACGACGACGTGGCGTTCTTCCTGACCGGACCCACCGTCCTGGCCCTGTTCCGCCATCACCTCCTGGTGGCCGACGCCGGGCTCGACCCCACCGACCCGCCCGCCGGATTCCGCGGCCTGAGCCTGGCCGTGAACGTGGAGACCCCCGAGGGGGTGGCGGAGGCCATCGAGGCCGTCCGCGGCGCCGGGGGCACCATCCTCAAGGACCCGGTCGATGCGGAGTGGGGTGGCCGCACGGCGTACTTCGCCGATCCGGAGGGCCACGCCTGGGAGGTGGCCTGGCTGCCCGGCTCGTCCTTCGACGAGCGCGGAGGGCTCATCCCGCCGTGGCGCCCCCGGGAGTGATCACTCCTCGGCGACGAGGTCGCCGAACGAGCGAGCGTTGCGGACCGCGTAGTCCCGGTAGCAGTTGTTGAACAGCGCGTGGGTCTCCTTGGCGCCCTCCATCATGGCCCGCACTCTGGGAACCCACTCCCCCAGCTCCCCATCCGAGTAGTCGTACCGGAACCGCTCGGTCGGGTGGACGTCCTTCTTCGTCCACGTCTCCTCCCGCCGCCCGTGGAACCGGACCACGGCGAACCGGTCCGAGGTGGCCTCGGCCACCGGCGGCACGCTGACCTTGAACCCCTGGGGCATGTCCACGGCCACGAACGGGATCCCCTCGGCCCGGTGGAAGTCGAGCGTCTTCCGGGTGGCGCCCTCGTCGGCGAACCACGCGCCCTGCCGGTACTCGACGGCGATCTCGTAGTCGGGCAGCCGCTCCCGGGCCGCCAGGATCGCCTCCCGGGCCTTCGAACCCGGCATGAACCATTGCGGGTACTGGAACATCACCAGGCCGAGCTTGCCGGCCGAGTGCAGCGGCATCAGCGCCGAGCGGAACATCTCCCAGATCCGCTCCACGGAGTCCGGT
Source organism: Actinomycetota bacterium (assembly GCA_050692915.1). Lineage (GTDB taxonomy): Bacteria > Actinomycetota > UBA4738 > UBA4738 > CALAEC01 > CALAEC01. The sequence continues at coordinate 385 of JBOGVU010000052.1, read as the reverse complement.
GGGATCTCCTTCGCCGGGATCCGGGGCCCCTCCGGAAGGGCCTCCCGGACGTCCTTGGGCAGCCCGCGAACGAGGACCGGGTGACCGGTCATCAACGAGAACGCCTTCACGTCGAAGGTGAAGTCCGGCGGCGTCCGCTCCACCCACAGGGCCGAGTTCCGCTCGCTGGGGAGCCCGTAGTACGTCGAGTCGACCTCCACCACGTCGAACCTCGTCGCGTAGAACTTCAGCCGCTCCTCGGGGGTGTTCGCCTCCGGCGGGTACCAGCCGGACTCCAGGAGCGTCTTATCCGTCCAGGACGCCGTGCCGACGCGGAGCCGGGCCACCTAGACGCGGGCTCGCCGGTGTCGGACGGCCCGGAGGGCGTCCCGGAGCGGCTCGAGGA
>JBOGVU010000051.1:0-18199 GCA_050692915.1 Actinomycetota bacterium | reverse complement strand
GAGCACGAGCTGATGGCGGTGGGCTTCCCGGAGGAGTTCGGGGGCGCGGGCGAGTCCTCGCTCTCCTTCGCGGTGATGATCGAGGAGATCTCCCGGGCCTCGGCCAGCGTCTCGCTGATCCCGCTGGTGGCCCGCCTGGGGGCCATCCCGATCATGCTGGCCGGCTCCGACGAGCAGAAGCGGGACCTCCTCGGCGGGATCTCCCGCGGCGAACACCTCATGTCGTACGCGCTGACCGAACCGGGGGCCGGCTCCGACGCCGGGGCCATGCGCACCAAGTACGAGGCCGCGGACGGCGGCTTCCGGCTGTCGGGGACGAAGCGGTTCATCACGAACGCCGGGGTCTCGGATCGCTACACGGTGTTCGCCCAGGGTGACCCGTCGAAGCGGTCGAAGGGGATTTCGGCGTTCGTGGTCCACGCCGAGGACGATGGGTTCTCGGTGGGCCGGAGCGAGGAGAAGATGGGCATCCGGGGCTCGCCCACCCGCGAGGTGTACCTGGACGAGGTGACGATCCCGGCCGACCGGCTGATCGGCGAGGAGGGGCAGGGGTTCGCGTACGCCATGCGGACCCTCGACTACTCGCGGCCCTCGATCGCCGCCCAAGCCCTGGGCATCGCCCAGGGCGCCTTCGACGCCGCGGTGGGCTACGCCGCGGAGCGGGAGCAGTTCGGCTCGAAGATCGCCGACCTCCAGGGCATCCAGTTCCTCCTGGCCGACATGGCCATGCAGATCGAGGCGTCCCGGCTCCTGGTGTACCGGGCGGCCGCCGCGTGCGACGGCCAGGATCCCCGTCTGACGTATTTCGCGGCCATCGCCAAGGCGCACGCCTCCGACACCGCCATGCATGTCACCACCGACGCCGTGCAGGTCCTGGGCGGCTACGGCTACATGCGCGAGTACGGCGTGGAGCGGATGATGCGGGACGCGAAGATCACCCAGCTCTACGAGGGGACGAACCAGATCCAGCGGGTGGTCATCGCCCGGCAGCTCCTGAAGGCGCTGGGAGGATGAGCGAGGCCCGGCCCGCGTCGGCCAGCTCCGTCGTGCTGGTTCGGCAGATGGAGATCCCCGACGCCAACATCGCCGGCAACGTCCACGGGGGTACGATCATGAAGATGGTCGACACCGCGGCCGGGCTGGCCGCGGCGAAGCACTGTGGCGGCCTGGCTGTGACCGCCGCCATGGACGAGATGTCGTTCCTCGAGCCGGTGTACGTCGGCGACGTGGTGACCGTGAAGGCCATGGTGAACGAGGCCTTCCACACCTCCGTCGAGGTGGGCGTGCGGGTGGAGGCCGAGACGTACGCCACGGGCCGCCACGTCCACACCTCCAGCGCGTACCTCGTGTTCGTGTCGATCGACGACCGGGGCAGCCCCCGGCCCGTGCCCCCGCTCCTGGCCGAGACCGAGGATCAGCGCCGGCGCCAGCACGAGGCCCGGCTCCGGCGGGAGGCCCGGCTGGCTCGGAAGCGGGTCATCGAGGAGGCCCGGGCCGCCGGCGAGGACTGACGTCGTTCCTGTCCGAGGGCGATGTTACGCTCCGATCGTGGAACCGGCGGTCTGGGCTTTGATCGCCCTCCTGGCGGGGACGATCTTCGGAGGGATCTTCTACCTGGGGTCCCGGCTCGATACCGTGAGCGCCAGGATCGACCGGGTGCACGAGGGTCAAGCCGAGCTCCGTGGCGAGATGGGCGAGCTCCGTGGCGAGATGGGCGAGCTCCGTGGCGAGATGGCCGGGGTCCGAGGAGAGCTCCGTCGGTTGCGCGAGCTCGTCACCGACCACCTGGAACGCCACGCAACCTGACCGGCCGTCGATGCCTTGACGTACGTCCCCCGAGGGCCTCTCAGGTCAGGAGGCTCGGATCTTCTCGATCGCGCTGGGGTTCTCCAGGCTGGACAGGTCGCCGGGATCCTCGCCCAGGACCGTGGACCGGATGGCCCGGCGGAGGATCTTCGCCGACCGGGTCTTGGGGAGCTCGTCGACGAACACGATCCGGTCCGGCGTGAAGGCCTTGCCGAGGTGCCGGGCCACCTCGGCCTTCAACTCAGTAGCTAGGTGGTCGCCGATCGGGTGGCCGGGCTTCGTTATCACGAAGCACCACACGGACTCGCCCTTGACCGGATGGGGGATGCCCACGGCCGCCGACTCGACCACGGCCGGGTGCTCGGTCAGCGCCGACTCGACCTCGGCCGGGCCCAACCGCTTCCCGGCGATGTTCATGGTGTCGTCGGACCGGCCGTGGAGGAACCAGAAGCCGTCCTCGTCGATCGAGGCCCAGTCGCCGTGGACCCACACGTCCGGCCACCGCGACCAGTACGTCGACAGGTAACGGTCGGGATCCTTCCATACCCCCCGGGTCATGGCCGGCCACGGCTCCGTGCACACGAGCTCACCGACCTCGCCGGGGGGGACCGGCGATCCATCGGGGCCCCACACCTCGACGGCCATCCCCAGCGCCGGGCCCCGCAGGGTGGTGGGCTTCAGCTCCGTGATGGGGAGCGGTGAGAGGAAGCACGCCCCGACCTCCGTCCCCCCGGAGATGTTGATGATCGGGCACCGGCCCCCGCCGACCTTCTCCAGGAACCAGGTCCACGGGTCCGGGTTCCACGGCTCGCCGGTGGAGCCGAGGATCCGGAGGCTGGAGAGGTCGTGTCGCTCGACCCACTCGTCGCCGGCCGGGATGAGGGCGCGGATCAGCGTGGGGGAGATCCCGAGCGTGGTAATGCGGTGGCGCTCCACCATGTCCCACACCCGGTCGGGCTGGGGGAAGTTCGGGGCGCCCTCGAAGAGGAACACCGTAGCCCCGAGCGCGCCGGCGCCGCTGATCTCCCACGGGCCCATGATCCAGCCGAGGTCCGTGACCCAGAACAGGATCTCGTCACGGTGGAGGTCGGTCTGGTAGGCGACCTCCTCGGCAACCTTCACCGTGAACCCGCCGTGGACGTGGACCGAGCCCTTGGGGCGCCCGGTGGTCCCGCTGGTGTATGCCAGGAACAAGGGGTGCTCCGCGTCGAGCTCGAGAGTGTCGAACCGGGCGTCGGCCTCGCCGAGCAGCTCGTCCCAGCGCACGTCGCGTCCCGGCCGCTCCGGCGCGTCGGTACGGCCCAGGCGGGGCCACACGATCACCGAGCGCACCGACGGCGCGGCGTCCGCGGCCTGGTCGGCGATCTCCTTCATCGGCACCGGCTGGCCGCGGCGGAGGAAGCCGTCGGCGGTGATGAGCACCCTCGCCTCGGCGTCGTTCAGCCTCGTGGCCACGGCGTCCGGCGCGTAGCCGGAGAAGATCGGCACGTAGATCGCCCCGATCTTGGCGCACGCCAGCGTGGCGGCCACGGTCTCGGGGGCCATGGGCAGGAAGATCCCCACCGCGTCCAGCTCCCCGACGCCGAGGCTGCGGAGGCCGTTCGCCAGGCGGTCGGCCATCTCCCGGAGCTGCGCGTAGGTGACCCGACGGACGTGGCCGTCCTCCCCTTCCCACAGCACGGCCGGGGCGTCCGGGGTCTCCTCGGCCCACCGGTCCACGCAGGTCATGGCCAGGTTCGTGGTGCCGCCCACGAACCACCTGGCCCAGGGGATCCCGTCCGAGGTGTCCAGGACCCGGTCGTACGGACGGGCGAACCGGATCCCCAGGTCCTTGACCACGGCATCCCAGAACCACTCGACGTCGTCCCGGGACCGCCGGACGAGCTCCTCGTAGCTCCCGATGCCGTGAGCCCGCATGAACCTGGTCACGTTGGCCCGCTCCACGAGGTCCTCGGAGGGACGCCAGGTCACGCTCCCCGCCGTCAGGTGGCTCGCTCCGGTACCCTTGGCCCGACCATGGTCGTCACGAAGCCTACGCCGACGTCGCCGATGGCGGCCAGGCTCCGCCGGCGGCTCCCCGAACCGATCCGCCGCCGGCTCCCTCCCTGGCGGCGGGCCCGGCCGTGGGCACTGTTCGCCTCCGGGCTGGCCGCGGTGCTCGTGTCGACCTCGGCGGTGTGGGGGATCAACCTCCTGCTGCAGTTCGACGAGCACCCAACCCTCCCGGTGACCGGGCTGTCGGGGGGGTCGGACTTCGCCTCGGGCCCGCGGAACGTGCTCGTGCTGGGGAGCGACGATCGGGCCGGCCTGACCCCGGAGGAGCAGGCCGCATTCGGCTCCGAGGAGGACGTCGAGGGGGAGCGCTCGGACACGATCATCCTCCTGCATATCGACCCGCGGCGGGACCGGGCCGTGGTCCTCCACTTCCCGCGCGACCTGCGGGTCCGGATCCCCGAACACGGCACCGACAAGATCAACGCGGCCTACGCCCTCGGCGGCCCCGGCCTGGTGGTGCGGACCGTGAAGGCGTACACGGGGCTCCCCGTCCACAACTACATGGAGATCGACCTGGCCGGGTTCCAGGACCTCGTGGACGCGGTCGGCGGGGTCCGGATCTGTATCGACCGGCCCATGGTCGACGAGCTCGCGGGCCTGAACCTTCCCCGGGCCGGCTGCTACCTGCTCGACGGCGCCCGGGCGCTCGGCTTCGTCCGGGCCCGGCACATCGCCGGCGACATCGTGCCGGACTTCGCCCGGATCGCTCGCCAGCAGCAGTTCATGCGGGCCATGCTGAACCGGCTCCTGTCGCTGGGATCCCTGCTCGACCAACAGCTGCTGGAGGAGGCCGTGGCCAACGTGACCACCGACGAGGCCCTCACCGGGGCGGACCTGGTGCTCCTGGGCCAGAAGCTCCGGCAGCTGGCGGAGGAGGACCCCTCGGGCGGGGAGAGCCTGGACTTCCGGGTGGTCCCCTCGATCCCCCAGGAGATCGAGGGCGTGTCCTACGTGGTGGCCGTGCAGGCCGAGGCGGACCGGCTGTTCGAGGCCCTCGCCGAAGGCCGGCCGCTGGGTGGTCTCGGGCTGACCCTGGCCCAGACCCTGCCGTCCCCCGGCGTGATCACGGTGCGGGTGCTGGGCTCGAGCGAGGTCGCCGGCGAGGTCGCCAGGACCCTGCGATCCGCCGGGTTCGTGGTGCTGCCCGTCGGGGAGGCCCCGCCCGGCTACGAGGCGAGCCAGATCCTGTACCAGCCGGGGATGGGCCCGCGGGGGGAACGGCTGGCAGGGTACTTCGCCGAGGACCTGGCCAGGACGACGGCCGAGGCCGGGGTGCTCGGGGAGGCGGACGTCGCGGTCGTGGTGGGCGAGGACTGGGAGCGGTTCGAGACGGTGACCGCCCAGTGAAGGCCCTGATCCTCTCCGGCGGCGAAGGGACTCGCCTGCGGCCGATCACCCACACCAGCGCCAAGCAGCTGATCCCGGTGGCGAACAAGCCGATCCTGTTCTACGGGCTGGAGTCGATCGCCGAGGCCGGGATCCGGGAGGTGGGCATCGTGGTCGGCCACACCGCCGCCGAGATCGAGGCGGCCTGCGGCGACGGCTCCCGGTGGGGGCTGACGATCACCTACATCCCCCAGGCGGAGCCGCTGGGGCTGGCCCACGCGGTGATCGTGGCCCGGGGGTTCCTGGGCGACGACGACTTCGTGATGTACCTGGGCGACAACGTGCTGCTCGAGGGCATCAACGGGTTCGTGGAGCGCTTTCGCCGACACACGCCGAACGCCCAGATCTTCCTGGCCCGGGTCCGGGAGCCGGAGCGGTTCGGGGTGGCCGTCCTGGAGGGCGACCGGGTGGTCCGGCTGGTGGAGAAGCCCAAGGAGCGGATTTCCGACCTGGCCCTGGTCGGCGTCTACCTGTTCGACCGCACGGTCCACGAGGCCATCGACGGCGTGGAGCCGTCGTGGCGCGGGGAACTGGAGATCACCGACTCGATCCAGGCCATGATCGACGCCGGCCGCACCGTCCGGGCCGAGATGGTGACGGAATGGTGGAAGGACACCGGGAAGCTCGAGGACCTCCTGGAGGCGAACCGGATGATGCTCTCCCACCTGGAGCCGAGGGTGGACGGCGAGGTGGACGGCCCCTCCCGGCTGGTCGGCCGGGTGGTGGTGGAGAAGGGGGCCAAGGTGACCCGCTCGGTGATCCGGGGTCCGGCCATCATCGGGCGGGGGACGATCGTGGAGGACTCCCTGGTCGGCCCGAATGCCTCCATCTACGAGGACTGCGCCGTGGCCGCCAGCGAGATCGAGGACTCCATCGTGATGGAGCGGTGCCGGCTGGAGGACGTCCGGGGCCTGTCCCAGTCCCTTCTGGGCAAGGACGTTGAGGTCCGCCGGGGGCGAACCCGGCCCGCCGCGTACCGGCTCATGCTCGGCGACCAGTCCCAGGTCGAGGTGTTCTGACCGTCAGGATCGCCATCGACGCGCGGCCGGCCGTGTCGGCCGGGATGACCGGCATCGGGCTGTACGCACGGGAGCTGATCCTGCGACTCCCCCGCGTCGACCCCGACGCCACGTACATGGCCTGGTACCTAAACGCCCGCCGGGCGGTTCGGCCGTGGCGGTGGGATCGGCGGTCCTTCCCACGGGTGCCGAACCTGGTGGAGCGGTGGTCGCCGATCCCCGCGACGTGGTTCGAGCGGGCCTCGATGCGGTGGGAGCTGCCCCGGCTCGAGTGGCTGGCCCGTTTCGACGTCCTGTTCGCGCCGAACTTCGTCCCGCCGCCGACGGCCAGCCGCGGGGTGGTGCTGACCATCCACGACCTGGCCTTCCGGCTCCACCCGGAGACCGCCCCGATGGCCACCCGGCGGTGGCTGGCCCGGCTGGACCGGGCCCTCCGGGGGGCCGCGGAGATCGTGGCGGTGTCCGAAGCCACCCGGCGCGATCTGCTCGAGCTGTACCCCGTGGATCCGGAGCGCGTCACCGTGATCCACCACGGGATCGACCCGGACCGGTTCCGGCCAGCCCCGAAGGAGGAGGTGGAGCGGGTCCGCCGTCTCCACGGGATCGACGGCCCGTACGTGCTGTTCCTGGGGGGCCTGGAGCCGAGGAAGAACCTCCCGACCCTGGTCCGGGCGTGGGCCCGCCTGCCCGACGACCTCCGGACCGGGCTGGTGCTGGCCGGGGCCTCGGTGCCGTGGAACCCAGAGGGGCGCCGAGATCTGGATCGTGCCCTGCAGGCGCTCTCGCCTGCCGCCCGAACCGGGGTCACGCTGACCGGGTACGTGGGGCACAAGGACAAGGTGGCCCTCCTCACAGGAGCCCGGGCCCTGGCCTTCCCCTCGCTGCACGAGGGCTTCGGATTCCCGATCCTGGAGGCCATGGCCGTGGGCACCCCGGTGGTGACCTCGGACGTGTCCTCGATGCCCGAGGTGGCCGGCGATGCGGCCGTCCTTGTCGATCCACGGAGCGAGGAGGCCATCGCCGAGGGCCTGGGCCGGGCCCTGGCCGACCGGGGCATGGCCGCCCGCCTCCGAGAGGCGGGCCGGGCACGGGTGCGGGGGTTCGACTGGGACGAGGCCGCCAGGGCCCACGCGGCCGTGCTCCACCGGGCCGGCCGCTGACGCTGCCCTGCTACACTCCGGACCAATCCCGCAGGTCAGACCAGGAGCAGCCCGATGGCGGATGAGATCGACGGCGTGTGGGTCAAGGATCTCCGGGTCATCCCCGACGAGCGCGGGCGGCTGATGGAGATCCTTCGCCGGGACGACGAGGGGTTCGACCGGTTCGGGCAGGTGTACCTGTCCACGACGTACCCCGGCGTGGTCAAGGGGTGGCACCTCCACAAGGTCCAGGACGACTTCTTCGCGTGCGTGAGGGGCATGGTGAAGCTGGTGATTTACGACGCCCGTGAGGATTCGCCCACCCGAGGGATGCTGACGGAGCACTTCATCGGCGACCACAACCAGCAGCTGGTGAAGGTGCCGGCCGGGACGTATCACGGCTGGAAGTGCATCTCGCAGGAGGAGGCCCTGGTCATCAACATCCCCAGCGAGCCCTACAGCTACGAGGCCCCGGACGAGCACCGGGCGCCCTGGGACACGCCGGACATCCCCTACAGCTGGGACGTCGTCTTCAAGTGAGCGTCCTCGTCACCGGGGGGGCGGGGTTCATCGGCTCGCACTTCGCGGACCGTCTGCTCGACGAGGGCGAGCGGGTCACGGTGCTCGACGCGCTCACCTACGCCGGTACCAGGGAGAACCTGTCCCACCGCGAAGACGACCAGCGGTTCCGATTCGTGCACGGGGATATCGTCGAGGCCGAGGCGGTGGACCCCCTGGTGAAGGACGCCGACCTGGTGGTCAACTTCGCGGCCGAGTCGTTCGTGGACCGGTCGATCGGCGACGCCCGTCCGTTCGCCGTGACGAACGTCCAGGGCACGATGACGGTCCTCGACGCCTGCCGACGCCACGAGGTGCGGATGGTCCAGGTCTCCACCGACGAGGTGTACGGCTCCACCCCGGACGGCGCGTTCAGCGAGGACAGCCCCCTCCAGCCGAACAACCCGTACTCGGCCACCAAGGCCGGCGCCGATCTTCTGTGCCGGTCGTATCACCGCACCTACGGCACGGACGTCCGGATCTTCCGGGGCCCGAACGCCTACGGGCCCCGCCAGCACCCGGAGAAGGCCATCCCCACGTTCACCATCGCCGCGCTGGAGGGCCGCCCGCTGCCCGTGTACGGCGACGGCTCCAACCGTCGGGAGTGGCTCCACGTCACCGACTTCGCCCGGGCGGTGCTGACCGTGACCCGGGAGGGGGAGCCCGGCGAGGTGTACAACGGCGGCGGCGGCCATGAGGTGGCGAACCTGGAGCTGGCTCGGACGATCTGCTCGCTGACCGGGGCCTCGCCGGACCTGATCGGGTTCGTGGAGGATCGCCCCGGCCACGACTTCCGCTACTCGATGGTGTGGGATCGGCTGCGGGGCATGGGGTGGGAGCCGGAGGTCCCGTTCGAGCGGGGGATCGAGGAGACCGTGGCCTGGTTCCGCGACCATCCCGATCGGAGGGGGAGCGGATGAGGATCGCCGTGACCGGCGCCGGGGGCGGGCTGGGCCGGGCGTTCGTAGCCTCGGTCCCCGCCGGGCACGAGGTGTCCGAGTTCGCCAGGGCGGACCTCGACGTCCGCCACCACGACCAGGTGGTTCGCACGCTGGTGCCCCTCGAGCCGGACCTGATCCTGCACCTGGCCGCCATGACCTCGGTCGACGGGTGCCAGGCCGAGCCCGGCCGAGCCTCCGAGACGAACGTCCTGGGCACGTTCAACGTGGCCGTGGCGGCCCGGCGCTCCGGCGCCCGCCTGGTGGCTCTCTCCACCGACTACGTGTTCGACGGGGAGAAGGGGGCCCCGTACGACGAGGGCGACCGGCCTAACCCGCTGTCGGTGTACGGGTGGACGAAGCTGGCCGGCGAGCGGGCCGCCGAGGCAGTGGCCCCCGACCTCCTTGTGGTCCGGACGGCCTGGGTGTTCGGCTCCGGGAAGGACTTCCTGTCGCGGGCGGTCCGCGAGCTCCGGGCCGGGGAGGAGGTCGGCGGGATCGTCGACCAGGTGGGGAGCCCCACGCACGTGGCCCACCTGGCCGAGCGGCTCCTGCCGCTGGTCGAGTCTGACGTGCGGGGGGTCGTCCACCTGGCCGGCCCGGAGGCCACCACGTGGCACGATGTCCTGGTCCGGGCCAAGCGGGCCGGCGGGCTGGCCGGCGAGATCGTGGGGCAGAAGGCCGACGAGGTGGGGCGGCCGGCCCCCCGCCCGGCCAACTCGTCGCTGACGAGCGTGGTGCTCCCGGGGACGATGGTGCCGGCCATGCCGCCCCTGGACGAGGCCATCGAGAGGGTGCTGTCGGATGCATGACGTGCTGGTCCGAACCAACGAAGCGCCCCGGCTCCGAGTGTTCCGGCGCCTGAGCGAGCTGTGGGGCAGCAGGGAGATCCTGGCCAACCTGGCCAGCAAGGAGCTCCGGGTCAAGTACAAGTCGTCGGCCCTGGGCGTGGCCTGGTCGATGCTGAACCCCGCCCTGTACCTGATCGTGTTCTACGTCGTGTTCACGTACTTCCTCGACTCGGGGATCGAGGACTTCCCGGTCTACCTGCTCTCCGGACTGGTGCCGTGGACCCTGTTCACCACCGGCCTCCAGGGCGCCACGACGTCGGTGGTGGGCGGGGCGAACCTGGTGGCCAAGGTGGCCTTCCCCCACGAGATGCTCCCGCTGGCGGCCATCCGGGCCCAGCTGGTGAACTTCTTCTTCCAGCTGGTGGTCCTGGTGGCGTTCCTGCTGATCTTCGGCTACCCCCTGGTCCACAGGGGGACGCTGCTCCTCCCACTGGCCCTGGCGGTGCTCCTGGTGTTCACCACGGCCCTGGGCATGGCCACGTCGGCGCTGAACGTGCGGTACCGGGACACCGGGCACCTGGTCGACCTGGCCCTCCTGGCGTGGTTCTGGAGCACGCCGATCGTGTACCCATCCTCGCTGGTCCAGGAAAACCTGGAGGGGGCCTTCTCCCTCTACCTCCTCAACCCACTGGCCAACATCATCCTGGCCTTCCAGCGGGGGATCTACGGCGGCGTGTCCCGGGACGCCCTCGAGTCGCTGCCGGCGCTCGGCCTGACGTGGTACGGGGTGCGGCTCCTGGTGGTGGGGGCAGCCTCCTTGGTCCTCCTGTACTTCTCGTGGCGGCTGTTCTTCCGGCGGTCCGGCGACTTCGCGGAGGAGCTGTAGTGCCCCAGGCCGCCATCTCGGTTGAGGGGATCGCCAAGCGGTTCCGCCTGTTCCACGAACGTCCCACCAGCGTGAAGGAACGGCTCCTGCGGCTGCGGGGGTCGAGGGGCGAGGACTTCTGGGCCCTCCGGGACGTGGGGTTCGAGGTGCCCGAGGGGAAGACCTGGGGGCTGGTGGGGGCCAACGGGTCCGGGAAGACCACCCTGCTGAAAGTCATCGGCGGGATCCTCCGGCCCACCGACGGCAGGGTGGTGACCCAGGGGCGGATCGCCGCGCTCCTCGAGCTGGGGGCGGGGTTCCATCCCGAGCTGACCGGCAGGGAGAACGTGTACCTGAACGCCTCGATCCTGGGGCTGTCGCGCCACGAGACCGACCTGTACTTCGACGAGATCGTGGCCTTCGCCGAGCTGGAGGAGTTCATCGACAGCCAGGTGAAGTACTACTCGTCGGGGATGTTCGTGCGGCTGGGGTTCGCCGTGGCCGTGCACGTCGACCCCAGCATCCTGCTGATCGACGAGGTCCTGGCCGTCGGGGACGAGGCCTTCCAGCGGAAGTGCCTCCGGCGGATCCGGGAGTTCCAGGCCGAGGGCCGCACCATCGTGTTCGTGACCCACGCCATCCAGCAGGTCCAGCTGATCTGCGACGGCGCCGTGATGCTCGACCACGGCCAGGTCCGGGCCATGGGCGACGTCCGCGACGTGATCAAGGAGTACCGGTTGGTGATGCTCCGCCGCCACATCGGGTTCGCCCGGCGCGACCTGACCCGGTCGGCGGAGATCGCCGCCGTCGAGCTCATGGACGTCGAGGGTGACCCCTCCTCGATCGTCCCGCCCGGCGGGGAGCTGACCGTCCAGGTCGACGTCCGGGCCAACCGGCCGGTCGACGACCCGGTGATCTCGCTGGTGATCTTCGACGCCAACGGGCAGTTCGTGTTCCGGACCGGGACCGCGGAGATGCGGCTGGGACGGCTGGAGGGGAAGCTCCGGGTGGGCTTCGAGATGACGTCGCTGCCGCTGGCCGACGGGCGGTACTCGCTGACCGTGGGCATCCACGACCGCTCCGAGCGGGTGGTGCACGATTGGCACGATCAGCGGTACGTGTTCGACGTCGCCGGCGGCCTCATGGAGGAGACCCAGATCTACATCCCCGTGGAGACCACGGTGGAGCGTCTGTAGTGCGGATCCTCATCGTTTCCTCGTACCCGCCGCGCCGGTGCGGCATCGGGGCGTACGCGGCTGCCGAAGCGGAGCGCCTCCGGGCCGAGGGCCACGACGTCACGGTGCTGTCGCCCCCCGACGGCGACGGCGACGTGCGGGTTCCCTTCTTCGGCGGCCGGCCGTTCCGGGCCGCGGCCCGGCTGGGGAGGGCGGCGGAGCGGATCGTGATCCACTTCCAGCCGGCGCTGTACTACCGGCCCAGGGCCCCGATCTCCAAGGTGGCCACCTCCCTGTCCCTGTGGTGGCTGTGTGTCCGCCGCCGGCAGACCGAGGTGCTGATCCACGAGGCCGACCCGCCGAGGCGGTGGCGGCCCGACGAGCTGCTCCTGTCCGCGGCCTTCCGGACGGCACCCCTGCTCCTGTTCCACACGGCGGCCGAGCGCGAGCGGCTGGAGCGGCAGTACGGCATTCGGGTCAGCGCAGCCATCGTCGACCACCGTCAGGGCATCCGGGTCCGAGCCCGCCCCACCCGCCAGGAGGCCCGGGCGCGCCTGAGCCTGCCGGCGGAGGGAACCGTGTTCGTGACCCCGGGGTTCATCCATCCCGACAAGGGCGCGGAGCGGGCGGCCGGCGCGCTCGGTCCGGCGGGCCGGCTGTACATCGTGGGCTCGGTCAAGGACCGGACCCCCCGGAACCTCGCGTACCTGGAGCGGCTGCGGGACGTGGCCGGCCGGACGGAGCGGGTGGAGCTCGTGGAGCGCTACCTCGAGGAGGAGGAGCTGGACACGTGGGTGGCCGCGGCCGACGCCGTGGTCCTGCCCTACCGCCGGTCGTGGTCGAGCGGGGCGCTGGCTCGTGCCCAGGCGTTGGGCGTCCCGGCCATCGTGACCTCGGTGGGGGGGCTGGCCGAGCAGGCCGGCGAGAGCGACGTGGTGGTCGCCGACGAGGCCGGCCTGGGCCGGGCCATGGCCGCCGCCGCATCGGACTGGGCCCGGACGGTGGGACGGTGAGCGATGCCGAGCACACCAACCCGCTGGACATCGACTACGAGCCTCCCGTGCCTCCGGGGGAGGATGCGAGGAGGAGGAAGCCCGTGCTGATCCTGTTCATCATCATCTCCGTGCTCCTGGCCGCCACCGCGCAGATCACGCTGAAGTACGGCGTCGACCGGGTCACCAAGGGTGGCCACTCGGGCATCGTGCTGAGCGAGCCGGCCACCTCCGCCCTCCGCGTGGCCCGGGAGCCTTTCGTGTGGGCCGGGCTGCTCCTGTTCGGGATCTCCGCGGCGGTGTGGATCGTGGTCCTGTCCCGGGTCTCCTTGTCGTTCGCCTACCCGTTCGCCGCGCTCACGTACATCATCATCGTGCTGTTCGACCGCGTCATCCTGAGGGTCCAGGTCCCCGGGCTGCGGTGGGCGGGGGTCCTGCTGATCGCCACCGGCATCGTGCTCGTTTCCAGGACGCCGCACGCCTGACGCCGTGGACGTCCCCGACCTCGCGGTGGTCGTCGTCAACCACAACACCGGCGACTTCCTGGCCCGGTGCATGTCCTCGATCGTGTCGTCGTCCGGCGAGCTTCGGGTCGAGGTCGTGGTGGTCGACAACGCGTCCTCGGACGGGAGCGCCGACCGAGCCGCCGGGCCGGGGGTCCGGCTGATCCGGAACCCGAACAACCGGGGGTTCGCCCGGGCGGCGAACCAGGGGGTCGCCGCCACCGAGGCCCCCCTGGTGCTCCTACTCAACCCCGACGCCGAGGTGGTCGGCGGGTCACTCACGGCCCTGGTGAAGGTGGCCCGGGAGCGCCCCCGGGCCGGGGCCGTCGGGGCGCTGGTCCGGAACCCGGACGGCTCGATCCAGCCGTCCGCCCGGCGGGTGCCCCGGCTGGGCGAGGCCCTTGGGCACGCTTTCCTCGGCCCCCTGTGGCGGGGGAACCCGTGGACCCGGTCCTACACGATGGCCGACTGGGACCGATCCTCGGAGCGAGAGGTGGAGTGGGTGTCGGGCTCGGCGATGCTGCTCCGCCGGGAGGCCCTCGACGAGGTGGGGACGTTCGACGAGGGGTACTTCATGTACGTGGAGGACGTCGACCTGTGCGCCCGCCTCCGCCGGGCCGGGTGGGAGGTCCTGTTCTCCCCCGAGCTCGAGGTGGTGCACCAGATCGGCGTGTCCACCCACGGCCAGCGCGGCCGGATGGCCTTCGCCCACTCCGACAGCATCTACCGGTACTTCGCCAAGCACCGCGCCGCCGGGGCCCGGGTCATGCTGAAGCCGGCGGTGCGCGTGGCGCTGTGGCTCCGGGCGCTCCTCATGTCGGCGCTCCCGAGGCGGCCGGCGTCGTGAAGGCCGTGGTCCTTGTGGGGGGCGAGGGGACCCGGCTCCATCCGCTCACCGAGACGATCCCGAAGCCGCTCCTCCCGTTCATGAACCGTCCGTTCCTCGATCACGTCCTGGACCACCTGGCCGAGCACGGCATCGACGAGGTGGTCTGCTCCTCGCCGTACCTCGAGGCGGTGTTCCACTCGTTCCTGGAGACCCGCAAAGGGAAGGCGCCGTCGGTCCGGTGGATCACCGAGGCGGAGCCGCTGGGGACGGCCGGGGCCATCGCCTGCGCTCGCGACTTCCTCGGCGGGACATACCTGGCGCTGAACGGGGACATCCTCACGGACATGGACCTCGGCGCGCTGGTCGAGGTGCACCGGGCCCGGAACGCCGTGGCCACCATCGCCCTCCACCGGGTGGAGGACGCCCGGCCCTTCGGGCTGATCGAGTCGGAGCCCGATGGCCGGGTGGTGGCGTTCCGGGAGAAGCCCCAGGACCCCGCGCCCGGAGCCATCAACGCCGGGGTGTACGTGCTGGAGCCCGGGGCCCTGGCCGGTGTCCCGGCCGGGCGGATGGTGTCGATCGAGCGGGAGACCTATCCGGACCTGATCGCCCGGGGCCAGCCGGTGTACGCCGCGGTCGCGTCGGGCTACTGGCTCGACCTGGGGACGCCGGAGGCGTATCTCCAGGCCCACGTCGACGCCCTCGACGGGCTGATCGCCGAGTACCGGGGCGTGGCCCGGCCGTACCTGGCCCCGGGGGCCCGGGTGGAGGCCGGCGCGGTGGTGGGGCCGCACGTGGTCATGGGTCCCGGGGCCGTCGTGGCGGCCGGGGCGGAGGTGGACCGGTCCGTGCTCCACGAGGGGGCCACGGTGGCCGGGGACGCCCGGGTGACCTCCTCGATCCTGGGGCCGGGGGCAGCCGTGGGGGCCGGGGCCGAGGTCCGGGGGTCCATGCTGGCCGAGGGGGCCGAGGCGGCCGACGGCGCCCGGCTGGCCGGGGAGCGGGTGTCGCCCGGGAAGGTCGTGGGCGCCCCGGCCGGCTGACCGGCCGTTCAAGCGGGGCTGAACGGCGGCTCAACCGGCTCGGGCCGGGGGTCGATGCTGTAGCGTAAGTGTCCCCGGAGGGATCCCCCACGATGAGGAGAAACATCATCTCGCTGGTGGCCGCCGCCGTGGGGCTTTCGGTCCTGGCGGCGGTCCCCGCAACGGCCGGCCCGAACCGTCCGGCCGGCGGGTTCACGTTTCACGGTTCGGGCTACGGCCACGGCATCGGCATGAGCCAGTACGGGGCGCTCGGCCTGGCCAAGAAGGGCTGGTCGGCTCGGAGGATCGTTCGGCACTTCTACTCGAAAGTGGACGTGGGGGCCCGGCAACCGGTCCGGCCCGAGATCCGGGTGGGGCTCCTCCAGTCCGTGGGCAGCGTGAGCCTTATCGCCGCCCACGGCGCCTACGACCTGGCCCTGCAGAGCGGCCAGGTCCTCGAAACGGTGCCGGCGGGTTCCCGCCGGACCATCGAGGTCACGGCCGACAAGCGGTTCCGGATCACCCGTCCGGACGGCACGGTGGTGGGAGATACTACGTGGGGCGGGCCGTCCGACCCAGTGGTGGCCAGGCGGCAGGGTGACGCCCGGATCCGGGTGGCCGAATGGGGCCACGACATCGGCCACGGCGAGCTGCGTTACGAGGTCGCCGAGCCCGGCGCCGGCCACCTCGTCGGCGTCATGGCGGTCGAGGACTACGTGCTGGGGATCGCCGAGGTCCCCAGCTCGTGGCCGAAGGCCGCGCTCGGAGCCCAGGCCATCGCGGCGCGGACATACGCGTACTGGCGCCTGGCGGGGGCCATGCGGGCGGGGTGCGGGTGCGACGTGTTCTCCACCGTGGCCGACCAGAGCTACGTCGGCTGGGACAAGCTCGCCGCGGCCGGCGGCGATCGCTGGGCGAGCGCCGTGAAGGCCACGGAGCGGACCGTGGCCACCCACCAGGGGGCCCCGATCTACGCGGCGTACAGCTCCTCCAGCGGCGGCTACACCGAGGACATCGAGAAGGTGTGGGTCGGCTCCAGCGCGCTCCCGTACCTCCGCGGCGTGTGCGATCCGGGGGACGACACCGCCGTCAACCCCAGCCGGTTCTGGCAAGCCTCGTTCGAGCCGGGCGCGGTAGCCAGCGGGCTGAAGCCGTACACGGGGGACATCGGCGCGGTGAGCGGGTTCACGGACTGGCAGCTCGGCGTGTCCGGACGGGTCACCCGGGTCACCGTGGTTGGGACGAAAGGCAGCACGGTGATCGAGGGCTGGGACATCCGCGGCGGGCTCTCCCTGAAGGACACCCGGTTCTCGGTGAACCGCAACCTCAACATCCGGGGAGAGATCCGGGAGACGTACGACGCCGCCGGGTGCCGACCCGGCCGGGCCGCCAGCGGGCAGAGGAAGGTCAGGGGCGGCCGGCTCCAGAGGTTCGTGAACGGCAGGATCTACGAGCACCTCCGACGGAACACGGCCGTGTGGCTGCGGGGGCCCGTCCTGGGGGCCTACCTGAAGGCCGGCGGGCCCACCTCGCGGCTGCGGCTCCCGTTCCGGGTCCGGCAGATCAAGGGCGGCCAGCGGGCCTGGTTCGACGGGGGAACGATCACCTGCACCGGCGGCTGCCGGGTCCGGTACAGGTAGGGCCTAGGGGACCTCGGCCTCCGGCGCTGCGGCGCCGTTCCTGAACTCCTCGATGAAGCCCCGGGCCACCAGGGCCACGTCGCCGGGGTCGGCGTCCGCGGCCACCTGGCCTTCCTGGAGGCGGGTCCAGGCCACCAGCGCGAGGTTCGTCCCGTCGGACAGGTTCTCGTACGGGGCCATGATCACCTCGGCCTCGCCCTCGGCCAGGTCCTCCAGCTCGCCGACGACGGCCTCGTCGAGGGCCCCCTCGCCGTCGGCCCGGTAGTAGATCAGCACGTAGCCGTGCTCGAGGTTGTGGATGGCGGCCGTCTCCGGCACCGGCTGGTCGTACACCTTCGGATCAGCCGGAAGCGGTGCCTGGGCGTGGGGGCCGGACGCGCCCGGGACGGTCCCGTACTGGGGCGGGGGATCGGTGGGCTGGAGGTGCTGGGCCCCCTCGTCGGGGAGCTCCTGGACCTCACCGAGGCCGACTCGGGCAGCCGCCGCGGCGGCCCGCTCCTGGACCTCCCGGTTCTCCTGGACCTGGTCGTACACGAACCACCCGATCCCCCCGGCCGCGGCGAGGACCACGCCCCATCGGACCAGCCGCCGGGTCCGCTGGCGGCGCTTGGCCTGCTTGATGCGGCGCTCACGCTCCCGCCGGGCCTGCTCCTTGCGCTCGGCCCGGGCCGACGGGCGATCGGGCTGGTCGGATCGCTCGGCCGTCGCGGTGGAGGCCGCCGCTCGGGCGGCGGGCCGGTCAGGTCGCTTGCGCTTGCGCTTCTTCTTGGCCACGACGCATCACTCTACCAATCGTCACGCCGTCCGGAGGTGGGCCCCGGGGTCGATGGGAGGCCGAGGCGGCGGGCCGGCCGCTGGGAGTGGGCCGGCAGCCACGACGCCCATGGCCAGCAGATCCGGGGGCAGGCCCACGGCGGCGGCGGCCTCGGGCCGGCAGAAGAGCGACGCCGAGACCCATGCCGAGCCGTACCCCCCGGCGTGCAGGGCCAGCAGGAGGTTCTGGATCGAGGCCCCCGTGGCCAGCACGAACATGTCCCGCTCGGCCACTCGGCGGCGCGGATCGGCGTACTCGTCTGCCCCTTCCAGAGAGAGGAACGGCAGGAGGAGGACCGGGGCCGCGCCGAGGAGCGCGTCGGACCGGGTCAGCCTGCGCCTGATGAGCTCCTCGGGGGTGCCGTCTTCCCGGAGGTCCCGGACCCAGGCGTCGGCCATGGTCCCCAGCAGAGCGGTCCGGGCCGCGGCGGTCTCCACGGCCACCCACGTCCACGGCCGCGACCGGAGCCGGGAGCCGTGAGGGACCGGTGCGGTGAGCGCGGCGGCCACGGCATCCACCAGGACCTCTCGGGGGACGGTGCCGTCGCCGAACGATCGGACGGTCCGCCGGGCGGCGATGGCGTGGAGGGGCGAGGTCCGGAACAGGTCCTCGTCCGGCGGCCGGACCAGGTCCGCGGCCCGGCCGGGCGGCGCCCCCGGCCGGAGGC
>JBOGVU010000050.1:0-18951 GCA_050692915.1 Actinomycetota bacterium | reverse complement strand
CCGCCCGTCACCCTTTTCGCAGCCGGCTCAGGGCAGGGTCACGAAGTCTTCGAGGAAGTCCCTGGCCGAGTCGGTGTCCACCCGGTACGTGGTGTCGGTGGCCTTGCACCACCGGTCACCGGTCACCGTGATCGACACCAGCAGGTTCGAGCTCTCCCCGCCGAGGAAGTGTGGCCCGCCGGAGTCCCCGAAGCACGTGCCGGCGTCCCCGGTCGCCTGATTCATCGTGAGCTGGAACCAGAACGGGCGGAGGGCGAGCATGTGCTGAAGCCCGAACCGCCGCTCGTTGTTGTCGAGGATGCTCTGCCAGGCCATCTTCCTGGTCTCCCGGACAGTGCCGTAGCCGACCGCGGTGAACGTCTGGCCCTTGAGCTGCTTGCTCGCCTTGAGGTCGGCGAGCAGCCCCTCCGTGGGGAGCTGCGCGGGCGTGATCCCGGCCGCCGGCGCGTCGAGCTCGATCACCGCGATGTCGTGAGCGTCCGAGAACCCACCGGGCCCGGAGAAGCCGAAGTCCGGGTGCGTGTGGGTCGTGCCCGGGAGCAGGGTCGAGGTGACCGGGTCGAACACCGGGTCGAACGAGACCCACACCCGGTCGGTCTCCAGGACCTGCTCCGGGAACGCCGTGCAGTGCGACGCCGTCAGGAACGTGTCGCTGTCGATCAGCGTGCCGGAACAGATGCTGAACTTGTCCCCGTCGATGTCCACCACCATGGTCCCCACGTTCGGATGCCGGTTCCCATCTGGCTGGCCGTAGACGATGGCCCCCGCCGGGGCCGACGCGACCAGGACCCAGGCCGCGACCAAGGAGCACAGGGCGAGTGCTCTCCTCATCGGTTCCTCCCTTCGGGCCGTGTGGGCCTCTTTCCTACCGCGGGTGGCCCGAAACGGCAAACCGGACCTCAGGCTAGGACTTGGGGATCTGCTTGCCGGGGTCGACGAACGGCATGGCCACCACGGTGGCGTCCCGGTCGCCGTCGGACGTGGCCACCCGGAGCGACGTTCCCTGGTCCGACAACCCGACCGGCACCCAGGCGAACCCGATGTTCCGCTCCAATCGCGGCGACCACACAGCGGAGGTCACGTCACCGACCCGCTCCCCGTTCGAGGACACCGGCCACGTCGTCGGGTTCATGTCGAGCCGCTCCCCCACGATCTCCACACCGACGATCCTCCGGCTCACGCCCTGATCCCGGATCCGCCGGAGGGCGTCCTTCCCAATGAACTCGGCATCGGAGTCGAGGTCAACTAGTCGGTCCAGCCCGAGCTCGAACGGGTTGTTCGTCCAGTCCATGTCGGCTCGGTAGTTGAAGATGCCGCCCTCGATCCGGCGGATGTCCACGGGGCCCGTCGGCCGGATCTCGTACTGCCGGCCGGCCTCCATGATCCGCTCCCACAGGTCGCCGCCCCGCGCGGGATCGAGGAGGTACAGCTCGTACCCCACCTCGCTGGTCCAGCCGGTGCGGGTGACGATCACCGGGATCCCGTCGACCTCGATCCGGGTGAACCAGTAGTACTTCAGGTCGAGGACCCCCTCGCCGAACAGGTCGCGGACCACGTCCTTCGACCTGGGCCCCTGGATCTGGAGCGGCGCGGGGTCGATCTCCCGAACCCGCACGTCCATCCCCGCCTGCGCCGCAAGGCCGAACGCGTAGAAGAGGACATCCGAGTCGGCCAGGGCGAACCAGAACGTGTTCTCGTCGATCCGGAGCATCACCGGGTCGTTCAGGATCCCCCCGTCCGGGGCGGTGATCAGCGCGTACTTCGCCTGCCCCACCGCGCATTCCGACAGATCACGGCACGTCAGGAGCTGGGCGAACCGGAGCCCGTCGGGGCCGGTGACCTCGACGTTGCGCTCCACGGCCACGTCCCACAGCGTTACGTGCTCGAGGAGGTGCCAGTACTCCTTCTCGAAGTCGTCGTAGTGCGTGGGGAACAGCGTGTGGTTGTAGACCGTGAACCCTCGAGGGCCGTACCGCTGGGTGGCCTCGAAGAAGGGGCTGCGGCGGAGGCGCGCCCCTCGCTGGACCTGCGTCATGTCGAATGCCACGTGGCCTCCTGGTCCGATGAGGGGGTCACGATAGCCCGACGACGTTCCCCCCGTCATCGACGTCCATCCGGGTGAATGCGGGCTCCCGGCCCAGCCCCGGCATCAGCAGCTGTTCGCCGCACAGGACGATGACGAACCCGGCGCCCACCGAGGCCCCCATGTCGCGGACCGGCAGGGTGAACCCCTTGGGCCGGGCCTTCAGCGCCGGGTCGTGGGAGAGCGACAGGTGACTCTTGGCCATGCACACCGGCAGCCGGTCGAGGCCGCGGTCGGCCAGCCGGGCCAGGGAACGCTCCGCCGCCGCCGATAGCTCCACGCCGTCGGCCCCGTACACGCGGGTGGCGATGCGCTCGATCTGCTCCCGGACCGGCGTTCCGGGCGGGTTCAGCGGTGCGAAGGAGGCCGGCCGCTCCAGCGCGGACAGGAGTGCCTTGGCCAGGTCCTCGGCCCCGGCGCCGCCCCGGCTGAACCCGTCGCACACCGCCACCTCGTCGGCGCCGAGGTCGCGGGCGGCCTCGGCCAGGATCTCCAACTCCAAGTCGTCGTCGCCCTCGATCCGGTTCACCGCCACCACTGCGGGGAGGCCGAACGCGTGGACGTTGTCGATGTGCACGGCGAGGTTGGCGCTGCCCCGCTTCAACGCCTCGGGGTCTGGGCCGGCGCGCGCCGCGACCTCGTCGAGGCCGCCGTGCATCCGGAGCGCCCGGGCCGTGGCCACGATCATCGCCGCCGACGGCTCGAAGCCGCCCGCCGGAGCCACCAGGTGGCAGAACTTCTCGAACCCCAGGTCCGAGCCGAAGCCGGCCTCGGTCACCACCACGTCGGCGAGCTTCATGCCCACCCGCGTGGCCAGCACGGACGAGTTGCCGGAGGCGATGTTGCCGAACGGGCCGGAGTGGACGAGCGCCGGCCGGCCCTCGAGCGTCTGCACGAGGTTCGGCCGGACGGCGTCCCGCGTCAGGACGGCCATGGCCCCGGCCACCCGGAGGTCCTCCGCGGTGACCGGCTGGCCAGACGCGCTCTCCCCGACCACGATCCGGCCGAGCCGGGCCCGGAGGTTCTCGATCCCCGAGCTCATGGCCAGGATCGCCATGACCTCGGAGGCCGCGGTGATCACGAATCCCGACTCGCGAGGGACGCCGTGCGGCTTCCCGCCCAGGCCCACCACGATGTTGCGGAGGGCCCGGTCGTTGACGTCGAGGGCCCGGGGCCAGGTGACCGTGCGGGGCTCGATGCCCAGCGGGTTCCCGTGGTGGAGCGAGGCATCCAGGGCCGCGGCCAGGAGGTTGTGCGCCGACGCCACAGCGTGGAAGTCTCCGGTGAAATGGAGGTTGATATCCTCCATCGGCACGACCTGAGCGTGCCCGCCGCCGGTCCCTCCTCCTTTCGACCCGAACACCGGGCCCACCGAGGGCTCCCGGAGGCACAGCATCGCCTTCGCCCCCACCCGCTCCAGCCCCTGGACCAGGCCGATCGACGTGGTGGTCTTCCCCTCGCCCAGCGAGGTGGGGGTGATCCCGGTGACCACCACGACACGGCCGTCGGGACGGGCGGAAAGCCGGTCGAGCGCGCCGAGATCGACCTTCGCCGCGGCCCGTCCGTACGGCTCGATCTCCTGGGGCCGGAGCCCGGCCTCGGCGGCCACGTCCTCGATCGGCCGGAGGACGGCCCGCTGGGCCAGCTCGAGGCTGTCGGGGCCGCTCATCGGGGGCTCGCTGGCGGTCGGATTCGGGGCGCTGGTAACATTGAACCGCCGTTCAGGATACCGAGGAGCCACCCATGAGCGCCACCCTGCCCTTCGACCCCCGGGACCTCGAGAAGTGCCTGTCCCCGCCGGGGCGGACCCTGCCCGGCGCCGCGTACACCTCGGACGAGGTCCTGGCCTGGGAGGCGGAGCGGTTCATGGAGGGGTCCTGGACCTGCGTCGGCCGGGCCGCCGACCTGGCCGGGCCCGGAGACCAGCGAGCCGTTCGGGTCGGCGCCGAGGCGGTCCTGCTGGTCCGGGGCGCCGACGGCGTGCTCCGGGGATTCTTCAACACGTGCCGGCACCGCGGCCACGAGCTCCTCCCGTGCGGCGGGCCGGTGGTGAGCCGCCGGGCCATCCGGTGCCCGTACCACTCCTGGACCTACGCCCTCGATGGGCGGTTCAAGACCGCGCCGTCGTTCGTGGACCGCCCCGACTGGCAGAAGGCCGATCCCGACAACGGCCTGGTCCCGGCGAGGGTCGAGGAGTGGGGCGGGTGGGCCTTCGTGAACCCCTCCGGGGACGCCCCGCCCCTGGCCGAGCACCTCGGCAACCTCGGCGAGACCCTGGCCCCGTACGAGCCGGAGCGCCTGGAGGCGGCGGCCACCCACGAGTACGAGATCGCCGCGAACTGGAAGCTCATCGCCGAGAACTACCACGAGTGCTTCCACTGCACGAACATCCATCCCGAGCTGTGCCGGGTGACCCCGCCGGACAGCGGGCGTGCCTTCGAGCCGACCGGCCTGGTGGTTGGCGGCAACATGGAGCTCATGGATCACGCCGAGACGATGTCCCTCACCGGCGAGAGCGGCGGGGTGCCGCTGCGGAGGCTCGACCGGGAGGCCCGGCGGTCGGTCCTGTACCTCCACGCTCTGCCGAACCTCCTGATCAGCGCACATCCCGACTACGTCATGACCCACCGCCTGGACCCGGTGGCCCCCGGGCGGACCCGGGTCGAGTGCCAGTGGCTGTTCCCGCCCGAGGCCACCTCGCGGGAGGGGTTCGACCCGGCCTACGCCGTGGAGTTCTGGGACATCACGAACCGCCAGGACTGGGCGGCCTGCGAAGGGGTCCAGCGGGGCGCCGCCGGTCGGGGCTATCGGCAGGGGCCGCTGTCGGACGCCGAGGGCAACGTGTGGCAGTTCATCGCCCTGGTGGCCCGGGGCTACCTGGAGGGCGGGCTGGCCGGTCCCGTCCCCGAGATGGCCTCGTCCGGGGTTGAACGGTGATTCAAAGGATCGACACCGACGTGGCCCGGCTCGAAGAGCTGATCGCCGAGCAGGAGCGGGCCCTGGTGGCCCGCCAGCCCCGCTCGGCCGAGCTCCTGGCCCGGGCCCGAGGCTCGCTGGCCGGAGGGGTGACCTCGAACTGGCAGATCTCCCAGCCCCAGCCGATCTGGCTGTCGCACGGGTCGGGCTCGAGGGTCTGGGACGTGGACGGCAACGAGTACATCGACCTCCACGGCGGCTACGGAGTGAACCTGGCCGGACACGGCCACCCGGCCATCGTGGAGGCGATCAGGAAGCGGGCCCCGGCCGGCACCCACTTCGCCCAGCCCACCGAGGACGCCATCGCGGTGGCCGAGGAGCTGGGGCGGCGGTTCGGCCTCCCCCTGTGGCGGTTCAACAACTCGGGGACCGAGGCCACCATGGACGCCGTCCACCTGATGCGGGCGGCCACCGGGCGCGACCGCATCTTCAAGATCGAGGGGTGCTACCACGGCCACCACGACTCGGTGATGGTGTCCGTGTACAACGACCTCGAGGAGCTGGGCTCGCCGAACCGCCCCGACAGCCCGGGCTCGGGCGCCGGGCTCCCCCGGGCCATCCTCGACCTGGTCACGGTGGTGCCGTTCAACGACGTGACCGCCCTGAAGCGGCTCCTGGAGGAGCACGCCGGCGAGGTCGCCGGGATGATCCTGGAGCCGGTGATGATGAACGCCGGGATCATCCTTCCCGAGGAGGCGTACCTGGCGAGGGTCCTCGACCTCGTCCACGCGCACGGCGGCCTGCTGACCTTCGACGAGATCAAGACCGGGTTCACCGCCGGGCCCGGCGGGGTCACCGCGCTCTCCGGGGTGACCCCCGACCTGGTGTGCCTGGCCAAGGCCCTCGGCGGTGGCGTGCCGTGCGGCGCGGTCGGCGGGACCGAGGAGGTCATGCGGCTGATCGTCGACGGCGAGTACGAGCAGGTGGGGACGTTCAACGGGAACCCTCTGACGATGGCCGCTGCCCGGACGCAGCTCACCGAGGTCCTCGACGACGCGGCGTACGCCCGGATCGACGCGCTGCGGGAGCGCATGGTCACCGGGGCGGAGCGCCTCCTCGACGAGTTCGGCCTGCCCGGCCACGTCGTGGCCGTCGGAGCCAAGGGGTGCATCACGTTCTCCTCGACGCCGGTGCGCGACTACCGGGACTTCCTGGCCGTGGACGACCGGTGGAGCCATTGCCACTGGCTGTTCCAGATGGCGGGCGGGGTGTTCCTCCCGCCGTGGGGGAAGGCCGAGCAGTGGCTGCTCTCCGTGCAGCACTCCGAGGAGGACGTGGACCGGTTCCTTGACAACCTCGCGGCGTTCGGGCGAGCCTTGCGCGCATGAGCGCCAGGCGCGGGGGCCGCGTCGAGCTGGTCGATCTGGTCAAGCGGTTCGGGGACGTCGTCGCCGTGGACGGGATCTCCCTCGACATACCCGCGGGCGAGTTCTTCTCGCTGCTCGGCCCGTCGGGGTGCGGGAAGACCACCACGCTGCGGATCATCGCGGGGTTCGAGCGGCCGGACGCCGGGCGGATCCTCCTCGACGGCCGGGACATGGCCCAGACACCGCCCCACCGCCGTCCGGTGAATACCGTGTTCCAGAGCTACGCGCTGTTCCCCCACCTCAACGTGCGGGACAACGTGGCGTTCGGGCTGCGGTTCCAGAACGTGCCGAAGGAGGAGGCCCGCCGCCAGGTGGCCACGGTGCTCAGACTGGTCCAGCTGGCCGGGTTCGAGGAGCGCCCGCCCGCGCAGCTCTCGGGCGGCCAGCAGCAGCGGGTGGCCCTGGCCCGGGCCCTGATCCTCAACCCCGACGTGCTCCTGCTCGACGAGCCCCTCGGGTCCCTCGACGCCAAGCTCCGCAAGGCCCTCCAGCTCGAGCTGAAGTCGATCCAGGAGGAGATCGGGATCACCTTCGTCTACGTCACCCACGACCAGGAGGAGGCCCTGACGATGTCGGACCGCCTCGCGGTGATGTCGGAGGGGCGGGTGGTGCAGGTGGGGCCGCCTCGCGAGGTGTACGAGGAGCCCGCCGACGCTTACGTGGCCGACTTCCTCGGCGTGTCGAACCTGATGGACGCCCGGGGCCTCGGCGGGGGGCGGGTCCGGGTGGGGGACGCCGAGCTCACGGCCGGCCGAGGTGACACCGATGCCACCGGGGACGTCCGGCTGGTGATCCGGCCGGAGCGGGTCCGGGTTGAGAACCGCGGGACCGACGTTGCGAACCGCCTGCCCGGGATGGTGGAGCGGTCGGTGTTCGTTGGGCCGACCGTGCAGGTGATCCTGCGGCTGGTGGGCGGCCAGGTGATCCAGGCCGTGGAGACCAGCCGGGCCGAGTCCTGGTCCCAGGGCGAGGCCGTTGCCGTCCACCTCCCCGCCGCGGATCTCCGGGTTCTCCGCATCGCCGAGCCGCCACCGGCCCGAGAGGCCAGCCCTCGCCCTGCGGTGCCCTCCTCCACCTGAGGGTTCAGTATTCCTTCCAAACCGTTGACGGGCTATCCTCGGGGTCCATCTGAGGGGATTCCCTTGAACCGCACCAGCGGGAAGCCGGCCACCTCCGGGCCACTGTCCGTGGCCCGCTCCCCGGTCTCAGGCAGCGCCGCGTTCGTCGGCCGCGCCACGGAGTTGGCCTTCCTGGTCGCGGCGTTCGAGGAGTCCCTCGAAGGGCGGGGGCGCCTCGTCCTCGTCTCCGGAGAGCCGGGGATCGGGAAGACTCGTTTGGCTGACGAGCTCACGGCCGTGGCCCGCGACCGAGGGGCCCGCGTGCTCTGGGGGCGATGCTGGGAGGCGGGCGGCTCCCCCGCCTACTGGCCCTGGGTTCAGTCGATCCGTTCCTACATCCGCGACGCGGACCCCGACGTGCTTCGGGACCTGATAGAGGCGGGCCCGTCCGACATCGCTCGGATGCTTCCCGAGGTGCATAGCCTGTTCGAGCAACTGCCGCCGCCACGGGAGGTCGACCCCGAGACGGCGCGGTTCCGCCTGTTCGACGCCGTAACCACCCTTCTCAGGAGGACAGGGCAGCGGCAGCCGTTGGTGGTGATCCTCGACGATCTGCATGCGGCCGACATCCCCTCGCTCTTGCTTCTTCGCTTCCTGGGGAACGAGCTGGACGAGGCCCGGATCATGGTGGTGGGCGTGTATCGGGACACAGAGCTGGATCCCCAGCATCCGTTGACGAGGGAGGCGCTGGAGCTCACCAGATTGCCCGGCGCCCGCCGGCTGTCACTATCGGGCATCACGGCATCCGATGTGGCTGAGCTCATCACGATGACCGCGGGGCAACCTCCATCGCCGGAGGTAACCGCCACGGTCCACGCCCGCACCGAGGGGAACCCGCTCTTCGTGGGAGAGGTGGCTCGCTTCCTAGCCACCGAGGGTAGTTTCGGCTCCGCTATGGGGGTGGCTCGAGCCGAGGTCGCGGTCCCCGCCGGCGTACGAGAGGTCATCGGCCGTCGTCTGGCACGGCTGTCCGAGGACTGCGCTCGCATCCTGACGCTGGCCTCGGTGCTGGGACGAGAGTTCGACCTCATCGAGCTGGAGCGGGTGACGAGGTTGCCCACCGACCGCCTCCTCGACGATCTTGAGGAGGCAGCGGCCGCTCGGATGGTCTCGGACGTGCCCGGGGTCCTGGGCCGGCTCCGGTTCTCTCACGCACTGGTTCGAGACGGACTCTACGAGGGGATCCCCGGCGCCCGACGCATCCGGCTGCACGCCGACATCGGCGCCCTGCTGGAAGACCTCTACCGTGACGATATCGATGGGCATCTCTCCGAGCTCGCCCACCACTTCGTGCTGGCAGCCCCGAGAGGCGACGTGGACCGCGCCGTCGGCTACTCGAGGCTCGCCGGCGAGCGGGCCATCCGGTTGCTGGCGTACGAGGAAGCCATCCGGCTCTTCGAGCTTGGCCTGGAAGCCCTGGAGCTGAAGCGACCGGTGGATCAACCGACCCGTTGCGATCTGCTTCTGGCACTGGGCGGCGCGCAGGCCAGGGCGGGCAGAGAGACACAGGCGAAGGACTCGTTCGGCCGCGCCGCCGAGATCGCGGAACACCTGGGCGCCCCGCACCGGCTGGCCCGCGCCGCCCTCGGATATGGCGGGAGGTTCGTCTGGGCCCGGGCCGGAACCGATCAGCGCCTCGTGTCGCTTCTGGAACGAGCCCTCGCCGCCCTCGGAGACGAAGAGAGCGAGCTCCGGGTCCGGGTCATGGCCCGGCTGGCCGGAGCGCTGCGAGACCAGCTCTCGCGCGAGCCCCGTACCACCATCAGCGAGGATGCCCTGGGGATGGCCCGGCGTCAGGGCGACCCGGTCACGATGGCCTACGCGCTGGACGCGCGGTACGCCGTTCTCCTGTGGCCGGAGAATCCCGAGGAACGGATCGAGATCGCCGACGAGCTCGAGCGAGTGGCCGAGTCGAGCGGCGACGTGGAGAAGGTCATCCAGGCACGCTGCTACCGTTCGATGGCCCTCCTCGAGCTGGGCGATGTGCCGGCGGTGAACATCGAGCTGGGCGCCGCCCAGCTCCTGGCGAACGAGCTCGGTCAGCGACCGCAGATCTGGCTCGTCACGGCGATGCGGGCCACGGTCGCACTGTTCCGGGGGCGGTTCGCCGAGGGAAGACGCCTGATGGACGAGGCTCTCTCCTCGGGTGAGGGGGCACAGCGGAGCGACGCACATCTCTCGCACCGGATCCACAGCTTCACCCTCCGCCGGTTCGTGGGTGGGCTGGAGGACCTCGAAGAGACGGTGCGGCGTTCCGTCGAAGAGTATCCCCGCCGGCCGATGTTCCGCTGCATGCTCGCGGCGTTGTACGTCGACGTGGGCCGGGATCCGGACGCTCGGGCGCTCCTGGACGAGCTGTCTGGGGACGACTTCGCCGCCCTGCCACTCTCCAACGAGTGGCTGTTCAGCATGAGCATGCTGGCCGAGGTGACGGTCGCGCTGGGAGACGGCGCGCGGGCTTCCACCCTGTACGAGCTCCTGCTTCCGTACGCCGGCCGCAATGGAGCCACCGCCGACTACATCGCCACGGGGTCCGTGGCTCGGTACCTCGGCATCCTCGCCACCGCCGTGGGCCGGTGGGAAGAGGCCGAACGGTGGATCGACGTCGGTCTCGAAGCCAACCGGAGAATGGGGGCGCTCCCTTTTATTGCGCACAGCCTTCACGATCGAGCACGCCTGCTGCTCGCTGGAGCCGATCACGTCGATGTCGAGGCTGCCAGTCGTGCACTTGCCGAAGCACTCGACATCTCCCGCAGATTGGGACTCAACCCACTCGAGGCCCGGGTCCGGTTGTTGCGCGAGAGCATCGAGCCCCCGGTCACCGCGGACCATCCCACGCCAACCCCGCTCAAGACGGGGCCGATGCCGAACCTGTTTCGGCGCGAGGGTGAGTACTGGACCATCGCGTACGAGGGAGAGCGGTTCCGCCTGCGTGACCTGAAGGGACTCCGGTATCTGGCCCGGCTCCTCGGGGAGCCGGGAAGGGATTTCCACGTCCTGGACCTGGTCACGATGGAGAGTGGGGCGGCGGACCGCCTCGGTAGGAGAAGCGAGCCGGGATTGACCGTCGCCCGGCCATCGGGCCTGGGACCGCTCCTAGACGCCGGGGCGAAGGAGGCGTATCGGAAACGGCTGCGCGACCTGGAGGAGGAGATCACGGAAGCTCGGGAGAAGGGAGACCCCGGTCGCGCAGCTCGCCTCGAGCAGGAGCATGAGTTCCTGGTGGCCGAGCTGGCCAGGGCCGTGGGGCTGGGCGGCAGAGACCGAGAGGCAGGGGCTCCGGCTGAACGAGCACGGGTGAGCGTGACCCGAGCGATCAGAGCAGCGCTGGCCCGGATTCGTGCGCACAACCCGAATCTGAGCAACCACCTCGATCGCACCGTCCGTACGGGGACCTACTGCTCCTACCAACCGGATCCCCGGGCTCCAGCGGACTGGCGCGTGTAGGGCGTCGCAGGCCGAGGTTACCCGTGTAACGGCCCTGATCACGCTCCACCTGATGTGGGCACCTTCGTGGAGCTCAACCACATGCTGCGCGGCGGTGACGATCGGGTAGCCGCTCCCATCGGGCGCCTCCTTGACCGACTCTCGGGCGCCTCACGGCTCCCCGGCGAGACGAGAGAAGCCATGCTCAGCGCGATGGGGACGTGCCTGCACGCTCCCGGGTATGAAGTCCGCGGAGGCGTCGACCTCGCCTCCATCCCTCTCGAGCTGGTGGCGAACGTGCCGGGGATCGTGATCCCCGTGAAGGCATCGATCCGCCGGGAGATCCTGCCAGATGCCTTGGACGCACCGGCCCGCCTCGGCGGACGTGCCGTCCTGCTCTGGACGGGCTGGGACACGCGCTGGGGAACCGGCAGCTACCGGGACCCCGGTCCGTACCTCAGCGAACAGGCTGCGGAGATGCTGGCGGCCGCTGGACCCAAGCTGGTGGGGGTGGACCTTCCCAACGTGGATGACGTCATGGGCTTGCCCCGGCCAGTACACGCTCGGCTCCTCGGTGTCGGGATCCCGATCGTGGAGCACCTTACGAACCTGGGTGCCCTGCCGACCCGGGGATTCCGCTTTTTCGCCGTGCCGCTCCGCATCACCAGAGGCACTTCGGTTCCCGTGCGCGCCTTCGCCGAGGTCGGGGAGTGAGGCGTAGACGGTTACAGCCGTGCGGTCTCGCGTTACGCCCCTCGTTTGACGGGGCTCGCCGATGGGCCCCCACGAGGGAAGGAGGGAGGATGGCGAACAGAGTGGCCATCAGGGTGGTCGTGGCCGCGCTCCTGTTGGGGCTCGTGCCAGCAGGCCCAGCGATGGCGGCGCCGGCCGACTGCTTCACCGACTTCGGTGGGGTTATCCAGGCGGACCAGGTGGTCGGCGGCAACCTGAGGATCACACGCCAGGTGCCGGGCGTCGACCCCACCGGTCTCGGTCGAGGAAGCATCTGCCTGATCCTGGGGACGGTGCGGGGCAACGTGACCGTCGTCGACAAGAGCGACGCATGCGCCGCCCGGCCACCGTTCACGGCCGTGGAGCTGGCGGGAGGAACGGTCGAGGGCAACGCGGCGTCGGCCGGCAACCAGTGCGCCATGGTGTGGCTGCGCGACGGCACCTGGATCGGAGGAAACGACCCCTCGACCGTCCGAGGGAACGTGATCATCGGAGCTCCGGGCAATCTGGGATTCCTGGGCAACGGGGAGGGCGCACTCGTGAAGGGCAACGCGATCCTCCAGGCTCCGGGGTCCGGGCTGTTCGCCACCGGCGCTTCTACCACGAACCGGGTCGACCGCAACCTCATGTGCCAGGGCGGGGCCCCGGCCGGCGGCTCGGGCTCGGGGAGCAAGACAGATTGGGACGGCCTGGAGGGACCGGGCGACCTCGGCCCCGATGGCACCATCGGCGGTCGCTACATCGGATGCTGAGCAACGGAAGGAGGGACATCATGATTCGGAGAACACTGCTCGTCCTTGCCGGTCTCACGATGCTGGGAACGGTCCTCGTGGGAGCGGCCCTGGCGACGCCGTCCAGCGGCGTTGTCGCCGAGACGGCTCGCGGAGAGCTCGCCGCGCCGATCAACGTGAACACGCGCTTCGAAAACGGCGCCAAGGTCAAGATCAAGACCAAAGGAGCGATCGAGTTCATCACTCAACGGATCGTGGCCGAGCCGGAAGCGACCTTCGGCTGGCACAGCCACCCGGGGGAGAACGTAAACGTCGTCCTCCAGGGCACGCTGACCCTGTACCACGATGAGAACTGCACCGAGGGGATCGACTATGGGCCGGGTTCGTCTTTCTCGACGTCCCCCGACGAGATCCACCTCGCCAGGAACCTGAGCACCGACCAGCTCGTCTTCTTCGCCTCGTACTTCGCGCCGAAGACGACACCGGCGCTGCCGGTTCGCGTGGACCAGCCCCTGCCGGCCCCAGGCTGCCCGCAGTAGGACGCGCTAAGGAGTAGGGCGCTGCAGGCCGGCGCCCTACTCCTTACGACCGACCGTACCCTAGATCTCCAATCGAGCCAGGTCCTCGACTGCGGAGCCCTCGCGATGCTCGCGGCGCCGGGCCCGCCTGAGGATCAGCCCCGCCGCGGTGGCCGTCAGCAGCGTGCTGAACAGCAGCACGCTGGCGATGGCGTTGGTAGCCGGCGTCGGGCCCAGGCGCGAGGCCGAGTAGACTCGCACCGGGATCGTGTTGGTGCTGGCGTCGCCGACCAGGAACTGGCTGATCACGAAGTCGTCGAGCGAGATGGCCACCGCCACCAGCGCGCCGACGACGATGGCCGGTCGGAGCAGAGGGAGCAAGACATGCCACAGCGCCCGCATGGGCGACGCCCCGAGGTCCATCGCCGCCTCCTCGTACTCCTTGCCGACGGCGAACAGCCTTCCTCGAGCCACGATGACGACGAACGACAGCGTGAACGTGACGTGGCCGAGGAGCTGGGCGCCGGTCCCCAGGTCGATGAACGGGATCATGTGCACGAACACCAGCAGGAGGGCCACGCCCATGATCAGCTCGGGCGTGACCAGCGGCAGCAGCATCAGGAAGTTCGCCGGCCTGGAGGCCCGCCCCCGCCACCGACCGAGCCCGATGGCCAGCGCGATCCCGAGCGGGGTGGAGATCAGCATCGTCAGCACGGCCAGCTTCACGCTCTGGAACAGCGCCGATCGCATCGAGGGGTCGTTGATGATCGCCAGGTCGGGGTCGCCCGTGTACCACTGGAGCGAGAAGCCCTGCCAGGCGCTCCGGGACCGTCCCGCGTTGAACGAGAACAGCACCGCGATCACGACGGGGACCAGGGACCAGGCCACGTACAGCCACGTGAACACGGTAAGGAACCGGGGCTTACCCCAGGGGTTCGATGCCCATCCGCGCAGCCGGCCGACCGTCGGCCGCTCCACGGCCGCCGCCGGAGCCTCGACCACGGTGCTCACGTCCGGGCCTCCCGCTGGGCCCGCATCACGTTGATCAGGTAGTAGAGCATCAGCAGCGCCACGACGCTCATCAGGATCAGCGTCAGCGCGGCGCCCTTCGACTTCCCGACACCTGTGCGGACCAGCAGCTCGATCTGGTTACCGATCATGTACGTCGAGGCCCGCCCCGAAAGCAGGTTCGACGTGTAGTAGTCGCCGAACATCGGCAGCATGATGATGACCAGGCCGGCCAGGATCCCCTGCTTCGACAGCGGCAGGGTCACCCGCCGGAACGCCCGCAACGGGGTGGCCCCGAGGTCCCGGGCGGCCTCGATCACGCTGGAGTCGATCCGGTCCAGGGCCGCGAACAGCGGCAGGATCAGGTACGGCACGTAGCCGTACACCAGCCCCAGGATCACCGTGTCGTGGCGTCCCGACCCCCACACGACGGGCTCGTCGATCAGCCCGAACAGCATCAGACCCTGGTTCACGTAGCCGTCGGTGTCGAGGAGGTTCACCCAGGCCAGCATCCGCATGATGTAGTTGATCCAGAACGGCGCCACCAGCAGCATCAGCAACGGGATCTTCCACCGGCCGGCCCGGCGGGAGATGTAATAGGCCACCGGGTACCCGATCAGCAGGGCCACGACCGAGGCGACGATCACGTACGCCAGCGTTCGGAGGAACGTGTCGGTCAGGTGGCCGCCGAACAGGTCCGAGAGCACCTCGCCGAACACCTCGGGGTTCCAGTAGATGGGGTTCCATTCGGGGATGGCCGTGTTGAACAGCGGGTCGAGCCGGCCCATGGCCACCGCCAGGATCGCGTAGAACGGTGTCAGGAAGAGCAGGACGAGCCAGATGACGCCCGGCCCGGCGAGGGCAGGCCACAGCCACCGGCGCTCGCCGACGACGCCCCCGGGCTCGCCCATCGGTCGGCTAGCCGCCGGCCTGGACCTCCGACCAGGCGTTCAGCCACAGCGCGTCGGCCTCGGGCGTCAGCTGGATGGGCGCCTGTCCCATCCCGAAGTCGGCTTCCTGGACCACGGTGCTCTGCAGGTAGTCCGCGATATAGCCGTCCTCGACCAGGCTGATCGGCTCGAGCCCCTGGAGGGGCGGCTGGTACAGGACCCAGCTGAAGTTCTTGAGCGAGACGTCCCGGTCCAGCATGAAGTTCAGGAAGTGGTGGGCCAGGACCGGGTTCTCGGAGTTCCGAGGGATGCCCATGGCGTCGTTCGAGACGTAGCCGCCGGTGGTGGAGGCCGCGCCCTTCGGCGGCCACATCCACCGGAGCGTGGTGGGGTCCTCCCCCTTCGGCGCGTAGTACGGCGCCGCCGCGAGGTCGCCGGACCAGGCGTGCTGGAGGCCAAGCCGCCCCTCCGGCAGCCGGATGTACGCGCCGTCGATGGTGAAGGCGAGGTTCAGCGCCGACGACGCCTCGATCAGCGCGTTCTTGGCCTCCTCGATGGCCACCGAGTCGCCCGTGTTGATGTCGGTGTTCCCCACGTGGTACAGCCCGACCCCCATCGTCTCCCGGTAGTCGTCGTACATCCCGGCCACGTCGCGGTACGCCGGGTCCCAGAACAGGTCCCACGGGTTCGACATCGATTCGGGGTCGACGTCGACGATGTCGGTCCGCCACCCGATCCCGGTCTGGTACACGACGTAGGGCACCGTGTACTGGGAGCCCTGGTCGTAGTACGGGTTCGCCAGCTGTGGCCAGATGTTCGCCTCGAGGTTCGGCACGTAGTCGAGGTTCAGCGGCTTGAGAAGCTTGCCGGCGATCAGCTTGGGGATGTTCTCCGCGGTGGGGAAGAAGATGTCGAACGCTACCTCACCGCTGCGAAGCTTCTCGATCCCCTCCTCGAGGTTGTAGAACGTGCTGAGCTCCACGGTTACCCCGTACTCGGCCTCGAAGTCCTTCAGCACGCGGCGCCACACGTAGTCCTCCCAGTTGTACACGCGCAGCGGCCCGGGCTCGGGCTCCAGGCCCGACTCGATCGGCGGGTTGTCGTCGAAGATCGGCTGGGTCACGGGGTTCTGCGGCGACCCGATCCGGATCCCGGACGCACCGCCGCCGCGGAGCTCGTCGCGCCGGGCGCACGCGAGCATGGCCGCTCCCAGGGCGGCCCCGCCCGAAAGCCGGAGGAACTCCCGGCGGTCCAGCCGCCGGTCTCCCCACGGCCAACGTCTCCCCCTCCAGTTCTGCCGAGGGTGCAGCGTCATGTCCTCCCCTCCTTCACCGGCCGGATCCTCTTCGGCTGGAAGCCCAGCTCCCGGCCGGCCATCTCCAGGCACGTCCGGCGGACCCGCTCGGGCGTGGCCTCGGGGTCGCCGAGGATCGCCTGGATGGCCAGCCCGTCGATCAGCGAAGCCAGCGCCAGCGCGAAGTCCTCGGGGTCGACCGAGGCGAACTCACCGGACCGCTGGCCGTCGCGGACGATCTCCTCGATCGTGGTCCGCCACCGGCGGTCCAGGGCCTCCCGCTTCCGGGCCACGTTCGGGTCCCGGAGGGCCCGGGACCACAGCTCGAACCACAGCCGCCAGTCGCCCAGCACCTCGCTTCCGCCCGCCGGGAGCGACCGGTCGATCAGCGAGGACAGGCGGTCGCGGGCTCGCTCCAGCCCCGTCAGCTCGTGGAACGTCTCCAGGTAGAACCTGTCCTCGGCGTGGGTGAGCGCCTCGGTGAGCAGCCGGTCCTTGGAGTCGAAGTAGTAGAGGACCAGGGCTGCGCTGGCGCCGGCCCGCCGGGCCACATCGGAGATCCTCGTGTCGCACAGGCCGCGCTCGCCGATCACCTCGACCGCGGCCTCCAGGATCTCCATGCGGCGCTGGCGCGTGAGCCTCGGTCGGCCCATGTGAACAACCATTCAATGTCCACCGCTCGCGGGTTGTCAAGCCGGGCCGAAGGGCCCGTCGCGCCCCTGCGTACCGGGCCGCCGGTACACTGGTGGCCTTTGAACGGAGAGTCAGACCGAGCGGCCCTGACCGCCATGCTGGAGCCCCGGGCCGTGGCGGTGATCGGGGCCAGCACCCGGCCGGGCTCGCCCGGTCTCCAGATGGTCCACCAGCTTCGGGTGGGCGGGTTCGACGGGGAGATCTATCCGGTGAATCCCCGGTACGAGGAGGTCCTCGGCCTCCGGTGCTACTCGTCCGTGGGCGACCTCCCCCGTGCCCCAGACCTGGTCCTGCTCGGCGTCCCGAACGCGGCCCTGGAGGAGCAGCTGGAGGCGGCCGCCGACGCCGGGGCCCGGGGTGCGGTGATCTTCGCCAGCGCGCACGACGACGGCGGTGAGGATGAGGGGCCGGAGCTCACCGAGCGCCTGGCGACCGTCGCCCGCCGGGCCGGGATGGTCGTGTGCGGGCCGAACTGCATGGGGTTCGTCGACGTCGAGCGGCGGCTCCGGGCCCTGGCGTTCGAGGAGCGAGAGGACCTCGAGCCCGGGCCGATCACATGGCTGTCGCATTCGGGCTCCGCGTTCTCGGCGCTGCTGCACAACCACCGGGGGATCCGGTTCAACCTGGCGGTGTCGACCGGCCAGGAGCTGACCACGACGATGGCCGACTACCTCGACTACGCCCTCGACCGGCCGACCACCGGGGTGGTGGCCCTGTTCCTGGAGACGGTGCGGGACCCGGCGACGTTCCACTCGGCGATAGCGGCCGCGGCGGAGCGGGACGTGCCGGTGGTCGCGCTGAAGGTGGGCCGGGAGGACGTCACCCGCGAGCTCGTCGAGGCGCACTCCGGCGCCCTGGCCGGTGACGACGCCGCCTACGAGGCCCTGTTCGAGGCCCACGGGGTCGTCCGGGTGGAGACCCTCGACGAGATGGCGGACGCGCTGGAGCTGTTCGCCGCGGGGCGGCGGGCCGGCCCCGGCGGCCTGGCCGCGATCCACGACTCCGGCGGTGAGCGGGCCCACCTCGTGGACGAGGCGGCCAGGGTGGGCGTCCCGTTCGCCGACATCTCGGACGAGACGCGGAAGCGCCTGGCATCGCGTCTCGATCCCGGGCTGCCCGCCGTGAACCCCCTGGACGCCTGGGGAACCGGCCGGGACTACGAAGCGATCTTCGCCGACTGCATGCGGGCCCTCCTCGATGATGCCGACACGGCGGCGCTGGCGTTCACCGTGGACCTGTCGGGCGAGGACCTGGAGCCCGGCTACATGGAGGTCGCTCGCGAGGTGTACCCGGCAACGTCGAAGCCGATGGCCGTACTCACCAACCTGACCAGCGCCGTGGCCCCGGGCGCCGCGGCGTCGCTGCGCGCGGTGGGGATCCCCGTGCTGGAGGGC
The DNA here is from genome assembly GCA_050692915.1 of Actinomycetota bacterium. Classification (GTDB taxonomy): domain Bacteria; phylum Actinomycetota; class UBA4738; order UBA4738; family CALAEC01; genus CALAEC01. The sequence continues at coordinate 721 of JBOGVU010000050.1, read as the reverse complement.
ACGGCAACCGGCCTGTTGGCGTTCCGGCACCTGTTCGAGCACAGGGACGCTTCGAGCCGGGGCCCGGTGTCGCCGCCGGAGCCAGTCTCAGACGACGTCCGGGAGCGGTGGCGGGAGCGGTTGGCCTCGCCCGATCCCTGGTCCGAGGTGGAGGCCCTAGCCCTGGTGGCCGACTACGGGATCCCCACGGTGGCCGCTGCCTCGGCAGGCTCGGAGGAGGAGGCCCTGGCCGGGGCCGAACGGATCGGCTGGCCGGTGGCCCTGAAGACCGCCGAGGCGAGCCACAAGTCGGAGGTCGACGGGGTGCGGCTCGGCATCGGGGACCAGACCGGGGTCGTCGGCGCGTACCGCGAGGTGGCAGGTCGCCTCGGGCCGCGGATCACCGTAGCCGCCATGTCTCCCCCGGGCGTGGAGCTGGCCCTCGGCGTGGTCCGCGACCGGCAGTTCGGTCCTCTGGTCCTGGTGGCCGCCGGCGGGGCGCTCATCGAGGTCCTCGGGGACCGCCGCATGGCCCTCCCACCGATCGACGAGCCCCGGGCCCGGTCGCTGATCGACCGGCTGGCGGTCCGTCCCCTCCTCGACGGCGTCCGGGGCGCCCCGGCCGCGGACCTCGACGCGGTCGGCCAGGCGTTGGTGCGGCTCTCGGTGCTGGCCACGGACCTGGGCGACCTGATCGAGGCGCTCGACGTGAACCCGCTCGTGGCCGGCCCGGACGGGTGCC
>JBOGVU010000049.1:0-19262 GCA_050692915.1 Actinomycetota bacterium | reverse complement strand
TAGACGCGGGCTCGCCGGCGTCGGACGGCCCGGAGGGCGTCCCGGAGCGGCTCGAGGACGCTCTCCTCGTCCACGTCCATGGCCAGCTCGTCGATCGAGGCCATGTCCTTCAGGGCGGCCTCCAGGTCGTCCCCGGCCTGATCGGCCTGCCGGAGCGCCTGGACCAGCAGGGCCGTGTAGTCCCGATTGAACGCCTTCCCGCACCACGGGCAGTGGCCACCGGCGTCGATCACCTGCTCCGGGAGGAACTCTCTCCCGCAGTTCGTGCACGTCCCTCGAATCTTCACACCGGCTCCTTCCGCAAGCGCCCGACTAGGTCGCCGGCCGACTCGGCCAGGGCGAACGGATCCACGGGCTTCGTGAACCACGCGTCCGCGCCGGACCACTTCGCCAGCCATTCGTCCTCCGACCGGGCCAGCACGATGATGACGGCCCCCGGGAACGGCTCCGCCGCGCCCTTCAGGTCCCGGGTCACGGCGAAGGCCCCGGCGCCCGAGGCGATCTCGTCGGCCACCACCAGGTCCGGCAGCTCGCGCCAGGCGACCCGGAGCCCCTGGCGTCCGTCCACCGCCTCGAGGGAGGTCCACGGCTCGCCGGTCCGCCGCTCCAGTCCTCGGATGGCCGTGCCGAGCTGGCGGCGCAGATCGGGATCGGGCGAGATGACCAGGGCCTTCACGGGGTCATTGTAGCGGCCGCCACGACCACCCTCGCCATTCCGTGACCTCGAGGGCGATCACGGCGCCCTGCGGAGGCATGTCACGGTACTGGTGATACTTGTCGGAGAGGAGCCGCAACCCGCGGTCGCGCTCGGGGCCGTCCTCCAGGACCCGGCCGGTGCCCCGGAGGCGTACCCACCACACGGCCGGCCAGTCCTCCTCGTAGTGATCCACCAGGACCGTGACCCTGTTCGGGTTGGCCCGGATGTTCCCCAGCCGCCGAACCCGCGGCGTCCGCTTCGGCTTGTCGTCGATGGAGGAGTAGAGGACGTCGCCGTCCACGGCGAACACCAGGGGGACGAGATGCGGCCGGCCATCCGGATCGATCGTGGCCATCCGAGCCACCCTGGACTCGGCCACCAGGCGGCGCATCACCGCCGGATCGATAGAGGGCACCGATGAGGATCAGTCGTACCTGGGCTTGGCGGACGGCCCGCGCCACGGGTAGCCGATGGTGTGCTGCCAGCAGTTCGGCCCCGGGTTGTAGGAGGAGAGCTTGATCCCGCACACCGAGCAGCTCTTCCCCACCTCCGCGGTGGCGGGCTTCTCCTCGTGTTCCCCGTCTGGCGCCTTGCGGGTGTTCTTGGCCATGTCGAGCCCTCCCGGTCTCGTCGTGCGGGCGGGGGGGTGATGCGATGGCGATTCTAGCACGGGCGGAAATCCGGTCGTAATCGGGAAAATCCGCAGGTCGGAGCGGGTATCGGGCTACTCGACGGTCCAGGTGTCGCCGGCGTGGAGGAGCTTCTCGAGGTCGCCACGGCCCATCTTCCCGGCGGCCATCTCCAGCTGCTTGTCCATGGCCTCCCCGTAGACCGGCCGGCGGACGTCCCGGAAGACCCCGATCGGCGTTGGCCCGGTGGGCTGGTGAGCCAGCTGGGCCAGGGAGAAGGCCAGGGCCGGGTTCTCCCGGTGGGCGTCGTGGACCAGGAGGGCGTCCTGGCCCGTGGCCTCGACGTCAACGATCTCCAGGCTCCCGTCGGACTTCTGGACCACTCCCTTCTCCCCCTGCTCCCCGAACCGGATCGGCTTCCCGTGCTCCAGGCGGATCTGGTTCCTCTGGGCCCCGTGCTGCTTGTCGCGTACCGCGGCGAAGGCGCCGTCGTTGAACACGTTGCAGTTCTGGTAGATCTCGATGAACGCGGCGCCTGTGTGCTTGGCGGCGGCCCGGAGCACCTCGGTGAAGTGCTGCCGGTCGTTGTCGATCGTCCGGGCCACGAAGGCCGCCTCGGCGCCGATGGCCAGCGCCACCGGGTTGAACGGATGGTCGAGGGAGCCGAAGGGCGTGGACTTGGTGACCTTGCCCTCCTCGCTGGTCGGCGAGTACTGACCCTTCGTCAGACCGTAGATCTGGTTGTTGAACAGCAGGATCTTCAGGTCGACGTTGCGACGGAGCGCGTGGATCAGGTGGTTCCCGCCGATCGACAGCCCGTCGCCGTCGCCGGTGACCACCCACACCGTGAGGTCGGGCCGGGCCGTGGCGATGCCGGTGGCCAGCGCCGGGGCCCGGCCGTGGATCCCGTGCACGCCGTAGGTGTCCACGTAGTAGGCGAACCGACCCGAGCAGCCGATACCGGCCACCCACACCATCTTGTGCGTGGGAACTCCGAGCTCCGGGAGGAATCCCTGCACGGTCGACAAGATCGCGTAGTCACCGCACCCCGGGCACCACCGCGGCTCCTGGTCGCTGACGAAGTCCTTCTTCGAGAGCTCCACGGGCACGCCGTCGGTCTGCCCGTTGCCCCGCTGCCCGTTGCCCTCGGTCACACCATCCTCCGGATGATCTCTTCCTCGAGCTCCTCGGCGAAGATCGGCTGACCCTGCACCTTGCTGAACACCTGGGCGTCGACGAGGTACTCGGCGCGAACGAGCTTCACGAGCTGGCCGGTGTTCATCTCCGGGACCAGGACCGTCCGGTACCGGCGGAGGATCTCCCCGAGGTCCTTGGGCAGTGGGTTCATGTGGTACAGGTGCACCCGGGCCACGTGCTTCCCTCGGTCCCGGACCCGGTCCACGGCCACGCGGATGGCGCCGTACGTCGAGCCCCACCCCAGGACCAGCAGCTCGGCCTGGCCGCTCGGGTCGTCCACCTCAAGCGGCGCGATCTCGTCGGCCACCTTCAGGACCTTGGCGGTCCGGAGGTCGGTGGCCCACTGGTGGTTCTGGGCGTCGTACGAGATGTTCCCGGTGGAGTCGGCCTCCTTCTCCAGCCCACCGATGCGGTGCTCCAGCCCCTCCGTGCCCGGGATCGCCCACGGCCGGGCCAGGTTCTCGTCCCGCAGGTACGGGAGGAACTCCGTGCCCATGTTCGGCCGCTCCGCGAAGCTGGGATCGATGGAGGGGAGGTCGTCGACGGCCGGGAGGCGCCACGGCTCCGACGAGTTTGCCAGAAACGTGTCGGTCAGCAGGATCACCGGCGTCCGGTAGGTCACGGCGATCCGGGCGGCCTCCAGGGCGGCGTCGAAGCAGTTCGACGGCGTGTACGCGGCAACGATCGGCAGGGGGGACTCGCCGTGGCGCCCGTACATCGCCAGCAGGAGGTCTGCGGCCTCGGTCTTGGTGGGCATCCCCGTGGAGGGCCCGGCCCGCTGGACGTCCACGATCACCATGGGCAGCTCCAGGGCCACCGCCAGCCCGAGCGTCTCGGCCTTGAGGTCGAGCCCTGGCCCGCTGGTCCCGGTCACCCCGAGGTGGCCGGCGAACGCCGCGCCGAGGGCCATGTTCGCCGCGGCGATCTCGTCCTCGGCCTGGAACGTCCGCACGTCGAAGTTCTTGTGCTTCGACAGCTCGTGGAGCAGCTCCGAGGCGGGTGTGATCGGGTACGAGGCGTAGAACAGCGGCAGCCCGCTCCTGGCGCTCGCCGCCACCAGGCCGTATGCCGTGGCCGTGGCGCCGTTGATGTTCCGGTAGGTCCCCGGCTCGGCCGGGGCCGGCTTGACCAGGTAGTGCACCGCGAAGATCTCGGTGGTCTCCCCGAAGTTGTAGCCCGCCCGGTACGCGGCCAGGTTCGCGTCCCGGATCCCCTCCTTGGAGGCGAACTTCCGCTCGATCCAGCGCTCGGTCACCTCGGTGGGCCGCCCGTACATCCACGAAAGCAGCCCCAGGGCGAAGAAGTTCTTCGACCGCTCGGCCTCCTTCTTGGAGAGCCCCCCGATCCCGTCGAGCGCCCGGACCGTGATCGTGGTCATCGGCACCCTGTACAGCTGGAACTCGTCGAGCGAGCCGTCCTCGAGCGGGTTCGAGTCGTACCCGGCCTTCTCCAGGTTGCGGTCGGTGAACCCGTCCTCGTTGGCGATGACGATGCCGCCCTTGGCCACGTCGTCCAGGTTCACCTTGAGCGCGGCCGGGTTCATAGCCACCAGGACGTTCGGCTGGTCGCCGGGCGTGAGGATATCGGCGGAGGCGAAGTGGATCTGGAAGGCGGAGACCCCGTGGAGGGTGCCGGCCGGGGCCCGGATCTCGGCGGGGAAGTCCGGCATGGTCGCCAGGTCGTTCCCGATCATCGCGGTGGCGTTGGTGAAGCGGTCACCGGTCAGCTGCATCCCGTCGCCGGAGTCCCCGGCGAACCGGATGACCACCCGCTCCCGCTCCTCGACTGCTTTCTGGGCCACAGGCCGAAAGCGGCCGGGCCTGGGCCCGGCCTCTCGCCACCTCCTTCACCACAATGGTACTCGCTCGGGGCGCGCTCGTCGGATGGATCGACCCTATGCCCGGCCGGCCCCCGGCCCGGCTACAGCCCCAGCTGCCCCTTGGCCAGCTCGACCCCGGCCACCAGGTTGCGGAGCTTCCCGAACGCGACCTCCCACGACCTGGTCCGGAGCCCACAGTCGGGGATCACGTGGATCCGGGTGGGGTCGTCGAACACCTCCACCGAGTGGAGGACCCGGTCGCGCACCAGCTCGGGCGGCTCGATGAAGTCGGTGTGGATGTCCAGCACCCCCACGCCGAGGACCGGCCGGTACGGCAGGTCCCGGAACTTCGGAAGCACCCGGTAGCCGGGGCGGTGCTCGGGCCGGGTCCCGAGGTCACGGCCGTCGTAGTTGGCGAACCCCACCGCGAACTGCCGGCACTGGGTCATGGCCTCGATCCCCGGGAAGAACAGGTCGTAGTCCGAGAAGCACAGATGCGTGGAGAACACCGCGTCGAGCCCCCGGACCGACTCGTTGAAGGACTCGGCGAAGAGGTCGAGCTCCGCGGGGTCGGTGGAGCCGCCGGGCTCGTCGATCTGGAGCCACCCTGCCCCCAGCCCGATCAGGGCCTCCAGGTTCGGGCGGATCAGGTCCTTCGCCACGTCGAGGATGAAGGACCGGCGCGCCTCCCTGCGGCCAGCGGCCCGTCCGGGCGCCCCGAGGTCGGTGTCGGTGAAGTAGCGCTCGTCGAACGACCAGTCCGCGATGGTGTACGCCCCGGTGATCGGGACCTTCAGCTCGGCCCGGGCCACCTCGCTGACGAAGGCGAACTCCTCGTTGTGGTACGGCTCCCGCAGGCGGATCGGCCCGGTGACCGCCGCCTTCGAGTAGTACTTGTTGTCGAACGCCCGCACGCTCCCCCGCCACTCGAACCCCTCTGCGTGGGCCACCGCCCACTGGTACATCTCGCTCCGCTGCTGCTCGCCGTCGTACACGACGTCGAGTCCGACGGTCTCCAGGAACCGGACGCCGTACCGGCTCGACCACCGCTTCACCTCGTCCTTCCCGGCCCGGTCCAGGGGCGCCCGCCGCAGGAGGTCCACGAGCTCCTCGTGTCCCTCCACGCCGAGGCGCTCGCCCCAGGACCGGGCCTCCTCGAGGTCGCGGTCCTCGATCGGCGCGCCGGCCACGGCCCGCACCCGCCAGTTCGGCTTCCCCAGCGAGCCGAGCTCGTGGGTGAGGAGCGGCCGGGTCAGGACGGCGGCCTCGGCCTCGCTGACGGCGCTCATCCGGCCTCCTCGCGGAGCCGCCGGGCCACCTCGCCGAGGACGGCCAGCTTGCGCGGGGCCACCTCGGGTCCGGCCAGCTCCAGCTCGCTGGCCGAGGAGACGTACAGCGCGGTGGGCTCCAGCCGGTCCGCCGCCAGCCGCACGAACGCCGCCACCGCGGCGGGGTCCTCCATCACCGAGCTGCGGCCGTCGAGGCACCCGGCCACCAGGCCGGTCCCCCATGGGGCCGGAAGGGCGTCGAGGCCCGTCTCCACGAAGTCGATCCCCACGGCGTCGACCGGGAGCCGGCGGAGCCGGTCGGCGTGGGGGGCCACGCCGCCGTAGTATGCGTGCAGGACCACGGTTGCCCCCTCCGCGGCGTCCCGGACCAGGCCCACGGCCCGCTCGAACGCGGGCCACGACCCCTCGTCGATCCCGGCGTACGGGATCATCGGCTCCTCCAGGTGCACCAGGCCGTGGCCCGCCTGGACCATCCGGGCGGCCGCCGGCGCCAGCACGTCGCGGGCCAGGCCGAGCATCAGGTCGTCGGGACGTCCCCCATCCAGCGTCACCCGGGAGAACAGGTACGGCGAGGGCAGCGTGGCCACCCGGGGCTCGGGGATGCCGTCCTCCAGCACCCACGCCGGGACCTCGCCCAGGCTCGGGGCGCCGGCCATCTCCGGGGCCCGGTAGAAGGAATTGTTGTCGAACCACCGGACCAGCACCCGGGCCTCCAGCCCCCGGGACCCCTCCACCAGCGGACGGAACAGGTCGTGCCACCGGAGGAGGCCGTCGGACAGGTAGTCCAGCCCGGCCGCCCGCTGCGCTTCCAGGAACGCCTCCCGGTCGCCCCGGTACGCCTGGTCCACCAGGTCGGCGGTGGCCCGGCCGCGCTCCAGGTCGCGGGTGGCCGCCACCACGGCCTCCGATCGCGGGTAGATGCCGTGCTGATACGCCGCCGGTGCGGGTGGGGGTCCGCTCACGACGACGGATGCTACGAGACATCCCGCCGAGCGACAAGGCAGGCGTGAAGGGCCTCGTGCGAGCCGTGCCGCCGCGATCTAGTGGAAGGAGTGCCCGCAGGCACACGTGCCCTGCGCCTGGGGGTTGTCGATCGTGAAGCCGCTGGCCTCCAGGGTGTCCACGAAGTCGATGGATGCCTCGGTGAGGTACGGCGCGCTCATCTTGTCCACGGCCACCCGCACACCGTGCTGCTCGGACACGACGTCGCCGTCGGCCACCTGGTCGTCGAGGTACATCTGGTAGCGCAAGCCCGAGCAGCCGCCCGGCTGGACGGCCACCCGGAGCACGACGTCCGGCTGGCCCTCCTGGGTCACGAGCTCCTGGACCTTCCCGGCCGCGCTTTCGCTCAGCTTGATCGTCTGGACCCGTTCGGTGGTCTCCATGTCCAGGATTATAGCCGGTGGAGCCGGATCCGACCCCTACTCCTTGAAGTCGGCCGGCTCGGCCCCGGAGGCCCGCAGCAGGTCCTCCGGCCCGATGGGGAACACGGCGTTCGGGGTCCCTGCTGCGGCCCACACCTCCTGGTAGCCGAGGAGGTCCCTGTCGCACAGGACCCGCAGCCGCCGAGGGTGGCCGAAGGGCGGGGTCCCCCCGATGGCGAAGCCCGTGGCCCCCCGGGCCTCCTCGGGGTCGGCCCGCCGCACCGGGACCCCGCCGAGGAGCTCCGACAGCCTGGCTGTGTCGGCGCGGTTCGGCCCCGAGGTGAGCGCCAGGAACGGCTCGGTCCCGGCCACGAACACGAGAGACTTCACGATCTGGCCCACGTCGCACCCGACGGCCCGGGCCGCGTCCGCGGCCGTGCGGGTCCCCTCCGGGAAGTCCCGGACCTCGGGGGACAGCCCCAGGCCCTCCGCCGCCGCCAGGAACCGCTCGATCGCAGGAGGGCGGCTCACGGCAAGGCCCCCAGGGCCCTCGCGGCATCGGCGGCGGCCTCCTCCAGCAGCTCCCCGGGGCGCTCCAGGGCCGCCGCCAGGCCGGCCCGTTCCGCCAGCGAGTACACGAGGTCGGCCGGCGGGCTGACCGAGGCCTCGACCTGCCCGGCCACCAGCACCGTTCGACACCCGGCCTCGCCGGCCATCCGGAGGACCCCGGCCGGGGCCTTCCCCCGCTCGGTCTGGGCGTCGTACTTCCCCTCGCCGGTCACGGCCACGTCGGCGCGCTCCAGACGGCGCTGGAGATCCAGGGCCGCCGCCACCACCTCGAACCCCGGGCGCAGCCGGGCGCCGAGGAATGCGACCAGGCCGGCTCCCAAGCCCCCGGCCGCTCCCGCGCCGGGGACGTCCCGGACGTCCAGCCCGAGGTCGCGATGGATCGATGCCGCCAGGTGGCCGAGCGCCTCGTCGAGGAGCCGGACCTGCTCGGGGGTGGCCCCCTTCTGGGGCCCGTACACGGCCGAGGCGCCCTTCGGCCCGGTGAGCGGGTTGTCCACGTCGGAGGCGGCCACCACCTCGACCTCCCGGACCGCGCGGTCCAGGCCGGAGGCGTCGATGCCGGCCAGCCGTCCGAGGGCCGCGCCGCCGGGCGGCAGGTCCTGGCCTCGCTCGTCGAGCAGCCGGATCCCCAGAGCCTGGGCCATCCCCGCACCGCCGTCGTTCGTGGCGCTCCCCCCGATGCACACGACCACTCGGCGGGGCCGGTGACGGCACGCCGCCGCGATCAGCTCCCCGGTCCCCCGGGTGGTGGCCCGGGCCGGGTCGCGTCGGGCCTCGGACACGAGCGCCAGGCCCGAGGCCCGGGCCATCTCCACGACCGCGATCGTCCCGTCCGCCGTCTCCGCCAGCCCGAAGTCGGCGTCCACCGGATCTCCCAGCGGCCCGGTCACGCGGACCGTCTCCCGCCGTCCGTCCAAGGCGTCCAGGAGCGTCTCCAGTGTCCCCTTCCCGCCGTCGGCCACGGGGACCTCGTCCAGGTCCGCGGAGCGATCGGCCCGGCGCCATCCCGCGGCCAGGGCCCGGGCGGCGTCCCTGGCCGACAGGGTCCCCTCGAACTTGTCCGGCGCCACCACGATGCGCACGACGGCTATCATGCTCCAGCCCGAGCCCATCGGAGGTCGATTGGACAGGGACGAGCTGCTGGCGGTAGCCCGCCACGAGCGGGACTCCCTCGGCAGGACCGTGCAGTACACGCCGCCCGAGCGATGGCTCGAGGCGAGCCCCTGCCAGGGCTGGCGGGTGAAGGACGTCCTGGCCCACCTGGCCGCCTCGGACGTCGCCTCGGCGGCCCTGATCGGCGGCGAGGACGCCGCCGAGATCGACGAGTACCGCAAGTCGCTCGACGGCGAGCCGGTGACCCCCGACGGATGGAACGGCTGGTCGGTCGGTCGCCTGGCCGCCGACGCGCCGGTCGCCCTGGGGCTCGAGTGGGGCCGGGCCGCAGACCTCCTCCTGGCCCGGGCCGCCGCGGCGACCGAGGAGGACTGGCGCGACCTCGAGATCGCCTGGGTGGCCGGCGACATCAGGCTCCGGTACCTGGTCCAGGCCCGGGTGGCCGAGTGGTGGGTGCACGGGGAGGACATCCGGGAGGGAGCGGCCCTGCCCCCCCGCATCGAGCACCGACCGGTGTCACTGGTGAACGACCTGGCGATCCGGCTGATCCCCTACTCCCTGTCCCTGGCCGACCTGTCGTTCCCCGGGAAGGTGGTCAGGGTCTCCCTCGAGGGCGTGGGCGGGGGGACGTGGGTGGCCTCGACCGACGCAGGGCCGCAGACGCCCCAGGATTCCCCATCGGATGCCATGATCGCCGGGCGCGGCTACGCCTTCGCCTCGGCGGCCGGAGGCCGGGCCGACGCCGACGTCTGCCTCTACGAGGGGCTCCTCAACCTCGGCGGCGACATCGAGCTCGGCGAGGCCGTGCTCCACACTCTCCGCTCCTTCCCGTGACCTCTCAACCGGCCACGCGGGGGCGCTCCATGAGGAGCATCCCGGAGACCGGGACCACCTTCCGCTCCGTGGCACTGGTCTCCCGGGCCGCCGCGACCCGGAAGCCCAAGCCCTCGTACAGCCGGCGGGCCGGTTCATCCATCGCGGTGTGGAGCGCCACGCCCAGGCCCATACGCTCCGCCGCGGCCAGGACCCGCTCCATCAGCGCGCTGCCGACGCCCCGGCGGCGGTGCGGCTCCCCCACCGCGAGGATGCTGACGTACAGGTCGTCGGGGCCGACCTTCGGCAGCATGCGGTCGAGGACCCGGGCCCTGCGGACCAGCTCGGTGGCGTGACGGGGTCCCGCGGTCCGGGCCAGCACCACCCCCGTCCCGAGCTTCAGCGACCCGAACAGGCGGCTGGGGAAGGCGATGGCCACCCCCGCCACCTCGCCCTTCCACTCCGCCACCATCCCGAACCGGCTGGACAGCTCGGTCCGAGGCGCCGCGAAGCACGCTCCGACGGCCCGGAGCGCCTTGCGCCGGTCACCGAGCACGATCTCGATGCTCGGGATGGCCTCGAAGATCAGGGGCGACGCCGCGGGGGCGTCGTCCGGGGTCGCCCGGCGAAGGACCCGGCTCACCGGCTCAGCCGCCGGCCGGCCGGCCCAGCGCCTCCTGGAGGACGTCCCAGCCCAGCACGGCACACTTGATCCGTACCGGGTACTTCACCACGCCCTTCAACGCCACCAGGTCCCCGAAAACGTCCTCGTCCGGGTCCACCGTCCCCTCCATCATGCCCCGGAACTCTCGGGCCAGCGCGCCCGCATCCTCGATCGTCTTTCCCCGGGTGGCCTCGGTGAGCATCGACGCGGAGGCCTGGGAGATGGAGCACCCCTGCCCCTCGAAGGCGACCTCGGCGATCCGGCCATCCTCGAGCCGGGCGTGGAGCGTGATCTCGTCCCCGCACAGGGGGTTGTTCTTGTGCTCGGACACGGTGGCCCCGGGAAGCGGCCGCTTGTTCCTGGGGCTCTTGTAGTGGTCCAGGATGACCTCCTTGTAGAGGTCGTCCAGCGACATCAGCCGAACACCTGCCGGGCTACCTCGAGCCCGTCGACGAGCGCGTCGACCTCCTCCGGGACCGAGTACACGTGGAAGGACGCCCGGGCGGTGGCCGGGACGCCCAGCCGCCGCATCAGGATCTGGGCGCAGTGGTGCCCGGCCCGGATCGCCACGCCCTGGTCCCCCAGGATCGTGGCCAGGTCGTGCGGATGGACGTCCTCGAACCAGAACGAGATCGCCCCGCCGCGCAGGTCGGGATCCATCGTACCGAACACCTGCGCGCCGGCCGCCGAGAGCCGGTCGAGCGCGTACGCGGTCAGCTCCCGCTCGTGGTCCCGGACGTTCTTCATTCCGATCTCGGTGAGGTAGTCGACCGCCGCGCCCAGCCCCACCTCCTGGGCGATGTTCATCGTCCCGGCCTCGAACTTCCAGGGCGGGTCCTTGTACGTCGAGGTGGTGAGGTGGACCTCCTCGATCATCTCCCCGCCCCCGAGGAACGGGTCCATCTCCTCCAGCAGCTCCAGCCGCCCGTACAGCCCTCCCGAGGCGGTGGGTCCCAGCATCTTGTGGCCGGCCACCGTGAGGAAGTCCACGTCGAGCTCGACCACGTCCACGGGGTTGTGGGAAGCGAACTGTGCGGCGTCCACCAGGATCCGGGCTCCGGCCTCGTGGGCCATCTCCGCGATCTCCCGGATCGGCGGACGGGTCCCCAGGACGTTGCTCTGTCCGGTGATGGCCACGAGCTTCGTCCGGGCCGTCATGGACGAGGCCACCGCGTCCAGGTCGATCAGGCCGTCGTCGGTCATCGGCACGTACCGGAGCTCGGCTCCGGTGTCTCGTGCGCACAGCTGCCACGGGACGATGTTCGAGTGGTGCTCGAGCTCGGTGAGGAGGATCTGGTCGCCCTCCTCCAGGAACGTCCGTCCCCACGCGTGGGCCACCAGGTTGATCGACTCGGTGGAGCCCCGTGTGAACACGAAGGACCGGGGATCGGGGGCGCCCACGAACCCGGCGATCTTGGCCCGGGCCTCCTCGAACAGCTCGGTGGCCTCGGTCCCGAGCTCGTACACGCCCCGGTGCACGTTCGCATTCGACCGCTCGTAGAAGTCGGTGACGGCCTGGATGACATGGCGCGGCTTCTGCGAGGTCGCCGCGCTGTCGAGGTACACCAGCGGCTTGCCCGCCATCTCGCGGGAAAGGATGGGGAAGTCCTCCCGGATCCGCTTCGCGTCCACCGCTGCCTCCTCGACCGCCGCCATGGTATCGCCGCTACCTGGGGGCCCGCTCGGCCTCGGCCTCGTCGGTCTCCGCCTCGATGCCCAGCTCTGCCCGGAGCCCCTCGTACCCCTTCGCCTCGAGCTCGCGGGCCAGGTCGGGTCCCCCGCTGCGGACGATCCGCCCGCCCATCAGCACGTGGACGTGGTCGGGCGTCACATAGTCGAGGATCCGCTGGTAATGGGTGATCAGCAGGAGGCCGAGGTCCGGGCCGGCCAGCTGGTCGATCCCGCCGGCCACGGCCTTCAACGCGTCGATGTCGAGGCCCGAGTCGGTCTCGTCAAGGATGGCGATGGCCGGGTCCAGCACCGCGAGCTGGAGGGTCTCCATCCGCTTCTTCTCGCCGCCGGAGAACCCCTGGTTCACGTACCGGCGGACCATGTCGTCGTCCACGCCGACCAAGCTCATCTTCTCCTTCATCAGCTTGCGGAACGCCAGCGCCGACATCCGCCGCTCGTCGTCGGCCTCGGGGTTCTTCACCGCGTTGTACGCGGACCGGAGGAAGTTCACCATGCTCACGCCGGGCACCTCGACGGGGTATTGGAACGCCAGGAACAGTCCCAGGCGGGCTCGCTGGTCGGGGAGGAGCTTCAGGAGGCTCTGCCCGTTCAGCAGCACGTCACCGCCCCGGATCACGTAGCCGGGCCGGCCCATGATCACGCCGGCCAGGGTGGACTTGCCGGACCCGTTCGGGCCCATCAGCGCGTGGACCTCGCCCTGGCGCACCGCCAGGTCCACCCCCTGCAGGATCTCCCGTCCCTCCACCGCGACGTAGAGGTCGCGGACCTCGAGGGTCGTGGTTCCGTTCTCGCTCATGTGATCTCCACCTTCACCTCGTCGTCCTCCACCTTCACGGCGTACACCGGCACCGGCAGGGTCGCCGGGAGCGACCGGGGCTTGCCGGTCTCCAGGTCGAACACCGAGCCGTGCCGGGGGCACTCGATCGTGCCGAAATCCTCGTCGATCTCGCCCTCGTGCAGGTGGGAGTGGGCGTGGGAGCAGATGTCGCCCACCGCCCGGAACCCCTCCTCGCCGAGGTTCGCCACCGCGATCTCGTGTCCCTCGACCTCGAACCGCCGGGCCTCCCCCTCGGGGATGTCGCCCACCCTGGCCACGGTCACCAGCGCCATCACCCCTCCAGCTCGGCCTCGATGGCCCGCTCCAGGCCCTCCCGGACTTCGGCGAGGGAGATCCGGTCGAGGACCTCGCGGAAGAAGCCGAACACGATGAGCCGTTCGGCCTCGTCCGGCGGGATGCCCCGGCTCTGGAGGTAGAACATCGCGTTCTCGTCGACCGGGCCGACGCTGGCCGCGTGGCCGCACCGGACCGGGTCGTTCGTCAGGATCTCGAGGTTCGGGACCGAGTCGGCCTTGGCGCGGTCGGACAGCAGCACGTTGCGGTTCGTCTGGTACGCGTCGCACCGGTGGGCATCCTTCTCGATGATCACCGTGCCCGTGTACACGGCACGCGACGCGTCCTTGAGGGCGCCCTTGTACAGGAGGTCGCTGGCGGTGGCGTTCCCCACATGGTCCTGGATCGACCGGTGGTCGAAGTGCTGGTCGCCGTCGCCGAAGTACATGCCGAGCATCTCGCTGGAGCCGCCGTCGCCCTGGAGCACGGTCTCGGCCTCGGAGCGGGACAGGCTCGCTCCGAGCGTCACCACGAGCGTGCGGACCTCGGCGTCCCGGTGCACCTCGGTGCGCTGGACGGACAGGTGGGTGACCCCCTGGCCCCACTCCTGGAGGCACACGTACCGCACCCGGCTGTTCGGCCCGGCGTGGATCTCGACCACCGCGTCGGACAGCGCCCGCTCGAGGTCCGGCGACGCCAGGCGGTCGATGAAGGTGACCTCGGCGCCCTCCTCGGCCACCAGGACGGTGTGGGGGAAGACCGCGACGCCGTCGGCGTCCAGGTAGGTCAGCGTCTGGAGCGGAAGCTCCAGGGCCACCCCTCGGGGGACGTACACGAAGGTGCCGCCGGTGCGGAACGCCGCGTGCAGGGCGGTGAACTTGGTGCGGTCGGGCGGGACCAGGGAGTGCAGGTACCCCTCCACGAGGTCGGGGTGCTGCGCCGCGGCACGGTCGAGGTCGGCCAGGATCACGCCACGCTCGGTGGCCGTGGTGCCTACCTCGGTCGAGATCACCTCGGAGTTCCGCTGGATCTGGAGCCCGGCCCGCTCCCCGGCCACCCCGGCGGCCGCCAGGAGGCCGTGTCGGTTCACCGCCTCGGGACCGCCCCCCTCGGCGAACGGCCGGAAGTCGAGATCGAAGCCCGTGAGGTCCGTGTACCGCCACTCCTCGGTCTCCGGCGAGGGGACGGGGAGGGCCTCGAAGGCCTCCAGGCCCCGCCGGCGGAGGTCGGCCAGGAAGGCCGGCTGGCCGTCCGGGGCCGGCAGGGTCGCCCGGCCGAAACCGCTGGTGGTGGTGAGGGTATCGGTCATGGTCGCCGCTCGTTCTCAGTCTATCGGGGGTATTCCCGACCGTCCAGGTCGGATTTAGCACCGATGAGTTCCTGAGGGCCGTATGGTCCAACCCACAGATTGGTCGGAAAGAGGAGGGCTGGATGGCGGTTCGGAGGGGGCAGAAGGGGCTGCTGAACGAGCGGTTCACGGCAACCATGCGGAAGAGCCCCGCGACGGGGGGATGGACCTACGTGGTCTGGCCGGAGTCCGCCGCGTTCTTCGGGACCCGGGGTCTGGTGAAGGTGCGCGGAACGATCGATGGCCACCCGTTCCGGAGCTCCTTCATGGCCATGGGGGATGGGACCCACAAGCTGCCCGTGAAGGCCGACGTGCGCAGGGCGATCGGGAAGGAGGCTGGTCAACGAGTGACCATCCGCCTGGAGGAGCGACTCGGTCCCTAACTAGGCGTCGGCCGCGACCGCGAACAGCGGCGGGGTCTCCAGGATTCCGAGGATCCGCGGCGGGGCCATCCGGCGGGCCCATTCCACGTCTCGGAGGCGCTCCAGGCGGATCGCGGACCACCCGGCCCTGCGGATCGCCTCGACCAGCGGCCTCGGGGTCCCCGCGCCGGCCAGCGGGAGGGCCGCCATGATCTCGGCGTCGTAGTGGTCGTGGTGGTCGCGAGGGATGCCCACGCCCCGGCGGATCACCTCGGCCGCTCGCTCCCGAAGGTCCTGGAACAGGCCGCCCTCGATCCCCTCGAGGACTAGCAGACGGCCGCCCGGCCGGGTGACGCGGTGCCACGCGGCCAGCGAGCCGACCGGGTCGGGGTTGGTCCACAGCATGTTCCGCTCCACGACGGCGTCGAACGGCCCCGGCGGGGGTCGGTCGGCGGGCCCGGTGACGAACTCGACGTCCTCGAACCCCTTCAGCTTGTGGCGAGCGCGGGCCAGCATGCCCTCGGACAGGTCGAGCGCCGTCACCCGGTAGCCCAACTCCGCCAGGAGCAGGGTGACGGAGCCGGTCCCCGCGCCCGCCTCCAGGACACGGGCGCCGGGGTCGGGGAGGTGCCGGCGGAGGACGGCCCGCCACGCGGCCGCCTCCACCGGGTCGGTCAGCGCGTGCGAGGGGCTGCGGTCATACGTCTCCGAGTCCCGGTCCCAGAACTCACGGATGCGGTCCCGAACGTCGGCCATCGCCACCGATGGTACCCAACGGTGGTCCCCGTCTTTGTCAGACCCCCCTGGTAGCATCCGAACAGATGTTCGAGAAGGACGGATCGTGAGCGAGCTGCGGTCCGCGATCGAGGGGATGCGGCTCGAGACGCTGGCCGAGCTGCCGGACGCCCGGCTGGAGGAGGACTTCGCCGAGCTCCAGCGGGCCTCGAAGCTGATCGACGTGGAGCGGCTGCGGCGGCTGGCCGAGATCGAGCGGCGAGGCTCCTACCAACGGGACGGGCACCTCTCCGCAGCGTCGTGGCTGGCCTCGACCTTCAAGGTGGCCTGGGGCACCGCCAGGAACGAAGTCAGGATGGCCCGGGCCCTGGAGGACATGCCGGCGACCCGTCGGGCGCTCGAGGACGGCGACCTGTCGATGTCGGCGGCCCGGGTGCTGGTGGACGCCAGGGACGCCGATCACGAGGCGTTCCGGTCGAGCGAGGCCACCCTGGTGGAAGCGGCTCGGATCCACTCGATGCAGGACGTGCGCCGGGTGGCCGCTTACTGGCGCCAGGCCGCGGAGCGGGAGGCCGCCATGGGCGGTGAGGCGAAGCTCCGGGAGCGGCGGCGGCTGCACGCCTCGGTGACGTTCATGGGGATGGTCCGTGTGGACGGCGACCTGGATCCCGAGACCGGGGAGACGCTGCTGACCGCCCTCCGCGCGGTGCTCGACGCCGAGTCCCGATCGGGAGGCACCGACGACGGCCGGACGCCGGCACAGCGGCGAGCCGACGCTCTCGGCGAGGTGTGCCGGCAGTGGCTGGACCACGGTGACCGGCCCACGGTGGCCGGGGAGCGGCCGCACGTGACGGTGACGGTGGACGAGGAGGCCCTGGCCGGCGGTGGCAGCCGGGTCAGCGAGCTCGATCACGCCGGTCCGGTGGACCCGGCGCTAGGTCGCCGGGTGGCGTGCGACGGCTCGATCAGGCGGGTGGTGATGGCCGGCCGCTCAGAGCCGCTGGACGTGGGCCGCCGGACGCCGGTGGTCTCCCCCGCCCTGCGGCGAGCGGTGATCGTCCGGGACCGGGACTGCCGGTTCCCCGGCTGTGACCGGCCGCAATCCTGGTGCGACGCGCACCACGTGGTCCACTGGGCGGACGGTGGCCCCACCGCGCTGGCCAACCTGGTGCTGCTGTGCCGGCGTCACCACCGGATGGTCCACGCCCGAAGCGGGTTCCGATTGAGGCTCGAGGATGGCCTGCCGGTGTTCCGGCGACCCGACGGGACGGTGCTGGAGGATCGGGCCCCGCCGTAGCGTCCCTAGCCGACGGCGCCTTCCATCTGGAGCTCGATCAGCCGGTTCAGCTCGACCGCGTACTCCATGGGGAGCTCGCGGGTGATCGGCTCGATGAAGCCGTTGACCACCATGGCGGTGGCCTCGGCCTCGGTGAGGCCCCGGCTCATCAGGTAGAACAGCTGGTCCTCGCCGACCCGGGACACCGACGCCTCGTGGCCGAGCTGAGCGGTCTCCTCCTCGACCTCGACGTACGGGTAGGTGTCGGACCGCGAATCCTCGTCGAGGATCAGGGCGTCGCACCGCACCGCCGACTTGGCGTGGTGGGCGTCGGGCTCCACCCGGACCAGCCCACGGTACGCGGTCCGGCCCCCGTCCTTGGCCACCGACTTCGAGGTGATGACCGAGGACGTGTACGGAGCGGCGTGGATGGCCTTTCCGCCGGCATCCGTGTGCATCCCCTTGCCGGCGTAGGCCACCGACAGCACCTCGCCCCGGGCGCCCTTGCCGAGGAGGTAGATCGAGGGGTACTTCATCGTCACCTTGGACCCGATGTTCCCGTCGATCCACTCGACGATGGAGTCTTCGTACGCGGCGGCCCGCTTCGTCACCAGGTTGTAGACGTTCGTCGACCAGTTCTGGATGGTGGTGTACCGGACCCGGGCTCCGGGCTTGGCGATGATCTCCACCACCGCGGAGTGCAGCGAGTCGGAAGTGTAGATCGGCGCCGAGCATCCCTCCACGTAGTGCACGTACGAGCCGGGCTCGGCGATGATCAGGGTGCGCTCGAACTGTCCCATGTTCTCGGCGTTGATCCGGAAGTACGCCTGCAGCGGGATGTCCACGTGCACGCCCTCCGGGACGTACACGAACGACCCACCCGACCACACCGCCGAGTTCAGGGCGGCGAACTTGTTGTCGTTGGGCGGGATGATCGTCCCGAAGTACTCCTTCACCAGGTCGGGGTGCTCGCGGAGGCCGGAGTCCATGTCGGTGAACACGACCCCGATCTTGTCGAGCTCGTCCTTGATCTTGTGGTACACGACCTCGGACTCGTACTGGGCCGAGACGCCGCCGAGGAACTTCTTCTCGGCCTCGGGGATGCCCAGCTTGTCCCAGGTCCCCCGGATGTCCTCGGGCAGGTCCTCCCAGCTCTGGGCCTGCTGCTCGGTCGAGCGGATGAAGTAGTAGATGTTCTCGAAGTCGATGTCGGACAGGTCGGCGCCCCACCACGGCATCGGCCGGCCCCGGAAGTGCTTCAGGGCCTTCAGCCGGAACTTCCGCATCCACTCGGGCTCGGACTTGAGCTCGGAGATCTCGGAGACCACGGCCTCGGACAGCCCCCGCTTGGGCTTGAACACCGAGTGCTGCGGGTCCGCCCAGCCGAAGCGGTATCCCTGGTCGAGCTCCTTCAGATCGGGCTTGGCGACCATCTCGACCCCAGTATACCCGAGTTGTCCAGTCGGATTTACCCGGGGACGGCCACCCCAACCAGGCGGCCGATCAGCGTGGCCGCCCCCACACCGATGGCGGCCATGGCCACCAGCTCCAGGCCCGCCATCAGGGGTTTCTCGGCCGTGTACCGGCTCCGGATGCCTCCGGCCACCAGCAGGGCCACCGCGGTGACCAGGAAGGATGCCACCAGGGCCACCAGCCCCTCGGCGAACAGGAACGGCACCACCGGGATGATCCCCCCGGCCAGGAACGCCACGAACACGACCGCAGCGGCCCCCAGGGGACGCCCGAACTGGGCCGACAGCCCCAGCTCCTCGCTCATCATCACCTTCAGCCACACCTGAGGGTCCGAGGTGATCCGGTCCACGACCCGGTCCAGCAGCTCGCCCTCGAAACCCCGCTCCCGGTAGATCTCCCGGATCTCCTCCCGCTCCACCTCGGGCTTCTCCCGCATCTCCTCGACCTCCTTGCGGAGCTCCGCACGGTAGTACGAGCGGTAGGCCTTGGCGGACACGTACGCGCCCACGCCCATCGAGATGGCCCCGGCCACGAGCCCGGCCAGCCCGGCGATCAGGACGGTGGAGGGCGCCACCTGGGCCCCGGCCACGCCCGCCAGGAGCGTGAGGATCGACACCAGGCCGTCATTGGCCCCCAGGGTGGCGTCCCGGATCCACCCCCCCTCGACGCGGTGGGCCGCCGGCTCGAGCTCGACGTCGTAGTCAGGGCCGAACTGGAGCCGCTCGGGATGCTCCTGGGCCTCGTGCTCCAGCCGGGCCAGGTCCTTTGGGCTCACGTGCCGATGCTACACGTCAGCGCTCTACCGGAGCTCCCACCAACGACCCGTACTCGGTCCACGAGCCGTCGTAGTTCTTGGCGCTGCGGAACCCGAGCAGCTCGCTGAGCACGAACCAGGTGTGGCTGGACCGCTCCCCGATCCGGCAGTACGAGATGACCTTGGCCGCCGGATCGAGCGCCCCGTACGGCTCCCGGAGCTCGTCGGCCGACCGGAACGTGCCGTCCTCGTTGGCCGCCTTGGACCACGTGATGTTGATCGCGCCGGGGATGTGCCCGGGGACCTGGGCCTGCTCCTGGGGCAGGTGGTCGGGAGCGAGCTTGTCCCCTCGGTAT
>JBOGVU010000048.1:0-19543 GCA_050692915.1 Actinomycetota bacterium | reverse complement strand
ACTAGTCCTTCACCGGCGGGCCAGCAGGAGGGCCGTGGCCAGCCGGAGGACGGCCATCCCCACCGGGACCAGGGCGAACCAGCGGAACCCCTCCGGGTGCTCGAGGAGCCCGTACGCCAGGAAGAACCCCGCGAACCCGAACCAGAATCCGGCCTTCGAGGCCTGGTGGACCGCGATGAGGAATCGGGAGCCGGCATCCTCGGCGGGGACCGGCTGGGCCAAGGAGCGCCACGCCGACCACAGGCCGATCAGGACGAGCGGGATCGCCACGAGGGTCTCGAGCATCACCCGGGTGCTCGTTCGAGCAGGTCCACGACCTCCCGATCGCTGGTCTGGGGGAACCGCTCGTACCACTGCCCCACGGCGAAGAACGGCTCGGGGGTGGCCAGGGCCACGACCTCGTCGGCCTCCTTCGAGAGCCTGGCCACGGCCTCGCGCGGGGCCACGGGGATCGCCAGGATGACCCGGGAGGCCCCGGCCGCCCGGGCCCACCGGACCGCCGCCACGGCGGTCCCCCCAGTGGCCACGCCGTCGTCAACGACCACTGCCACCCGGCCGGCCACGGACACCGGGGGCCGGTCGCCCCGGTACGCGTCGGTCCGCCGCCTGATCTCCTCCTCTTGGGCGGCGATCTCCTCCTCCAGGTAGCGCTCAGAGACGTTCAGGGTCCTGATCAATCGCTCGTCCAGGACACGGACGCCGGGAGCGATGGCGCCCAGGCCGAGCTCGGGGTTGGAGGGGGCCCCGACCTTCCGAGGGATGACGATGTCGAGCGGCCAGCCCCGGACCGCGGCGACCTCGGCGGCCACCTCCACCCCGCCCCGGGGCACGCCGAGGACCACGACGTCCTCGCCCTCCAGGTGGGCCACGGCCTCGGCCAGCCGTCGCCCCGCCTCGATCCGATCGGTGAACCGAACCATGCGCTAGCGCTCAGGCTCGTCGTCGCGGCGAGAGCGGTCCCGCTCCTCCTCCATCTCGCGGCGGGCCCGCTCCTCCTCCTCCTTCCGCCGCCGGTCGGGGATGGCCCGGCCGGGCGGGGGCACCGGCTTCCGGGTGCGCCGGTAGGCGTCCAGCGGCTCGTCGGGCTTGGGCATGCCCCGATTCTCCCTCCCCCGGCGCCGAGGCGCCCACCCGGGTTGGGAGCGCACTCCGCGCTGGCATAGAATGTGGGCTCGCCGCGTCCGAGGAGGTGAACGTGGTACAGGCCTACATCCTGATCCAGACCGAGGTCGGCAAGGCCGCGCAGGTGGCCAAGGAGGTCGCCGCCATCAGCGGGGTCACCTCAGCCGAGGACGTGACCGGTCCCTACGACGTGATCGTTCGCGCGGAAGCGCGAAACGTCGACGACCTCGGGAAGCTGGTGGTGGCCAAGATCCAGGCCGTCGACGGGATCACCCGCACGCTCACCTGCCCGGTCGTCCACCTGTAAGCGGACGGCTCAGGACCCGTCGGGCTCCCGCGGCGGGACGCCGCCTCGACCTCGCTCGAGCTCGTGGCGCTCCACGGCGAGCCCGATCAGCCGGTCGACCAGCTCCGGGTAGGAGACCCCGGACGCCTCCCACAGCCGGGGGTACATCGACACGGTGGTGAAGCCGGGGATCGTGTTGATCTCGTTCACGATCAGCTCGTCCGGCTCCCGGTAGAAGAAGTCCACCCGGGCCATCCCCGCGGCATCGATCGCTCGGAACGCCGCAACGGCCATCCGCTGGACCTCCTCGGCGACCTCGGCCGGGACCTCGGCGGGAACCACGAGCCGAGTCGACTCGTCGAGGTACTTGGCCCGGTAGTCGTAGAACTCCGCGGTGGGGATGATCTCGCCGGCGACCGAAGCCACCGGATCGTCGTTCCCGAGAACGGCGCATTCGAGCTCCCGGGCGCCCTCGGCCGCCTGCTCGATCAGCGCCTTCCGACCGTACCGGAGGGCCGTCTGCATGGCCGGCTCCAGGTCGGCCAGCGTCTTCACCTTCGTGATCCCCACCGAGGAACCAAGGGTGGCGGGCTTGACGAACAGTGGGGTCCCCAGGGCCTCGGCCCGGGCCGTCACGGCCTCGGGGTCCTCGCGCCACTCGCGCTCGGTCACGACCTCGTGGGGGACCACGGGCAGACCCGCCGCCGTGAACAGGACCTTCTGGACGGCCTTGTCCATCCCCACCGCCGAGCCCAACACGCCGGCGCCCACGTAGGGGATCCCGGCCATCTCGAACAGACCCTGAAGCGTGCCGTCCTCGCCAAACGGGCCGTGCACCAGGGGGAAGACCACGTCGATCGGCTCCCGGTCCCCCGACGAGCTCACCAGCTCCCGGGTGCCGGGGACCCGGTCCAGGGAGACGTCCGAGCCGGCCGTGGCCACGGCAGGGAGCTCGCCGGTCGTGCCCTCGGGAAGCGCAGGTGGTCCCGGCAGGAGGTGCCATCCGCCCTCCTTGTCGATCCCCACGGCCACGACCTCGTACCGCTCGGGGTCGAGGGCCTCCAGGACCGATCGGGCCGACACCACCGAGACCTCGTGCTCCGCCGACCCACCGCCGAAGACGAGGAGGACCCGGACTTTTCCGGGGCTCACGCCTTCTCCAGCGCCCGCTCGAAGTCCTCCAGGACGTCCTCGGGGTCCTCGATCCCCGCGGACACGCGGATCAGGCCGTCGGCGATCCCCTGGGCCCGGCGCTCCTCGGGCGGCATCTGGGTGTGGGTGACGGTGGCGGGGTGGGTGGCCAGCGTGTGGACCCCGCCGAGGCTCGGGGCCACCAGAGCCACCTCGAGGGACTCCTGGAACCGCCGGCCCGCCTCCAGGCCGCCGGCGAGCTCGAACGACAGCATCCCGGATGGTCCCCGGAGGATCCGCGTGGCCACCTCGTGGTCCGGATGGGAGGCCAGGCCCGGGTACCAGGTCCGGGCCACCTTGGGATGGGCCTCCAGGAGCTCGGCCAGGGCGACGGCGTTCGCGCAGTGCCGCTCCATCCGGAGCGCCAGGGTCTGCACGCCCCGGATCGCCAGCCAGGCGTCGAGGGTCCCGGCCACCCCGCCGAGCTCGATCGACATCTCCCGGACCAGCCCGAGGAGGTCGTGGTCCCCCACCGCCACCCCGCCGGTGAGGTCGTGATGGCCGCCGATGTACTTCGTGGTGGAGTGGAGCGACACGTCGGCGCCGAGCGCCAGCGGGCGGCACAGGTACGGGCTGGCGAACGTGTTGTCGACCACCAGCCGGACCCCTCGTTCCCTGCACACGGCCGCGAGCGCCTCGATGTCCGTCACCGGCACGTGGGGGTTCCCGATCGTCTCCGCGAAGCAGAGGACGGTGTCGTCCCGGAGCGCGGCCGCCATGTCGTCGACCCGATGGGACCCGGCCAGCGTCGTCTCGATCCCCCATCGCGGCAGGAGCCTCGTCATCACCCCGAACGTGCCGCCGTACAGCGTGGGGCTCGACACGACGTGGTCCCCCGAGCGCGCCAGCGCGGCCAGCACCGTGGTGACGGCAGCCATGCCCGAGGCGAACGAGACGGCCCGCTCCCCGTCCTCCAGGTCCGCCACGACCCCCTCGAGGGCTGCCCGGGTCGGGTTGTGCCACCGCGTGTACACGAAACCGGCGTCCTTGCCCCTCCGGATCGTCTCGGCCAGGACCTCGGGGTCGTCGAAGCCGTACGTGGCCGTCTGGTAGATCGGCGTGGAGACCGGCCGGGCGTCCCCCAAGTCGACCTCGGTCCGGAGGGCCCGTGTGGTGAACCCGCGTCCCCGCTCGGCCATCCGGACCAGCGTACCGGCTACCAGGCGCCGGTGTCGCCGAGCGCTCGCTCCAGGACGCTTCGGTTCAAGTCGACGAACGTGGGCTCAGCCGGGCCGTCGCTCAGGCCGCCCACCGCTTCGGGTACCGCTCTCGGAGGTCGTCGACCAGCACGGACAGCTGGGCCATGACCTCGTCGGTAACCGCGCGGAGGGTCCCGGGGTCATCGCTCCGGTCCTGGTGCTCGCTGAAGTCGAGCGGCGGGCCTGCCTTCACCCAGATCGGCCGGCCGAAGTGGACGCTCCGCCGGCCCCGCCGCCACACCGGGCCGGAGCCCCACACGGCCACGGGGATCACCGGGACGCCCGTAGCCAGCGAGAGCCGGGCCACACCGGCCTTCCCGCGCATCGGCGAGAGGTCCGGGTTCTTGGTCACCGTGGACTCGGGATAGACCACCACGACCTCGCCATGTCGAAGCGCCTTCGCGCCGAACTCCACCGGTGCGCGTTCACCGGACCCGCGCCGGACCGGGATCTGCCCGGCGCCCCGGAGCACCGGCCCGCTGATCGGGTTCCGGAACAGCTCGATCTTCGCCAGGAACCGCGGGCGCCGCCCCGCCTTCACCAGGAAGTAGCCGTGGGCCAGCGGATCGAAGGTCGAGATGTGGTTGCAGGCCACCAGGGCTGGGCCCTCAGCCGGGATGTGCTCGAAGCCCTCGAACCGCCACTCGAACCAGAGCCAGATGGGCGGGATCAGCACGCCCTTGGCCAGGCCCATCCACGGCTCCAACCACCCCACCTCCGGGAAGTCATCCTACCAGCGGGCCCGTTTCGACCGAGGTGCGTGACCCAGATGGCCGGCGGGCGTACCATGGCTCCCCCATGCGCGTCATCGCGGTCCCCGTGAAGCCCCTGGAACGGGCCAAGGGCCGGCTCTCGGCCGTGCTCCGGCCCCTGGAGCGGGCCGCGCTCACCCTGGCCATGCTCGAGGACGTCCTCGACGCTTGCATGGCAGTGCCCGGGTGGCAGACCTGGGTGGTCTCCCCCGACGAGGCCGTGCTGGAGGTCTCGGCCCGCCGCCGGGCCCGGCCGGTCCCCGAGGAGGACCCCGGCCTGCTGGCGGCCATCCGCCAGGTCGAGGAAGAGGCGGCCGGGGCGGACGCCCTGGCCGTGGTCCTGGGCGACCTCCCCCTCCTCACCGTCGAGGACCTTGAGCTGGCCCTCCACACCCTGGGCCCCGTGGTGGCCGTGCCGTCGGAGTCGGACGGGGGGACGAACATCCTGCTGAGGCGTCCGCCGCGGGTGCTCCCGGCCCGGTTCGGCACGGACTCGTTCCGCAAGCACCGGGAGGCCGCGGAGGTGCTGGGCGTGCCGTTCTCCTCGGTGGAGGCGCCCGAGCTGGCCTTCGATCTGGACCGCCCCGCCGACATCGTCAGGCTGATGGACGCTGGCGGGCCCGGCCGGACCAGGGCCGCGTGCCTGGAGATGGGCCTGGCCGAACGGCTGTCGGTCCGGGCCGAGTAGGATTTGCGTCGTGCCCCAGGGGACCGTCAAGTCGTACGACATCGAAGCGCGCTCCGGCAGCCTCCTCACCGATGACCAGGAGGAGATCGGCATCGACGCCGGCTCCGTGGAGGGGGCAGGGATCCGCTACCTGCGGATCGGCCAGCGGGTGAAGTTCGAGATCGCCGACGAGGGCGGCCGGAAGATGGCCCGGACCCTCCGCATCGTCACCTTCGACTGACCGGCGTCAGCGCCGCCCGGTCCGCCTGACCGGCTTCCGCGCCGGAGTGCGGCGCCGCTTCGCCGCCACCGCCTCCCGGAAGGCCGTGCCGGGACGGAAGGAAGGCACCGTGCGTGCGGGGATCTTCACGGCCTCGCGGGTGTGGGGGTTCCGGC
Organism: Actinomycetota bacterium; assembly: GCA_050692915.1. Lineage (GTDB taxonomy): Bacteria > Actinomycetota > UBA4738 > UBA4738 > CALAEC01 > CALAEC01. The sequence continues at coordinate 13,930 of JBOGVU010000048.1, read as the reverse complement.
CGGTCCGTGGATTGCGCCGGATCCGTTCGAAGGAACCGAAGCCCGAGAGGGCCACCCGCTCTCCCCTGGCCACGCGGTCCCGGACCACGTCGAGGATCGAGTCCACCACCGCGGCCACGTCGGCCGGCGGCAGGTCCGTCCGCTTGACGATCTCCGAGACCAGCGATGCCTTGTTCACGCCCCGTGCGAGGCTACGCTCGCGCCCGCCTCGTCGTCAATCGCGGCGGTCCCTGGCGGCGAGGCTGATCGCGTTCCCTACCGCTCGCACGAGGCCACTCGGCCGGCGCCGGGCCCACCACGGCACCCGTCCACTCCCGGGCCGCCGTCCAGATCGTCGCGCCCCGGGCCGCCCCGGAGCCGGTCGTCCCCGGCCACCCCGTTCAACTGGTCGTTCCCGGGACCGCCGCGCATCCGGTCCGGCCCCCCTCCTCCGATCAGGAAGTCCGCCCCGCGCAGGCCCGCCAGAACGTCGGGACCGCCCTTCCCGGACAGGACGTCCTGGCCCCCGCGTCCAACCACGACATCGGCTCCCGCTCCCCCGATCAAGGCGTCGCCCCGGGCGCCGCCGGCCAGGCGATCATCGCCGCCGCCCCCGAACACCCCGACGAACATGCCGGCCTCATCTCCCGTGCCGGCGCCGCCCCGGCCGCTCACCACGTCATCGCCCCCGTGCGCGAACACGACCACGCTTCCCGTCCCCTCCAGGGCGATGTTGGGGGCGGCGTCGCCGTCCAGGTTGATGGCCTCGGAGCCGACCGTGATGCGGTCCGGCCCACGGGTGGCGAACAGGCGAAGCAGGTCCGGTCCCCCGCCCAGGTCCACCAGGAACTCGATCTCCGGCGAGCCGTCGGGGTCGGGCGTGGCCCCCGGGGCGAAGGGTCCGGACCTCGCGTCGACGACGAACACGTCCTGGCCGGGGCTCCCGGTGACCAGGATCGAATCCGTGTTCGTGGTGGTGGCGCCCCCGCAGGGCGTCCCCTCGAACAGGATCGCACCGCCATCCACGGACATCGTGTTGCCCCGTGCTTTCTCCGGGAAGAATCCCGAGACCGACGCGGTGACGGTGCCGGTGGCCGCATCGAACGAGCACCCATCCGCCGTTCCGGCCGCGGCACCGGGTCCCAGCAGGCTCACCACGCCCGCCGCGACCACGGCCCGCGTCGCCCTGCCCTCCAACACTCCTCCTCCTCCTCCCGCTCAGGCGGCGCGTCCGCACGCCGAGCACCACGCCCAGCTTCCCCGGGGATCCAGGTGGACGGCGGCTCGCCGTCCGCACGACGCGCAGGTGCGGATCGGCGGCTCATGACGCCCCACCGACCCGGAAGGCCTCCACGCGGGGGCCGCGCCCCGGTCGACCGGTGCGCGACCCATTCGCACTCCCCGCTTCATCGGTTCCTCCTTCCGTCCAACGGCCTCGAGACACGAGACGAACGAACGTCCCGAAACGTTCCCGCTTCCCCGTTAGGAGGGCCGAACGGAGGTCGAGTCGACGGTCCCCGACTGGAGGTACGCGGCCCAGCCGATGACCGCGCCGGGCTCCGCGTCCAGCCACGGCACCCGCTCCAGGAGGACCTGCCGCTCGGCCAGCAGCTCCGAGGTGTTGGGGTCGAAGACGAGCTCCTCGCGGATCAGCGCGCCCGAGTAGTCGGACTCGATGGCCACCGCGACGCCGCGCCGTCCCGCGGGGTCGGCGACGCCGCCCACCAGCTCCACGCCGGGGATGCGGGCGGCCACCTCGTACAGCGCCGCCCGCAGCGCCGGCGGCGCCACGGTCTCCCGCAGGAGGTCCCCAACCATCACGAACATCTCCACGGCCCCAGGCACGCCCTCGTCGGTCACCCCCGTCTCGTCATCCGCCGCTCCCAGGGGCTTGGCCGCCCGTCGCTCGATCTGCCCGTACAGCTCGGCGGGGTCGGTGGAGAGCCCGGAGACGTCCTGGTAGAAGAGCCCGCCTGGCCCGAACGTCTTGTCGCTGGTACGGCCCCCCCACCGCTCCCGGATGCAGCACGTCTCGTACCGCGCCCGGTCCCGAGGGCCCAGGAAGATCGGGTCCCCGGTCTCCGACCGGATCCGGCCGGATCCGTCCGAGGCCACCCACCGCTCGCGCACCTCGGGCACCAGGGCGGACACGCTCGTCCCGTCCTCGACGGAGGTCCAGAGGTAAGCGCTCTCCGAACGCGTGTAGCGGTACCGTCCTTCGGCGGCGACCGGGGGCCGGGCACCCGCCACGTCCGCCGCCCGCCGGAGCACCTGGGCGGCCTCCGCGGAAGCGCCGCCCCGAACGCCGGGGAGGACCGTGGAGCCGATCACCAGGGCCAGGGCCAGGACCGCCGCCCCCGCCGGGATCAGGGCGAGACGTCGCCGCGACCGGAGGCGGACCCTCTGGGGGACCTTCTCGGGGGCCTGGCCCAGGATGCCCAGGTACACGCGCTGGCCCTGGGACCCACTCGCCCAGCCCCGAACCCGGTCGGGGTCGACCGGGTCGGCCGACCGGAGCAGCTCCATCACGTCGTGCCTCATGTGGCCTCCTCGCTCACCTGGGTGGGGCGCGTGGTCCCCTCACCCGGAACATGTCCGGCTCCCGAGAACTCTTTCGCGAGCTCGCGCGCCAGTCGCCGCCGGGCCCGGTGCAGCCGTACGACGAAGGCCGCCGGCGTCGAGCCCACCGCCGCGGCGGCCCGCTCCGCGTCCAGGCCGTCCCAGGCCACCAGCATCAGGGCCTCACGGTCGCGCCCCGACAGCCGGCCCAGCGCCGCCGAGACGGCCATCCTCAACTCGACCTGATCGGCCGGGTCGGGCGCCAGCCGGGGGCCTCGAGACGCCTCCCCCTCCACCCGCTCGCGGAGCGCCGCTCGGCGCCGGAGGGATCGTCGCCGGTTGGCCACGGTCCTCCGAGCCACCCCGAACAGCCACGGCAAGGGATCCGTCGGGATGTCGTCCGCCCGTCGCCAGGCCGTGAGGAAGGTCTCCGAGACAACGTCGGCGGCGTCCTCCTCCGGCACCCGACGGAGTGCGTAGGCCAGGACCCGATCCGCATGGTCCTCGTACAGAAGCCGGAAGCCGGCTCCGATTTCATCGTCCACGCTCGTCCCTCGCGTCGGTCTCTGCTCGGTACATGTCCGGGTCGGCGCGCTTCTTTCAACCTCCTGGACCGTTGCTTTCCTTTGGGCTTGAAGTGCGGGAGAGCCCGCCAGGGAGCCTGCTATCATTTCCGCTGGTCAGACCTTGGGTCGTGGGGTAACGGTAGCCCGGCTGACTCTGGATCAGCTAGTCCTGGTTCGAATCCAGGCGACCCAGCCAGGTCCCTTCGTCTAGTGGCCTAGGACACCACCCTCTCAAGGTGGAGACACGGGTTCGAATCCCGTAGGGACCACGCGTCTGACCAGCGGGAACGCGATCGAATATGTTCAAGGCGGTGCCGGTGGTCACCGTGGTGGTCACAATGGGCCTCATCAAGAGCCAGTCTCGGGCGGGCATCGCCCTCTTTCGGTAGAGGGGAGCGGCTCCGTCGAGCCCGGCGCCGGTGGCGGTATCGAAGGATCAACTCGCGCTGCTACAGGTGCGGGCTGCTCGGACGCTACGACCGCGTTGACGACAGTCGGGCGCTCAAGGATCTCAAGCCGGTCGCGGCCGCAGACCGGGCGCGCTGGCCGAGTACCGGCGGGCCCAGGGCGCCGTGGCCGAGGCCGAGCAGTTCTTCACCGACCTGGGGGCGCGGCTGGAGGCCGGGGCGATCAACCTCGGCGAGCGAGTGCGGCCGTACCTGGAGGCCAGAGCTGGCTGACAGCCGTCCCCGGTGGCGCCTACGGTCGCCCGAGGAACCCAAGGTCTGAGCGGTGCGTCGGGTGTCCATCGCCGCCAGTTCGGGACGTTCGAGCGCCCCATCCCCGGTCGATCGTCGGTCGGGTGCGGAGGGATCCCGAGCCGCGGGCCCGGCTCCGAGAGGGCCGGAGGCGGGCCCACGACGACGCCATGGCCATGGAGCGATGGGCCCGGCGGGACGGCTGTCACTCAGGCACGACCGTGTAGCGGGCGGTAGGCTTGGGACTTCGATTATCCGATAACTGGTACACCAACGATGTAAGGGCGCAAGCCCTCGGGATGGCGCTTCAAGAACTTGTCGTAGTTCCGCTTGTAGGCCTCCGACTGCTCCGCCTGTGCCAGCCATTCCCGCCCGGCCTCAATCATATCCCGGCAGAAGATCGAGGCGTCGATGTTGAGAGCATCCATGACGACGTTCATGTGGAGGATGGGACCCGTGCCAGGCTCAAGAAAGATCACACGCTCGTAGGTCGCCTTCGGGTGGCGGAGCGAGCCCTGATGGAGCATGGCGCACCGAAGGAGGTAGCAGTCCTCCCCCGAGAGCGTTCCCGCGTAGAGCTGACCCATGTGGCGATCGAACCATTCGATGTAGCGTGCCTTCGTGGCTTGGCCGTCTTCGGCCTCCATGCCCCCGCACACGTCCGGGATCGCCAGCGCGCACATCAGCGAGACGTAGTAGAGCCGGGCGTCGACAGCAGCCTCGATCTGGTCGAAGAAGTCGCGCATCGCAGGCCCTAGTGAATCATGTACGTGGCGCACTCAAGGCCGTGGTCACATCCGTGGTCACATCGGAGCCTGATATGGCAGGGCGACACGGGACGGGCCGGGACCGCAGCACCGCGCTGACCTGCGAAACCGCACGACCCAGCATCAACCGGGATGGCCCAGGACCGCCTCAGAGACGCTCTCAAGGTGGAGACACGGGTTCGAACCCCGTAGGGACCACGCCCCTTGCAGCCTGGTCTTGACCCGCTTTCGTGGACACGGTCCGGTTAGGCAACTGTAGCCTCCTGGATCTCCTGGTGGACCCTCCTTGCGAACTCGGCGGGGCTCAGGTAGCCGAGGCTTGAGTGGAGCCGGCCAGGTACACCCACCCTCGCCGGTGGGGACGTAGGTGATGTCGGCCACCCACAGCCGGTCGAATGTCGGCGCGGAGAACCGGCGCCCCACCAAGGTCGGGGTGGGGGAGCGACCCCCGGACGGCGGCGGGTGAGGCCCCGGCGCCTCCGACGTGCCGGGATGCCCGAGATCCCCGCAGCGCGCATCAGTCGAGCCACCCGCTTGGCGGAGCACCGGGTGCCCTCGTAGCGGGGCTCGGCACAGATCCTGGGACGGCCGTACGTGCCCCGGGAGGCGTCGTGGATCCGGACGATGGACAGGTGAGCTCGGCGTCGACGACCGAGCGAACCGACGATGCCGAGATCCTGGGCGATCTCGCGCATGGACCGGCCCGAGTTTCGGTACAGCTCGACGGCCTCAGCCCGGAACTCTGGCGGGTACCCCGACCTTCCCATGTGGACTCCCTTCCGGGGCCGCGTGCCCCACTGTCGGGTGTCCACCGAACCGGGTCAAGACCACGACTTTCTATATGAATCGTGATTCGGATGGCAACGTGCACTGGACATACGATCTCGACCCCCAGGTAGGGCCTGTTCACTACGATCTCAACCCGATGCTTATCGCACGGCTCGACCAAGCGATCTACCGGATGCAAAGAAAACTCGGACTTCCCGAACTGCCAGGCAACAATCCGTGGGCAAAGAGGGAGCCCCCTCAGTCGCTGCCCGGCTGGCCTTGGGAAGATGTTTCCGACTCACCCAAGCCCATGGGCTGAGACGGGTCCGTACTGGACAGCCAGCGAGGACCCATCGCTCCTTCCCCTTCTGTACGGATTGTGGCCCTGCTGATTGGCTGAAGGGGGAACCCCCCGTCCAGCCGTAAAATGGAACCTCACTGGAGATGTCTCGAAAGAAGCGCTCGGAGCCTCGCAGCCCGAAAGAGGGCGACCCAAGGCGTTGGATCGTCGATCGCATCGCCAAGGACGTACCGCCTGGGCCTCAGGGGCAACCTCCTATTCCAGCGGGGGAAGAGATTGCTCTAGCGCAGATAGTCGAATGGGAAGGCGTCGGGAAGGTTTCTTTTCCGGCCCCGCGCACGTCTGCCCTTCTCCTCACGGTCGGAGCCCAACACATCGGTCGAGCCGCGCGTATGAAACGGTCACTCCTCGGGCAGACCAGCACGAAAGGCCGCATGAGGCCTTTTAGCGATCTTCGCTTCACTAACGACTCGGCCGTCTTTGACTTCTTTCAGGAAGCGATGGCTGGGACGGTTCTCTGCCATGCGGCGCTAGATAGTTGGGCCAATGAATCGATCCCGGATGGATTCGAGATGGAGATCAAGGGTGAGCAGTTGGACAAGCACCACTTGGAGCAAAGAGGCATCGAGTGGCGACTCAGCCTCATCATGTCCACCGTGACGAGCAGACCAAACCTCAAGTCCGCGAACCCTGACCTATGGGAGAGGGTGCTGAATCTAAAGGCCCTTCGCGACGATATCGCGCATGTCCGGAGACCCGTCGCATATGCCTCCGAATACGCGGGCGGCGATCCCCAGCGAACAATCTACGCCCGCTTATTGAACGAGGGCTTGGATGTCTTTCCCGGAACGGTGGAGGCCGTCATGGACCACTACGGAACCGCTCCCCGAGCGGTGTTGCCGCCGAAGAACACAGAGGAACCGCAGGACCGCTCCCAGGCTAAGGGTTGATTGTCCCCCCATGAACCATCCCCTAGACAAGAGCCGTGCCAAGGTGACGAAGGCGAACAAGGATCTCGCTCGCCTGAAAGAGTCGGTTCAGGGGATATTCGACCCTGGGCCGTATGAAATGGTCGCCGACTTCGATGCCAAATCGGGACAGCACACTGTCCGGGCTCACCGCACCGCCGATCTCCCGCTCATCGAGTGGGGCACCTGGATTGGTGGCATCGCTCACGATCTGCGTTCGGCCCTCAACTACATCATCACCGCCTTAGTTGGCGGGAAGTCCACTCGCCAGCACGAGTTTCCAATCTTCGAGGACGCCGACCTCTACTTTGAGCGTGACCGCAGGGGACGCCCGACCTACAGAAGCGGCCTCTCCAAGATCGACGGCGTAGGCGAGTCAGCCGCTGCATTCATTGAGAGTCTGCAGCCGTACCATGGCATCAACAAGCCGCCCCACATGCCCCCGGACACGATCACGTCCAGTGCCCTCTGGGCTCTCCATGAACTGAATCGGGTTGACAAGCACCAAGACCTCATCGTCCCCGTTCCCATCGTCCAGAGAGTCAACATCGAGCATTCCACAGACGTGACCATCCATGAGTACATTGCACCGGGACCGCTGGAAGACAATTCAGTGCTGTTTCGGATGAGCGTGAAGGTGCCCAGGGCGAACGAAGGGGTACTGGTGTCCATGAGCATTCCTCGCGCCACCGGGGGTCTGACAATCACCCCCAGCCCGAACGTGTATGTGCCAGTGAAGGCTCATTTCGCCTTTGATGTAGCGTTCACGGAGAACGGGCCAACGAAGGGTGGGTTCGTGGTGGATTCGCTGACCCAAATCCTCAGCAAGATCGTAACCACAATCGACGCATTCGATAGATTCTTCTGAGCGACCCACTTCTTTTGCGCTCAGCAGCCTCGTAGAGCCACTCTCCTCCGTGGGTTCCTGGTACCCGACCCACCTCCCCAATCCGTTGCCGGCTTTCAGGAGCAACTGGCACGGGTGTACAGGGTCGGAAGCCCCGTCGGGCGCCCTGCTTGAGGCATCCCAAGCGCCCGGGGAGGCCAATGATGAGAATCCTTCGGGAAGCCGCAGGCGGCGAAGCTGCCGATCTCCTCCGGCACATCCGAGAGCTTGTCTGTGCTTAGAAAGGGATAGCGCGGCCCGGACGGCCCCGCTCAGGGGATTCCTCAAACATCCCCGGGGCCGTCCGAGAGCCGGGCTGTAGGACCCGAACGATCCGCCGTATTCCCAATCACAGGTGAATCGCCTGGGTATCCAGCAGGGCCTCAGGCTGGTTCGCGCACCGATCAGTCAGGACCACGCCCGGGACTGCCTAATTCTGTCTCATTGGGGCGTCGCGGCGGGCGGTGTGAAGCCGAAGCGTCCCTGTGACGCCCTTCAGCTCCACGGGACCGATCTCGACGAAGGACACGAGTGCCCCGTCCGCCGCCTCCACAACCTCCTGGCTCACCACCACTTCGCCGGGCCTGGCGTAGTCCGCGATCCTCGCCGCGAGGTTGACCGTACGGCCGAAGTAGTCACCGTCCTGGAAGACCACCGGCCCTGCGTGGAGCCCGACATGAGCGGGCGGCAGGTCGTGGCTCGCGACGCCCTCGACCATTTCGATCGCGGCGAGCACCGCACCACCGGGTTCCCGGAAATAGAACATCACCCCGTCGCCGAGCCACTTCACGGGTCGCCCCCCATGCTCCTGGGAGGACCGTCGGACCAGGCCTGCCAGATTCGCCGCCAGATCCGCGGCGGCCTCATCCCCGCGCTCCTCGGTCAGCCGCGTGTATCCGGTGATGTCGAGGAAGCAGATCGCCGGCGGACGGTGCAGCCGACTGTACAGACCGGCCCGTTCCAACGCGTCCTCGACGTTCTCGACGAAACCCTGCCTCCAGGCGTGCTCCTGCTGACCATGGTAGATCGCCAGGAGGGCCTGCTCGGAGAGGGGGGCCATCCGGGACCCGAGGTCGGCTTGGGCCTCCAACATCTCACCCTCCGCAAAGCCGGCCTCGAGAAGGGGCCGTTCGACCTCCGTCTTCCACCAATCCGTCTCGGTCTCGGCGATCCGGCGCAGACTCTCTGCGTAGACCCGAAGCCACCGCTCGATGACAACCGGACGGAACCCCTTCGAGAGCTGGAGCTCGATGGCCGGCACGACCGACAGCTCGTCTTCGCGGACGTGGTCCTCTGGCCGAGGCTCCGCGAAGCCGACGGCCTCTCGGACCACCTTCAGGAGGTCCATGGGGATGCCCGTCCTTTCGCTCAGTTGCTGGAAGGTCGTGTCGCTGAGCCCGGTGAACCGATCGAAGGCGGCCACATCCATGAAAGAGAACGAGAGAGCTCCGTCCCGGACGGCAGCGGCCATCCCCTCGAGGGGGACGCCGGCCCGCTCCAAGCTCTGCACCCAACGCGCCCTAAGCACGTCTCCCGACGAGAACCGGTCTCCGGTGCCGGGCGTCAGGATCTCGAGTTCGACCAACCGGTCGACGTAGTCGGGGTCCACCCCGGCCCGCTGGGCGACCTCCTGCCTCGAGTATCCCGTCACACCTCCGCCAGCATAGAGAACAGCCCGGTTCGCGCACCGATCAGCCAGGAACACGCTCGTCAGGACCGAGCTTCAACGTCCCACCCGCCGTGCCGACGCCGTATCTCGATCTCCATACCTGAAGCGATCGAGCGATAGGTGGCGTCGTCCACCACCACGACGGGGGTCGCCGTCCCGTACAGCTTCGAGGCCACCAGCGCGCCCAGGGCCAGGATCCCGTCGGGCTCGGCGAGCACGATGGCCACAGGGCCGGTGCCCGCCCGGATCGTCTCCGCGAGCACACTGCTGCTCGAGCTGGACCCCCGGCCCGACGGCATCACCAGCACCGTCCCCCGAACCGTTTCGCCCGCCTGCGGGTGATGGCGGTCGATGATGGTCCCGTCGGCGGCGTCGACGCCACCCCAGAACGAGAGGGGCTCTGTAAGCACCAGAGCCCGACCCTCCGCGAAGCCCGCGAAAAGCGCCCGGACCTCAGACATCCGCCCAGATCTCCGGATCGCGCCAGACCTCCCCCTCCACCGCCGAACGCACGCACTCGGCGAGGCTGCCGAGCACCACCTGGACCCCGAGGTTGCCCGGCGCGTAGTACGCCCACTTCCCCGAGTTCGTCATGACCACGCCGCCGTCTGTCCGGAGGATCGGCGTGACGTAGGTGCACGTGTCCGTGACGATGGTGATGCCCGCTCGCTCGCAGATCTCGTCCCAGCCCCGGGACCGGGCCTCGGCCAGGACGGTGCGCCCGGTGGAGACGTAGAACTCGACGCCATCGGCCACCCTTGATCCGTCCAGCATCTCGACGAGCCTTTCGAACTCCGATAGCGAGAAGTGGGGGGTCCCCACGCTCACCGCTCCCAACTCGCCGCTGGGGGCCGTGGTGAGGGAGTCCCGGGCCCGGGCCACCAGATCGGTCGTAACGTCGATCGTCCTGACGGGGTCGACCCCCTGGAAGGCGGCGTCCAACGTTCCAGCCTCGGGCGTGACACCCACGGCATGGAAGAGGCCCACCGAACCCGACGAGGCGGCGGCCGCGCCGAGGGCCTTGAGCCGGTCCTCGGAAACCTCGGCCGGCAGCCCGTCGATCACAGGCACCAGCGTGCCCGCCTCGAGCCCCATGAGGTGCCCGAGCACGGGATAGAAGGCCTCCTCGTCGAGGAGCCGCTCGGGGAGGCCGGCCAGGCGGAAGAGGATCTCGCCTCGACGGTTCTCGGTTACGTGGAGCCCCGCATAGGGTGCCCGCCCGGCGATCGCGGCGCAGATGTCGATGAAGTCGCCGTAGCGGTCGGTGCGGGCTCCCAATACGCTGTTGGCGAACACGATGGCGTTCGACTCGGCCCACGCCACGTGCTCCCCGAACGCCGGTCGGGAATCCATCTGGTACGGCGCGCAGGTCCAGGTGGGGCGGCAACCCATCTCGACGTACAGATCCATGAGTCGTCGGGCCGCCTCACCTCGGGCGGCGTCCCCGCGATAGAGCTCCGGATGGAGCAGGTCGAGGGAGCCGACGTTGAGGGTGGTGGGCACCCGCACCCTCGCTCCCCCGGCGACCAGGCGCTCCGCGAAGTCCAGGCTCGCCTGCCCGTGATACAGGCATCCGTCGATGTGCCCGGAAGCGATCTCCACGAGCCGCTCGGCTCCACTGGCCTCGGCCATGGCCACCACGATCTCCACGGCCATCCGGGCCGCCTCGCCTTCGACACCCGAGAGCATCTCCCGATCGCGGTCCTCCAGCTGCACTGCCATGAGGCCAGTATCAAAGCACGGGGTAGAGTTGTTCTCGTGCCGACCGCGGTGTGGACCGGGACCCTCAGCTTCGGGCTGGTGGCCATCCCCGTGCGGCTGATCACGGCGACCGAGCCCAAGGACGTTCGGTTCCACCTCTATGACCGGGCGGGGCGACGGATGCGGCAGCAGCGAGTGGTGGAAGCGCCGATCGAGGAAGACCCCGCCGAGACTGGAAGAGCTGAGGTTCCCGCGGCGGAGACATCGCGCCCCGTGGCCTGGGAGGAGCTGATGCGGGGACACGAGACCGAAGAGGGCGACGTCATGCTGGTGTCACACGAGGAGATCGACCGGGTCCGCCCGCAGCGGAGCCGGTCAATCGACATCGAGGATTTCGTCGCCCTGGCGGACATCGACCCCGTGCACTTCGAGAAGACCTACGTGGCGGTGCCGCAGTCGCCCGAGGCGACCAGGCCATACGTGCTGCTGCACCGGGCCATGAGCGAGGCGGGACGTGTCGGCATCGGCCGCTTCGTCCTGCGCACCAAGCCGCACCTCGTGGCGGTTCGGCCGATGCGCAACGTGCTCGCCGTGGAGATCCTTTTCTTCGGCGACGAGGTCCGCGAGCCGTCCGCCCTCGCTCCGGGCCTCGAAGGCGTCGAGGTCGACGACCGCGAGCTCGAGCTGGCGGTTCGCCTGATCGAGGAGCTGACCACGGAGTGGGAACCCGCCGCGTACGCCGACACCTACCGGGAGGAGCTGCTCCGCATGCTCGCGGAGAAGACGCCGACGCCACGGGCCCCGGAGGAACCTGCGGCCTCCGGCCGAACACCGCCCGTCACGGAGCTGATGGCCGCGCTCAAGGCGAGCGTCGAGGCCACGAGGAAGCGGCGGTCGGGCTGATGAGTTGCCATGCTCGGCCCGGGTATATCTAGGTTCCTGGAGAAGGAGGTGGGCATGGGACTCGTGGTGATCCTGATCGTCTTGGCGCTGATCGCCGGGGGCGTCGGCCTGCTCGTCGAGGGCCTGTTCTGGCTGCTCATCATCGCCGGGATCCTGTTCCTGATCGGCGTGTTCGCCGGGTTCAGAGGCCGCAGCCGAGTCTAGAAACGATCCTCCGCTCGCGCCGCGCCGGGGTCAGCGCTCGGCAGACCCGCTACAGGAACCGAGCCGTGGCCATCGTCACGACGGCGATCGTGAGCAGGACCGTGCTCAGCCGGCCGAGCAGGACCAACCTGGCCTGGAGCCGCTGCATCTCGGAAGCCTGCGAGGGGGTGGGCTGACCTCCACTGGTGGCGATCTCCTGCCCCAGCGCGCCCATGCGATCCACGGCCGGCTTGGTGATACTCAATCCCAGCGCCAGCGTCGTGATCGCGGCCAGTCCCCCTACGGTGAACGCCACGCCCGGGCCGGAGCTGATCCAATCGGCGTCGAACCCGTCGGAAGCGCGCCAGTACAGGAGGACCCCCGCGAGGACGGTCAGGATCCCGGCGATCATGATGAGCATCGGCAGCTTCCTCCTCGCAACGAGGTGGCCCATGAACCTCTGTCCCTCGGGACCGAGCTCCTTCGCCGAGGGCTGGATGAAGAGGAACAGGACGAAGGCGGCACCCACCCAGAACGTGCCTGCCGCGATATGGATCACCCTGAGGATGATCACGTACCAGTCCATTGCAAGCTCCTTTCGCAGTTCCGATCGACCACAGGAACGGATCGAAGCATAGGGACCGCCCCGTCTGACGGTCAAACACAGACCAGTCGAAGCTGCTTTTCGAAGCGTCGCGCAGCCCCGAGGGCCGGGACGGCTACTCTTGCGAAGGCGGGTCTCGCGCCACCACCGGCGCAGGAGCTCGCCGCTCAGTGCCCAGCCGGTGAAGGACGTGACCAGAGCAGCCAGCGGGAAAAACACCACGCCGAGGCCCCGGATCCCTGGAGGAATCCCACGCCGAACCTGTACGTCTCCGGCGGGTCGCCCAGGGTCAGCAGGACCGTCACGAAATGGACCACCGGGGTCGAGCCATCGGCCGGCGACGACCGGGTGTCGGGGGTTCGTGTCAGACCCCCGTCCTAGAATCACACCCATGAGATTCGCGGCCCCGCGGACCTCCGGAGACCTGACCGACGCCCTGGACCGGGCCGCCGCGGTGATGGTGGCGGCCTCGGCCGAGGCCCTCCGGGTGGTGGCCGCCTTCGACCGGCGGCGACTGTGGCGCCGGGACGGGGCCACCTCCATGAGCTCGTGGCTGGCCGGGCGGTACGGGCTGGCCTGGGGCACGGCCCGGGAGTGGGTCAGGGTGGCCCACGCCCTGGAGAGCCTCCCCCGGATCGCCGACGCCTACGCCGGCGGGAGGCTGTGTTGGGACCAGCTCCGGCCGCTGACGCGGTTCGCCTCCCCCCACACGGACCAGAGGTGGGCCCAGAAGGCTCCCGAACTGCGCCCGGCGTCGCTGTGGCGGGAGGCCCGCCGACATGAGCGGGTCCGGGTCCGGGAGGCGGAGGAGACTCGACGGGAGCGGTACCTCGCCCTGGACTGGGACCAGGAGCGCTCCATGCTGTGGCTGGAGGGCAGGCTCCCGGCCGAGGAAGGAACGGCCCTACAGTCGGCAATCCTGCGGGGGGCCGAGGAGGTCCCCCTGGATCCGAAGGCCGCCGACCCCGGCGGAGCCCGCCTGGCCGATGCTCTGGTGGACCTGGCCACGGGGGAGCCGGAGCCGGCCACCGTGGTGGTCCACGCCGGGGCCGAGGTCCTGGCCGGGGAGGAGCCCGGGGCGGGCCCGTGGCTGGCGGAGACCGAGGGCGGGCAGCGACTGGCCCCCGAGAGCATCCGCCGCCTGGCCTGCGACGGCCGGATCGAATGGGTCCTGGAGTCCGGGGGGCGTCAGGTGGGGATCGGCCGTCGGGGACGGACCGTACCCGGGCACCTGGCTAGGCTGCTCCGGCACCGTGACGGAGCGGCCTGCCGGTTCCCCGGGTGCGAGCGGAAGCGGTGGCTGAACGCTCACCACCTGGTTCACTGGGCCGACGGCGGCGGGACCAACCTGGACAACCTGGTGCTGTTGTGCCACGCC
>JBOGVU010000047.1:0-20055 GCA_050692915.1 Actinomycetota bacterium | reverse complement strand
GAGCCGGGCCGCCCGGGCCCGGCGGAGGAGCCGGGCCGCCCGGGCCCGGCGCGCGGCGGTCTCCGGCGAGGGACTGATGCCCTCGACCGCCAGGGCCTCCCAGGCGGGGAACAGGGCCACCCGCTCCGGCCCCAGGAACGCCTCCGCGCCCCCGGCGAAGGTCCGGGCCTCTCTCGGCCCGGGGAGGACCGCCAGCACGGGAGCGTCCACAGCCGCCGCCAGAGCCGCCGCCACGTAGGGATGCCCGGGGGCCTCCGCCCGGCCCAACCGCTCCCCCGGCCGGGCCAGGAGCGCCTGGAAGGCGTCGCTCTCGACGAGCGGCTCGAGCAGCTTCTCCAGCGTCACGTCATCCCTCCGCACAGCACGAAGAGCCCCGGGTCCGCTCGGACCGGGGCGTTCCAGAAGATTGTACCGCCTCGCCTCGACTATGTTCCGAGCATGTGATAATGTGCTACGCATGACGAAGATGATCCAGATCCGGAATGTCCCCGAGGAAGTCCACCGAGCTCTCAAGGTCCGAGCGGCGGGGGCGGGGATGAGCCTCTCCGACTACCTCCTGGCCGAGGTCAGGGAGATCGCGGGGCGTCCCACGCTCGAGGAGCTGGTGGCCCGCCTCCGTCGCCGCCGACCGGTCGACGATCGCCAGTCGTCCGCCGACATCATCCGCCGATACCGCGACGCGTGATCGTCCTCGATGCATCTGCGGCCGCCGACCTGCTGCTGAACATCGAGCCGCAGGCTGAGGTCATCGCCGACAGGATCGCTGCATCGGGCGAGACTCTCCATGCCCCACATCTCATCGACGCCGAGGTGTTCCACGTCGTGCGGAATCGTGCGGGCCGGCGAGTGCTGTCTGAGTGGCGGGCCGGCGAGGCGCTGGAGGACCTCCGGGACATCCGGCTGACCCGCTACGCGACGTGGCCCTTCCTCGAGCGGATGTGGGACTTTCGAGAGAACCTGTCCACGTTGGACGCCGCGTACGTGGCCCTGGCGGAGGCTCTGGACGCGCCGCTGGTCACCACGGACCTCCGGCTGGCCCGAACCCGCGGCCACACCGCCCGCATCGAAGCAATCCAGTAGTTCTCAATCGGATGTACCGAACTCGAGTCGAACGACGTGATCCGGTACTCGCGCCACCCACACGGAGCCACCGACCGGGTCGAACGCGGCATCCTCACCGTTCAGACCTTCGAGCGTCACCTCACCGACAACCGTCGGTTCGGCGGGGTCGACGAGGAAGACCCGCCCTCGGTCGGAAGTGTCATACCCGACGAACCACACGCCATCGCTCGCCACGGCGAAGGGAGCCGAATACCCGGCGGGTAGGTCGACAGGGGCGCTCACCGAGTTGGTCGCGCTCTCGATTCGTCGAGCCACGAAGGATTGCGGCCCGGTCCGGCAGTTGATCCACGCACCACCGGGATCCGCAGCGATCCTGAGACCTCCCGGCCCGTGGCATGAGCCCTCGACCGGAATCTCAGCCACGATCTCCCCGGTTGCTGCGTCCACCCGTACGACCTGAGCGGGGGTTGGACCCTTCGCCAGCCCTCGATAGTCGAGGAGCCAGAGTGAGTCACCCGCGTACGCCATGTCGTCCACGAACTCGATCGTGCTTTCGAGAGAAATGCTTCGCTCGATCTCGTTGGTTGCCGAGTCCGCTCTCAGCAACGACTGGGATCCCGCCTCACCGACGGAGGCAGCCGTCCAGAGCGCATCCTCGGTCGCGACCGCCGCACCGACGTACGCAGCCAGTGGCACATCGGCAAAGACCTCGAGGCTCCCGGAGTCGATCCTGGTTACCCGATCCGGCTCTTCGGGGAGCCAGTGGATCACCCAGACGACCCCGCCTCCGACCACCAGCCGGTACGCGCGAGGAGGCACTCGAACGCTCCCCGTTATCCGCCCCGTCGTCGGGTCGATGCGGAGGACGGCCGGCCCTCCTCCGATGGGATCGACGAGCGTCCATACGGACCCCTCGCCCGCGGCCACATCGCGAGCATGCCCTCCGACGTCGACGGAGGCGGTGACGTTCAGACTCTGGAGCACCCGCGGCGCCCCCGATGCAGGCCGTCGCATGGGGTCGCCTGCGAAGAAGGAACGCAGGGCAACGCCCACCCCCGTGGCCGCAACGACCAGGGCCAGGCCTGCCACGCCAAGCCGCCCCCAAGGAATCCCCCTCGGAGACGGACGCGGGCCCCGCTGCTCGATGTCCGGCCACAGATCGGGTGCACGGGTTTCGCGGAGATCCCGCAGTCGATCGTGAACGTCAGTCACGTGATCCCTCCAAGATCTGGCGGAGTCGACGCCGGCCCCGGGTCAGCTGCATCCGCACCGCAGCCGGGGTCGAGCCGAGGATCCGAGCCACCTCCGCTACCGGATAGTCCGCCACGTGGTGCAGGACCACCGCGGCCCGCTGACCCTTAGGCAGCCGGCCCAGAGCCGCCACGATCTCCGGATCGGGGTCGGGCGGCGTGTACGAGCGCTCTGGCTCCGACCGTGGCGGTCGCCGACGGGCCTTCAACTCACCGCGGGCGATCCGGAAAGCTGACCGCCACACCCAGCGCAGGGGTGTCCGGATGGCCGCCCCCCGACCGAGTGCCTGGGCGAACGCCTCTGCGAGAGCATCGCTGGCCACCTCTCGGTCGCCCGCGAAGGCCAGCAACGCCCGCCACAGGCGGGCACCGTGCTCCCGGTAGAGGCGCTCGAGCCCGGTTGCCGGCTCTGCATCCACCGTGGTGTCCTGCATCTTCATTCCTTCAGGAGCTCGTTCGGCCGGAAAGGCAACCTCCGATCTCGGTCTGCGACGCGGGACGTCCCCTTGGAGGGACGCGCCTCAGCCGGGAACGGTTCAGGTGCTTCCTGGAGCGGCCGATACTTGGGCCGATGCCTCCCGTTCGCGCCATGGTGGCGCTCGTCGTGCTCGCGCTCAGCCCGTGGTCCCCGCCCACGGCCTCGGCCGTGCCTCATCCGCTGGCGCCCGACTGTCGGATCTTCCCCGACGACAACGTGTGGCACTCGAAGGTCACCGGCCTCCCGGCCCACCGCAGGAGCAAGCAATGGATCCGGGCCATGGGTGGTCGAAACCAACTTCTCCATCCCGACTTCGGCCCGTCCGACGACCCGGACCACCCGTACGGCATCGCCTACAACGTCGTGGACAGCGCACACGAGAAGCATGCCGTCACCTTCTACTACCCGGACGAGAGCGACCCGGGCCCCTACCCGGTCGGGCCCGACACCCACGTCGAGCACGGGAGCGATCGGCACGCGCTGGTGATCGATCGGGACGCCTGCATGCTGCACGAGATCTTCGACTTCGACTGGAACGGCGGCGATCCGCAGGGCGGCTCCGGCGCGGTGTGGGACCTCGGCTCGAACGCGCTCCGGCCGAGGACCTGGACATCCGCCGATGCGGCCGGCCTCCCGATCTTCGCCGGGCTGATCCGGCGGGACGAGATCGCCGCCGGGGTGATCGACCACGCCATCCGGGTGACGGCCGAGGAGACAGACCAGAAGTTCATCTGGCCGGCCAGGCACCAGGCCGGGGCCCGCCGCGACCCCAAGCTGCCGCCGATGGGCACGCGGTTCCGGCTGAAGAAGCGATTCCCGGTGGCCGGCTTCCACCCCGAGACCAGGATCGTCCTCCGGGCCATGAAGCGGTACGGTCTCATCGTGGCCGACAACGGCTCGAACTGGTACTTCGGCGGCGCCGAGGACGTCGGCTGGCCGTCCGAGGTCCTGGACGAGCTGAAGTCGATCCCCGCCGGCGCGTTCGTGGCCGTGGCCACCGGCCGGATGAAGGTCTCCGGCGACTCGGCCAGGGTCAAGCCGAGGTACGTGGGGGTCTGAGCCTCACTTCGCCGGCCCGACGCGGTTGTGCCGGTCCTGCGCCGCGGCCAACCCGTCCGTGACGAGCGTGAGGACGGCCTCGGCGGCCTCCTCCACCAGCACGTCGACCTCCTCCCGCTCCGCCTTGGCGAACGGCTCCAGCACGTGGTCGGCGGGATCCTTCTGGCCCGCCGGCCGGCCCACTCCGATCCGGACCCGGTGGAAGTCCTTCGTTCGGAGGGCCTGGGCCAGCGAGTCGAGCCCACGGTGCCCGGCCGTGGACCCCCCGCGCTTCACCTTCAGCGAGCCGAACGCCAGGTCGATCTCGTCGTGGACGGCGACCACCCGATCGGGATCCACGCCCCTCTTCCGGGCCAGCGAGGCGTACGAGGGGCCGGACACGTTCATGAACGTCTGCGACCGAGCCAGCCACACGCGCTCGCCGTTCACCACGACCTCGCCGGCCTCGATGGGGAGGAACCGCACCTTGCGGAGGCGGGTGCCGAGGCGATCCGCGAGCCGCGCCACGACCCGGGCGCCCAGGTTGTGGCGGGTCTCGGAGTATCGCTCTCCCGGGTTGCCCAGCCCGGCCACGAACCAGGCGGTCAAGCCGCGGGCCTAGCTCTCGTCGCCGCCAGGCTCCTCGGCGGCGGGGGACTCGCCCTCGGCGGCGGGGGACTCGCCCTCGGGCGGCGCCTCGCCTTCGGGAACCTCGCCCTCGGGCAGCTCGCCCTCCTCCTCCTCGGGGGCGACCTCCTCGACCTCGAGGACCGGCGGCGGCACGACCGACACCAGCGTCTCCTCCGACGGCGTCAGGAGCGTGATGTGCTGGGGGATCGACAGGTCCGAGACGTGGAGCGAATCGCCCACGGCCAGAGCGGAGATGTCGGCCTCGATCGACTCGGGCACCTGCGTGGGGAGGCACTCGACGCGGAGCTCCCACAGGTGGTGCTCGACCACCCCGCCCTCCTTGACGCCCACGGACTCGCCGACCAGGAGCACCGGGACGTCGACCTGGATCGCCACGTCACGGCGGATCCGCAGGAAGTCGACGTGGAGGAGCGTTCCCCGGACGATGTCCCGCTGGACCTCCCGGGGCATCGTCAGGAAGGTGTCCCCGTCCACGGCCAGGTTGATGAGCACGTTGGTGCCCGCATCGGTGTGGAGCGCGTGCCACAGCTGCAGCGCGTCCACGGCCAGCCGCATCGGCTCCACCGCGGGTCCGTAGAGCACCCCGGGAACCTTGCCGGCGGCCCGGATCTTCCGCGCCGCTCCCTTGCCGACACCCTCGCGGGGCTCGGCCGTGAGCTTCACCTCTGCCATGCGGAGCCAATCGTAGCAGGGCGGTCTGCGACACGACCGCGGCTATCCTGGGCCGATGCGCCCGCCCGGAGATCTCTCCCCCGATCCCGAGGCGAGCCGGCGGGGTCGGGCCGCCCGGATGGTTCGCCGCTCGATGCTGGACCTCACGCCCCTGCGGATCTCCCGGGACTTCAGGCTGCTGTGGTTCGGGGAGCTCGTGTCCCACACCGGCCGGCAGATCACCCTGGTGGCCCTCCCCTACCAGATCTACCAACTGACTGGCTCTCCGCTGGCCGTGGGGATGATCGGGCTCGTTCAGCTGGTCCCGCTGGTGCTCTTCTCGCTCGTCGGGGGGGCCGTGGCCGACGCCGTGGACCGCCGGCGGCTCCTCCTCTTCTCCCAGGCCGGCTCGATGGCGGCCTCGCTGCTGCTCGTGGGCGGGGCCCTGGTGGAACGCCCGCCGCTGTGGTTCCTGTACATGGCGGCCGCGCTCAGCTCCGCGTCGTCGGCCTTCGACGCCCCGGCCCGGTCTGCGGCCATCCCGAACCTCGTGCCGAGAGATCGGCTGTCCTCGGCCATCGCCCTCAACCAGCTCCTGTTCCAGGTAAACGACGTGGCCGGACCGGCCGTCGGCGGGCTGATCATCGCCCGGCTCGGGCTGGCGTGGACGTACGCGATCGACGCCGTCACGTTCCTGGCCGCCATTGCCGCACTCCTGGCGATGCGCCCGATGCCGCCCGGCCGCGAGGGGACCAGGCCGCCCATCCTCCGGGCGGTGCGGGAGGGCTTCGCCTACCTGAAGGGCCGGCGGGTACTCCAGTCCACGTTCGTGGTCGACCTCAACGCGATGATCTTCGGCATGCCTCGGGCCCTGTTCCCGGTGCTGGCCAAGGAGGCGTTCCGGGTGGGGCCCGCCGGGCTGGGACTCCTGTACGCGGCCCCCGCGGCCGGCGCCCTGGTCGGGGCGCTGTTCACCGGCTGGGTGCGTCACATCCGGCACCAGGGACGAGCGGTCCTGTGGGCAGTGGCGGTGTGGGGCGTGGCCATCATCGCGTTCGGGTTCTCCACCGGCGCGTTCTGGCTGGCCCTCGGCTGGCTGGCAGTGGCCGGAGCCGCCGATGTCATCAGCGCGATCTTCCGTTCGACGATCCTGCAGTCGAGCGTCCCGGACTCGCTCCGGGGGCGGCTGTCCTCGATCCACATCATGGTCGTGGTGGGGGGGCCGCGGCTCGGCGACCTCGAGGCCGGCGTGGTGGCCCAGTTCACCTCGCCCGTGTTCTCGGTGGTCTCCGGCGGCATCGCCTGCGTGGCGGGCGTGGCCGTCCTGGCGCTGGCCGTGCCGAAGCTTCGCCGGTACCACGCCGGGGAGCCGGCCTGACGGACCGGCCTTCCTACGGCTGGTTCTCGCCGTGGAAGATCTCGGAGACGGACTCGTCCTCGAACACGGCCTGGAGCGCCGAGGCTACGATCGGGGCGATCGTCAGCACCCTGAGCTTCCCGAACCGCTTCTCGTCCGGGATCGGCAGGGTGTTGGTGACCACGACCTCCTTGATGGGGGCCTCCTCGAGCTTCTGCACGGCCTTCCCCGAGAGCACGGCGTGGGTGGCGGCCACGTAGATGTCCGAGGCGCCCTGCGCCTGGAGAGCGCGGGCCCCCTCGACCATGGTCCCGGCCGTGTCGATCATGTCGTCGATGAGGATGCAGGGTCGATCCTTCACGTCCCCCTCGACCACCATCTCCTCGATCTTGTGAGCCTCCCCGCGTGACCGTCGTTTGTAGATGAACGCCAGGTCGGCGTCGATCTGCTCGCCGAGCCGCTCCGCCACCTTCACCCTCCCCGCGTCCGGTGACACCACCACCATGTCCTTCCCCTTGAGCTCGCCCGCCTCCTGCAGGTAGCCGGACAGGAGCGGCAGGGCGGTCAGGTGGTCGAACGGGAGGTCGAAGAACCCCTGGATCTGGCCGCTGTGGAGATCGACGGACACCACGCGGTCCGCCCCGGCCACCGAGAGGCAGTCGGCGACGAGCTTCGCCGAGATCGGCTCCCTGGCCAGGGCCTTCTTGTCTTGCCTGGAGTACCCATAGTACGGGACCACCGCCGTGATCCTCTTCGCCGAGGCCCGTTTCAGCGCGTCGATCATCACGAGCTGCTCCATGATCGACTCGTTCACCGGGTCGGCGTGGGTCTGGATGACGAACACGTCGGAACCTCGGACGCTCTCCTCCGACCGGACGTAGATCTCCCCGCTGGAGAAACGGAAGATCTTCGACTCGCAGAGGTCCACGCCGATGTGCTCGGCGATCTCTTCGGCCAGCGATGGATGCGCGGTCCCCGAGAACAGCATCATCCGCTTCTTGGTGACGATCTCCCGGATGCTGGTCACGCCCTCCCCCTCTTCGCCCGATTCCGCATCTCCCGATCCTTCCGCTCCCGGTACCCCCGGACCACCCGCTGCTCGTCCCGCTCCACCGCCAGGGCCCCGGGCGGTACGTTCTTGGTGATCACCGACCCCGCGCCGGTCACCGCGCCCTTGCCGATCCGAACCGGAGCGACCAACATCGTATCGGACCCGATCCGGGCGTCGTCCCCGATGGCGGTCCGATGCTTCCCGTACCCGTCGTAGTTCACGGTGATCGTGCCGGCCCCGATGTTCACGTTCCTCCCTATGATGGCGTCTCCAACGTACGCCAGGTGGGGCACCTTGCTCCCCTCCCCGATCCGGGAGTTCTTGATCTCGACGAAGGACCCCGCCTTCGTGTCTGCCGCCAGGACGGTGCCCGGCCGGAGGTGCGTGTACGGCCCCACCACCGCCCGGGTCCCGATCCGCGCGCCCCGTACCACCGAACGCTCCACCACGGCCTCGTGCCCGACGGTGGCGTCGGCGAGATCCGCCTCCGGCCCGATCGTGCACCCGTCCCCGATCCTGGTGGCCCCTCGGAGGTGCGTCCCGGGGAGGATCGTAGTGTCCCGTCCCACGGTGACCTCGACGTCGACGTACGTGCGCTCGGGATCCTCGATCGTCACGCCGCGCGCCATCAGTCCCTCGTTGATCCGGCGTCGGAGGGCGGTAGCGGCCGAGGCCATCGAGGTGCGGGAGTTTACGTCGAGGGCTCCCCCGAAGTCCGCGGGGAGGACGCGGATGTCCTCACCCTTGTCGGCCAGGACGGCGAGTACGTCCGGCAGGTAGTACTCGTTCTGGGCGTTGTCGCGGGAAAGCGCCGGGAGCGCGCGGAACAGATCCTCCCGCCGGAACGCGTAGACGCTCGTGGCCACCTCCCGGATGGCGAGCTCGCCGGGCGTGGCCACCGCCTCGTCGACAGCGCGGAGGAAGCGGTCACCCTCCCGGATCATCCGCCAGTACCCCGTAGGGTCGTCGACGGAGGCACACAGCATCGTGGCCGCCGGCCCCGCTCGACGATGGAGCCGAAGGAGGTCCCTGAGCATGATCGGGCTTATCAGCGGGTTATCCCCGGGGAAGACCACCAAGTCCTCCGCTCGGCCCACCGCTCGCTCCGCGACCATAACGGCGTGCCCGGTCCCCAGCATGTCGCCCTGATCGACGAATCGCACGGGGAACCCGAGTTCCCAGGAGCGGACGGCCTGTTCCACCTCGTCCCCCTTGTGCCCCACAACCACCACGAGGGGATCGGGCCGCGCCGCCCGAACGGCCTGGAGGACGTGCCAGAGCACCGGCCGGCCACAGACCGGGTGGAGGACCTTGGGCGTACGGGACTTCAGCCGCTTGCCCTTGCCGGCGGCCATGACGACGGCTGCGAGACGGGGAGGTTTCCTGGCCAAGCGCGCTCCTGTGCGGGCGGGCGCCACCTTTGTACCCGGGGTGCCGGGTTCACGCAAGGCCGCCCGAACCGAATCGGTCCCGGCGTCGTCAAGAAGGGCGGAACTGGAGGTGGACCATGTGGACGCTCGGAGGCGGTGCTCAGTATGCGGGGCAGAACGACGGATTGTTCGTGGCCCTGATCGGGCTGCTGGCCGCCCTGGAGGTCCTGGTGGTGCTGGTCGTCCGATTCGTGGGCGCCCGGCGACGGAGGCACGGGCCGCCCTCCGGCTACAGTTGAGGCCGAGCGATCGCCGCGGACCGGTCGCGGGAGGAGGGGAGGCTGCTCCGGGAGCCGGAGCCGGAGACCGTCCGGAGGGCTCGGGCGGGGGACCTGGGGGCCTTCGAGGAGCTCGTCCGCGGCCACCAGGCCGACGTGTACCGCCTGGCGCTCCGGCTCGTCCGGGACCGTCCCACGGCGGAGGACGTTACCCAAGAAGCGTTCATCCACGCCTTCCGGTCCGTCGGTCGGTTCCGGGGAGGATCGAAGTTCTCCACCTGGCTGTTCCGGATCACCCGCAACTGTGCCGTGGACGCCATCCGACGCCGGGAGCGGCAGCGGCGCCGGGACCAGGCGGCGGCGCCGGAGCCGGAGCCCGACCGGGACCCCGGCCTGCGGGCGGCGATCGATCAGGCCATCGAGCGGCTCCCCCCGGAGCTCCGGGAGGCCTTCGTCCTCATCGAGGTGTTCGGCCTGTCCTACCGCGAGACCGGGGTGGTGCTGGGGGTGCTGGCCGGCACGCTGAAGAGCCGGATGCATCGGGCCAGGCGGCTCCTGGTCACGGCGCTGGAGGAGGCGAACGCCGATGAGGTGTGAGGCCGCCGAGCGGGAGCTGTCGGCTCGGCTGGACGCCGACGGGAACGAGCGGCTCGACGACGACCTGGCGACGCATCTGGCCACGTGCCACCGGTGCCGGTCGTTCCGGGACGCCTCCGCTCGGATCCGCGAGGTGGCGCGGGTTCGTCCTGCGGACCCGGTGCCGGACCTGGTCCCGGCGATCATGGCCGAGGTCGGGAGGGGCGCAGTGGTCCTCCGGCGGCGGCGGGAGTGGCAGCGGGTGGCCGTCGCCTTCGCCGCCGGCGTGGTGGCCGCGGCGGTGGTGGCCGGGGGGCTCCCGGGGGTCCGCCGAGGCCCGTCCCCCGCCCTGGCCACGGAGATCCCGCAGGGGATCGCCCGGGCCTCGAGCGGGGTCACGGCGTACCGGGCAACGTTCCGGGTCGTCGAGCACGGCTTCCGGCCCTCGGTCCCCCGTCGCACGTTCCAGGTCGAGGTGGCCTTCCGGGCGCCTGAGCGGTTCCGGGCTCGGATCGTGGATCGAACGGTGTACCCGAGCGACGCCTGGCCGAGGAACGACGTCGTGCTCGCGGTCGACGGCGATCGGTGGCTGCTGGACGCGCCCCGGGGCTGCCCCCGGGAGGCCCTGCCCGCCTGCGCCCCGGCCGGGCGGGACGTCCGGGTCCTCCGGGGCCGCCCGCCGTTCGACGCCGAGTCGGCGCTTCCCACCGACGTGATCCTCCCGGTGCGGAGCCTGGCCGGGACATCCCGGGTCCGGGTGGTCGGTGAGACCGAGGTCCTCGACCGGGAGGCGGTCGTCATCGAGCTCGCCTACCGGGACGCCGCCTCCCTGTTCGACTCGCTCCAGCCCGGAGGGGTATGGCGGCCGTTCTACACGCACGATCGGATCTTGCTGACGCTCGACGCCGGGTCGTGGTTCCCGCTCGCCGTCGAGGTACGGGCGGCCGGCGGAGCCGAGCGCGACCTGTGGGCCATCCGGAACGGACTCGGCGCGGAGCGGGCCGGACGGCTGCTGTACAGGGCCGAGGCCCGGTCGCTGGGCACCGGCCCCCCGCCGGACTGGCGCCCGTACACGGCCGGCGGTCCCGCCCGAGACCTCGGGTTCGAGGAGGCGCCGTTCGAGGCCGTCACGGCGGGGGTGCCGATACCCACCAGCGTCGGACGGCTGCGTCCCTACCGGGCGGGCGTCATGGGCGGAGAGACGATCCTTTCCTACGCGGACGGGCTGTCCTGGGTCCTGGTCCGGGCCACCCGGACGTGGCCGGGCCCGGGGCTGTTCGGCGGGCTCGACCCGCTGGCAGAGCGGGTCCGGCTGCCCTCGGGCGTGGCGTACTGGGAGCCGGCCACCGGGTCCCTGGGCCGCCGCGTGGCGATCCACGCGGACGGGTGGGACGTAGCTTTGGAGTCGAACCTTCCCCGGTCCGAGCTCCTCGACGTCGCCGCTTCGATCCCCCTGCGGGGCACCGCCGTGGCCGACCCGGACCGCGTCACGGTTGCGGAGGCCCTCGAGTCCGCGCCGTACGCGCTGTTCCCCGCCGAGCTCCC
The DNA here is from genome assembly GCA_050692915.1 of Actinomycetota bacterium. Classification (GTDB taxonomy): domain Bacteria; phylum Actinomycetota; class UBA4738; order UBA4738; family CALAEC01; genus CALAEC01. Next base: position 8,748 of record JBOGVU010000047.1, on the reverse strand, counting down.
CCTCGGGTACGAGCTGGCGGCCGCGACGGCCGACGCGCGAGGGGCGGCCTTCCTGTTCCGGCGGGCGGGCGCGGAGCTCGACGGCGGGGGGATCCGCCTCTTCCAGTCCGCCGGGGTCGACCTCCCCCCGCCGATGGACCCCGACGTGCTGGCGGTTCGGGTCCGAGGGCTTGACGGCCGGTACTCGCCGACGCGGGGCGAGCTCGAATGGGTGGAGCGCGGTGCCTACCGCTCGCTCGGCGGGGGCGCGCTCGACCTCGCCGGGCTCCTTCGCGTGGCGGGCTCGCTGAGGCCGGCATGAGAGGCACCGCCGCGATCGTCGCGGCGTTCGCGGCGGGCGTCGTCGCGGGAGCCGCCCTGCTTCTGGCCCTCCCCGTACCCGGCGTCCCGGACTCGCCCGGGGGTCCCTCCCTCCGAGAGGACGCCGTGGTCGGGGAGGCGCCGGTGCCCACGCTCCTGGCGTGGACGCCGGGGCGGCTCCCCGACGGCTACGCCGAGGCCGTCCGCGGGCTCGGATCGGTCCGCACGGCCACCGTGGTCCGAAGCGGGGTGGCCTGGTTGGACCGGTGGCGGGTCGAGCCCGGCCGGACGCAACGACCTCCCGAGGGCCTACGGGTCCCGGTCGAGATCGCCTCGATCCACCGCCGGTCGTACGCCGCGTTCGTGCCGCCGGCCGACCGGACGATGGTGATCGGTCTCCAGGGGGCCATCGTGGGGCGGACCTTCGCCGAGCTCCACGGCCTGGACCCGGGCGGCGAGGTGGTGATCGCCGGGACACCTCTCGAGGTGGAGGCCGTGCTCGAGGACGAGCTCGTCGGCGCGCACGAGGTCGTCGTGGCCGGAGCCGTCGGACGGCGGCTCGGCGTCGAACGGCCCCGGTACCTGCTGATCGCCCCGCGGCCGGGGTCCCCGGCGGGCCGGGTCGAGGCCGGCCTGCGGCAGGCCGTGCCCGCCGGCGTGCGGGTCCGGATCCGCGCGCCCGGGGAGACCCCGGTGTTTCGCCACGGGGATGCGGTCCTCCCCCAGGCCCGGGTCAAGGAGCTCTTCGGCGAGTTCGCGGCGGCGCCTCGCCCCGACGGCACGCTGGCGGTGGAACCCGCGTGGGTCCGGGCAAACGTGCGGACGGCCCGGGTCCCGATCCTCGGGGAGATCCGGTGCCACCGGCTGGTGGTCCCGCTCGTGCGGGCGGCCCTGGAGGACCTGGCCGCGCGCAACCTGGGGCACCTGGTGGATCGCGCCGACTACGGCGGCTGCTACTACCCGAGGTTCATCGCCCGGGACCCCGGAACCGGCCTGTCCCACCATTCCTGGGGGATCGCCATCGACGTGAACGTGTCCCAGGGCCTCCCCGGCAGGCAGCCGACCATCGACCCCCGCGTGGTCGAGGCGTTCGAGTCACAGGGCTTCAAGTGGGGCGGGGAGTTCCTGATCCCGGACGGGACCCACTTCGAGTTCGTCCGCTTCCCCTGAGATAGCTCCGGGGGGAGGAGTCGAACCTCCGTTTCCGGCACCAAAAGCCGTCGTCTTACCGTTAGACCACCCCGGACCGCCCCGATTCTCCCACGCCCTCAAGCCGGAACCCGGGTGATAACGCTGGTGGCGATCCCGCCGGTAGATGCGGCGACCTCTTCCGCCTGGAACCCGTCACGAACCAGGCCGGCCACAGTGGGCCCGCTGCCGACCATGACCGCGCCGAGGGCTCCGGCCTCCAGGAGACGGTTCCGGGCCGTCCCCACCTCGGCGTGCCGGGCCGTGACCGGTGCCTCGAGTTCGTTCGACAGCAGCGGCCCGGCCCGCTCGAGCTCACCGGCTCGGATCGCCGCCACCAGGGCCTCCGGGTCCGCGCCGCCCGGCCGTTCGTCCTCGTCCCACCACCGGTAGGCGTCGCCGGCCCGGACGCCGTACGTCTGGGTCAGGAGCACCCACCACGTCCTGGGCACCTCGACCGGCTCCACCACGTCGCCCCGGCCCCCCACCAGGACCGGACGAACCTCCACCAGCGCGGGGACGTCGGAGCCGATCCGGGCCCCGATCTCGCGCAGGCGGGGCGGGCCGGCCTCGACCCCCCACAGCCTGGCCAGGGCCCGGAGCGTGGCCGCGGCATCGGCGCTACCACCGCCCAGCCCGGCTGCCACCGGGATCCGCTTCGAGAGCAGGAGGCTCGCGGCGGGCTCGATCCCCACCGCCCCGGCCAGGGCCCGGGCCGCCCGGACCACCAGGTTCTCCTCCCTCCTGGGCACGTCGGCGGCGCACTCGCCGACGACCGTGAGGACCAGTCGCTCGCTGTGACGGGCCTGGACCCCGTCCGCCAGCGTGAGGGGGACGATCAGGGACCGGAGGTCGTGGTACCCGTCATCCCGGCGGCCCAGCACCCTCAGGAAGAGGTTGAGCTTCGCCGGGGCCGGCTCGGAGACCGCCCCGGCCTCACCCATCGACCGCCTCGGCCAGCCGCTCGAACTCGGGGAGGCCCAGCGTCTCGGCCCGGGCCCGAGTATCGATCCCGGCCGAAGACAGCACCGCCCGGGCCCGGTCCCGGTCGAGGCCCAGCCGGACCAGGGCCGTGGTCATGGTCTTCCGGCGCTCCCGGAAGCCCTCCTCGATCAGGGCGAACAGCCGATCGGGCGGCGTGGCCACCGGGGGCGGCCGGCGTTCCAGGCCCAGGAGGACCGACTCCACCCCCGGCGCCGGCCAGAACACGGTCGGGGGGACCCGACGGAGGACCCGCACGTCGGCCCGATACGCCACCTTCAGGCTGACCGCCCCGAAGGCGGGCTCGCCGGGGCCGGCCGCCAGCCGCTCGCCAACCTCGCGCTGGACCATCACCACGAACGTGCCGACCTCCGGGGCCCGCTCCAGCAGGTCGAGCAGGATGGGGACGGCCGCGTGGTACGGCAGGTTCGAGGCCATCCGCCACGGCTCCGGCCCCAGCAGCCCCGGCCAGTCCGCCGCGGTGGCATCGGCCACCACGACCCGGACCGGGAGGCCGGCCACCACCTCCTCGAGGGCCTCGGCCAGGCGGCGATCGGTCTCCAGGGCCAGGACCTCGGCCCCGGCGGCGGTCAAAGCCACGGTCAGCGACCCGAGGCCCGCCCCCACCTCCAGGAACCGCTCCCCCGGGCCCGCCCCGGCCTCCCGGGCGATGGCCCGGGCCAGGTTGGGATCGGCCAGGAAGTGTTGGCCCAGCGACTTCCTCGGCCGGAGGCCGTGGCGCCGGGCCAGGTCGACGAGCGTCCGGCGGGTAAGCCCGCTACCAGGCGATCCGGACGTTGATGGTGCCGACCCCGAGGGGGGCGAGCTGGGCGAACGCGTCGTCGGAGAGATCGATGATCCGTCCGGCGATGTAGGGGCCACGGTCGTTGATTACCACAACGACCGACCGCCCATTGGCGGTGTTCGTCACCTTCACCTGCGTCCCGAAGGGAAGGGTCTTGTGGGCGGCCACCATCCCCGTGCGGTGGTACCAGGAGCCCACCCCGGACTGGGTGTGGGGCGGACGGGTGCCTTCGACGATGATCTCGGAGACCGGCTGGCGGACGGTCTCTGTCCGGAGGAGGTTCCGGCCCACCTCCTTGCCGTTCTCCATGGTCACGTCGTAGATCCGCTTCAGTACGCCGGCAGCTCCGGCCCGCTCCACCCGCCGCACCCCGAGCATGAGCTCGTTCGACTTCTTGATCTGGGTCCCGTACGGGATCGGCTGCTGGACCGCCGCCTCCCGGTGGCTCACCCGGACCACCGTGACCTGGAGTCCCTGACGGAGAGCCGTGCTCGACCCCGGCTGGACCCGGTCCTCCTTCCGGAGCACGATCCCCAGGCTGTCCAAGAGGCGGCCGACGTCGTCGGCGTTCGTGACCACGTCCCTGGTCCGACCGTCCGCGGTGAGCTTCACGCTCACCGCCGGCTCGTAGACGATCACGTCTCCGTCCTCCACCTCGGCCCCCCGGGACGGCTCCAGGGAGCCGTGGCGGGAGATCCGCACGTTGACCTGTTCGAGGACGTCCTGGACGGTGGTGCCGCCGGTCACGTGGACGGTGCGCTCGACCTCGTCCACCAGCACGGTGATCTCCTTCGCCAGCAGGACCTGGACCTCCATCCCGTCGGCCAGGGAGGCCTCCAGCGCCGGGGTCACCTCGTCGTAGCGATCGACGGCGATCCCCTCCTGCTCCAGGAGCCCCTGGACGCTCGAGGACAGGGTCCCCACGCTCCGGGGGGCCCCGTCGACGACCAGGGTGACCTGCTTGGAGAGCTGGAGGAGGCCGACGCCGGCGACGGCTGTCAGCAGGACGAACGTCACCAGGAGGCCGGGGAAGCGCGTCCGGCGCACCCTGCTCGCTCGTCCCGGCACGGGCGGGGGGGAAGGACGGGCGGCCCGCCAGGCGGCTCGGTGTCGGCCGGGCAATACGCGCGGAACCCTACCAACCCTCAACCTCGGGTGCAAACTCGGGCCCGAACAAGCGTTCGTGCGCCTATCCGGGCAGGTCAAACGCCTCTCGGGCGTTGGCCGCGGTCCGAGCGGCCACCTCCGCGGGCTCCTCACCCCTGGCCTCGGCCACCGCGGCCACCACCTCGGGCAGGTTCGCCGGGCTGTTCGGCCGCCCCCGCAGGCTCTGGGGGGCCAGGAACGGGCTGTCGGTCTCCACCAGGAGGAGCTCGGCCGGGACCTCGGCGGCGGCATGCCGGAGGCCCGCGTTCTTCGGGTAGGTCACGTTGCCGGCGAACGAGCAGTGGTACCGGCGGCCCACGGCCTCGCGGACCACGGCGGCGTCCCCGGAGAAGCAGTGGAGGACCACGCGCTCCGCGGCCTCGTCCTCCAGGATCCGTAGGACGTCCGTCCAGGCGTCGCGGACGTGGACCACCAGCGGCTTGCCGGTCTCCCGGGCCAGGACGCAGTGGGCTCGGAAGGCGCGCTCCTGGTCCTCGGGCGGCGACAGCATCCGGTAGTGGTCCAGCCCGGTCTCCCCCACGGCCACAACCCGGGCATCGTGAGCCAGCTCCTCGATGGTGGCCCCCGCCCGGGCGTCGAACCCCTTGGCGTCGTGCGGGTGGATCCCCGCGGTGGCGAACACCCCCGGCAGCGCGTCGGCGAGCTCCCGGGAGCGCCGGCTGGACTCGGCGTCGATGCCCACGCAGATCAGGCCCACCAGCCCGCCCGACCTGGCCTCCTCGACGGCCGCGGGCGGGTCTCCCTCCATCAGGAACAGGTGACAGTGGGAATCGAACAGGGGACCCTCGACCACGGGTCGAGACTCTACCCCTCCAGCCGCGGGAACAACCCCTCCCCCCGGCGCACCCGGGTGCCGGGCGGGATGCGCCCCCACGCCGCGGCGGCGGGGAGGCGCTGCCCCTCGAGGCGAGGCTCCATCCCCAGCTGGTCCCACAGCGCGGCCGCAGCCCGCGGCATGGCCGGGCCGATCATGACCGCGATGATCCGGAGGGCCTCCGCCGAGGCGTGCAAACAGGCCTCCAGCTCCTCCCGGCGTCCCTCATCCTTGGCCAGGGCCCAGGGAGCCACGTCCACGAGGTAGCGGTTCACCTCGCCCACGAACGCCCACACCGCGGCCAGGCCCCCGGTGAGGTCCATGGCCAGGACCCGCTCGTCGTAGTCGGCGGCGGCCCGCTCGGCGGCCACGGCCAGGCGGGCCTCGGGCCCGGCGCTGCCGGGGGGAGCGGGGACCCGCCCGTCCACGTACTGGTCGAGCATGGCCAGGACCCGTGAGGCCAGGTTGCCGAGGTCGTTGGCCAGGTCGGCGTTGTACCGGGCCACCATGGACTCCCACGAGAAGGAGCCGTCCTGCCCGAACTGGATCTCCCGCAGGAAGTAGTACCGGTAGGCGTCCACCCCGAAGTGGTCCACGAGCTCGAACGGGTGGATCCCGGTCAGCCTGGTCTTCGACATCTTCTCCCCGCCCACCAGGAGGAACCCGTGGGCCCACACCTGGCGGGGCGGCTCGACCCCGGCCGCCATCAGCATGGCCGGCCAGTAGATGGCGTGGAACCGCAGGATGTCCTTCCCGATGAAGTGGACGTCGGCCGGCCAGGTCCGCTCGAACCGGGCCGGGTCCTCGGCGTAGCCGGCCGCAGTGACGTAGTTCGTCAGCGCGTCGAACCACACGTAGCAAACATGCTTCGGGTCCCATGGCAGGGGAACGCCCCAGGCGAACGAGGTCCGGGAGATCGAGAAGTCCCGAAGCCCCCCCTTGATCACCGAGAGCACCTCGTTCCTCCGGGCCTCGGGCTCCACCGCCTCCGGGTGGGCCTGGTAGTGCTCCAGCAGGCGGTCCTGGTACGCGGACAGGCGGAAGAAGTAGTTCTCCTCGGCCATGGCCTCCACGGGCGTGCCGTGGATCGGGCACATCCCGTTCACGAGCTCGTCCTCCGTGTAGTAGGCCTCACAGGAGACGCAGTACAGCCCCTCGTAGGTCCCCAGGTAGATGTCCTCGCGGCCGTTCTCGTGGACCGCCTTCAGCAGCTTGGCCACGGCCGCCTCGTGCCGGGGCTCGGTGGTCCGGATGTAGTCGTCGTAAGCGATGTCCAGCCGCTCCCACACCTCTCGCCACCGGGGCTCCATCTGGTCCACGAACGCCTGGGGCTCCAGCCCCTGGTCCCGGGCCGCCTGGGGCACCTTCTTCCCGTGCTCGTCGGTGCCGGTGAGGAAGAACACCTCCTCGCCGCGGAGACGGTGGTACCGGGCCACGAAGTCGGTGGCCACGGTGGTGTAGGCGTGCCCGATATGCGGCACGTCGTTCGGGTAGTAGATCGGGGTCGTGACGTAGAAGACGTCCTTGGGCATCGGCGCCCGAGATTCTCCCACAGGGCGTTAGGCCCGTCGGCGCAGCGACGCCTCGTACAACGCCCGCTTCGACACGCCGGCCTCCTGGGCCACCCGGGCCGCCGCCTCCTTCCGGGAAAGGCCCCCCGCGGTGAGCTCCTCGACCCGGTCGCCCAGCGCCTCCAGGTCGGCTCCGGGGGGTGGGGCCCCGCCCTCCATCACCACCACCACCTCGCCGAGGACCTCGTCCGCGAGGCGCGAGGGCAGCTCGGACAGACGGCCCCGGAGGACCTCCTGGTGGACCTTGGTGAGCTCGCGGACAACCACCGCGCGTCGATCCCCCAGGGCCGCCAATGCGTCGGCGAGGAGCGCCCGGAGCCGCCGGGGAGACTCGAACACCACGACCGTGCGGGGGTCCTCGGCCAGGGACGACAGCCGGGCCCGGCGCTCCCCCGCCTTCCTGGGGAGGAACCCCTCGAAGGCGAACCGGGCCGCCGGGAGGCCGGAGATCACCAGCGCGGCGATGGCCGCGGACGGCCCCGGCACGACGTCCACGGGGATGTCCTCGGCCGCACACGCCACCACCAGCCGGTAGCCGGGGTCGGAGAGGCCTGGCATCCCCGCGTCCGAGACCACAGCCACGTCCCGCCCGGCCCGGAGGTGACCGAGGAGGAAGGGGACCTGCCGCCGCTCGTTCCCCTCGTTGAACGAGACCAGCCGCCGTCCGGAGACGCCGAGGTGGGAGAGGAGCTTCCGGGTCCGCCGGGTGTCCTCGCAGGCGATCACGTCCACGGCGCCGAGCGTCCGGGCGGCGCGCTCGGAGGCGTCACCGAGGTTCCCGATGGGCGTTCCGACCAGCCACAGCGTCCCGGGCACGGGCTCATTATGCGCGGGGAGGCGCCGTGCTCAGCCCTCGGCCGGCGGGGGCAGGAACGCCGGTAGGATCGCGGCGAGGATCGGGGCCAGGAGGCGGTCCTCCGACGGCCGCCCGCCGGACAGGATCGCCCGCACCGCCGCCTCGGCGGCCGGGGACTCGATGATGCCCACGTGCGTGCTGCCTATCGTCAAGGTGTCCGCGCCGGGCATGGCGTGTCCCTCCGGGGCGGCGATCGTGTCCGCCGTGGCGAACAGGAGGACGCCCGCGGTCTCGGGCGGGAGCGGCTCGGCGAACACGTCCTCGAGCCCGTTCGCTCGGGCCAGGATCTCCCGGGGCAGCGGGGCGTCCGGGTCGAACGTCCCGAAACCGACCACCCTCGAGAGCCACGACAGGACCCGAAGGCCGTCCGCGCCGACCCGGCCGGGCCCCGCCACCCTGGGCGGCGGGTAGCCCATCGGCGAGTGTGGGAACCCGGCCAGCGACACCAGCACGGGCACGCCCCCCGCGCGCCCTCGGGCCGCGGCGCGCCAGGCCACCACCGCCCCCTGCGAGTGCGTGACCACCACGACGGGGGCGCCCCCCGTCTCCTGGCGGATCGCCACGAGCTGCCGGTCGAACGCGTCGACGAGCTGGCCGAGGGGCTGCTGGGTGGCCTGGGGGGCGTAGGGCCGGTGGAGGCGGAGGGGGCACCCGGCCTGGCCCTGCGGGGCCCCGCCCTCCGGCCCCCGGTACGAGAAGTAGAACACCCGGTCGCACGGAAACCCCAGGGCCGCCGGGTCGAGCCGGTACGCCGCCCCCCGCCCGCTGGAGGTGTCCACGCCGGGGACCACCAACAGGGAGGCGTCGGGCGCCACCGGAGCCTGCGCGGCGGCCGAGGGGACCAGCAGGGCCCCCATGAGGAGGATCGCCGCGGCCGCCGTGGCCGTGGCTGGGGCGGCGGCACGGCGCCCGTGGGCCGGTGGGGGAGCCACCATCCGGGCCAGCACGAGGCCGGTGAGGACGGCCGAGGCCACCACCGCCGCCGGCGTCCCCCACGGCTCCACCCGGCCCAGGGCCCCCAGGGCGCCCAGGGCGACGAGGTACCCCACCACGAGCGGGAACCGGC
>JBOGVU010000046.1:0-20114 GCA_050692915.1 Actinomycetota bacterium | reverse complement strand
GCGCATGACCTGGCTCTTCGCGGCAGGAGGGACGGCGGGCGTCCTGGTCGTGGTGGCCCTCCACCCCGACGCTACCCGGGCTTTCCTCGACGCCCTGGGTGCCCGGGGTTGGGCGGGCGGCGCGGCGGTCCTGCTGGTGACCATCCTCCTCCTGCCGAACGTGGGGATCGGCGCGGGGGTGGCCGCCATGGGCGTCCCCATCGTGCTGCGCGCTGGGGGCTCGACCTGCGCCCTGATCTCCCTCGGCGGGACGCCGTGCGGCGAGCTGTCGGTGGACGTGTCGCCCGCCCATCTCCTCTTCGTCCTGGTGCCGGTGGCGGCCACGGTGGGGGGCGGATGGTGGGCCGCCCGGCGCCTGGAACGGACCACGGCGGCCCGGGCCGCGGCTGTGGGCGCGGCCGCGGGGGCCCTGTTCGCCCCGGTCCTCGTGGCGGTCTCGTTCATGGCCTCGGCTGCCTACCGCCTGACGGGCCCGCTGGCCGGGGCGCTGGGCGAGGGGAACGTGACCGTGGGGCCCAGGCCTGCGGCGGCGCTCCTGGGGGGCTTCGCGTGGGGGATCGGCGGGGGCGCCATCGGGGCCCTGGCGGCCCACGTGCGTGGAACGGGCCCGGGCGATGGCCCGGGCCCGAACGTCTCGCGGTTACGGCGCTACGCGGCCGGTGGCGGGGGCGGTCCCCCCACCTTGCTCTCCTGGAAGCGCATGTAGGCCCCGTACGCCATGACCAGGCCAAGGATCAGTCCGACGAACGCGCCCCACTTGATGGCCGAGAGCTTCGTCAGGAAGGCGATGATCGTGAACAGCGCGGTCGCCCCGGCCAGGGCGGCGCCGATGAGGGCGGGGGACGTCGTGCCCATGTTGATGTTCACCCCTGCTGCGAGCATGCCCTCCCAGACGATGACCGCGATGCACAGGATCGCCACCAGTACGCCGAGCCCGTTGAAGCCGGACACGTTGGCGCTCCCCAGATCGGTCCCGAGGAAGTCGCCGAAGTCCACCCCCTGCCACGGGAAGAACAGGTCGATGAACAGCAGGATCGCGGTCACCAGGACGACCTTGGACCCCGTGGACATCCGGGCCATGTCGAACCCTCCGGGCCGTTGCGGCTGCGCCATATGTGCTCCTTTCGGCTTCCCCTCGCGCCGCCCATGCGGCGCCCCGCGTATTCAACCGCCCGGCCCGGGCCCGAGTCAAGGACGGGGCCGTCGGGACCTGGCGAACCCCAGGACGGCGGCCGAGCCGGCCAGCACCACCATGGCGAACGGCGCCAGCGTGGGGGAGGTGTAGTCGGGGGAGGCCGCCAGCGCGATGACCGCGGCCGCCCCGGCCACCCCACCTGCCAGCGCGTACGTCCTGGCCACGGCCCGCAGTGAGATGGTCCGAGAGGCCAGGGGGGCCATGGCCACGCCCAGGGCCACCAGCGCCCCAACCGAGGCGATCAGGGGCCACGGCTGTGGGCCCGTCCGCCACGCCGAGAGGAGCTCGGTCAGCGACCCCGACCGGTGCCACGGGGGGATCGTGGCCAGCAGGCCGATCCCGAACAGGATCGCGGCCGCCACCTCGGGCCGTCGGGTACGAGGGGCCGGCCGGGGGACGGCTGGCTCGGGGACCCCGAGCTCGCGGGAGGCGCACGACTCGCACAGCAGCCGGCCCCGGAACGGGATCGCGCAGACCAGGCAGGTCGCCCGGCCGCACGACTCACACCGGCCCACCGAGGGTCGGTCCTCGTGGACCGGGCACCATTCGCGTGCGGCCGTTCGCTCGGGGGCTGCCACGATGCCTCATTCTCGCCTATCCTCCGGGCCGTGGACGCGCGCGTCGCCGTGCTGGCGTCGGGCTCCGGCACCAACCTCCAGGCGCTCCTCGACGACCCGGCGGTGGGGCCGGCCGTGGCGCTGGTCGTCTCGGACCGGAGCGAAGCCAAGGCCCTCGACCGGGCCAGGACCGCCGGGGTGAGCGCCGTCCACCTCGATCCCGCCGCCTATCCCTCCCGGGAGGCCCACGACCGCGAGCTGCTCGGCCAACTCCGGGCCGCGTCGATCGACGTGGTGTGCCTGGCCGGGTACATGCGGATCCTGTCCCCTGAGCTGGTCCGGGCCTACTGGGGCCGGATGGTGAACGTGCATCCCTCCCTCCTCCCCGCCTTCCCCGGCGCCCACGCGGTCCGGGAGGCGCTTGCCTGGGGCGCCAGGGTCACGGGGTGCACCGTCCACCTCGCGGACGAGGAGGTGGACCACGGTCCCATCCTGGCCCAAGAGGCCGTGGCGATCCTGGCCGACGACGACGAGGAGACACTCCACGCCCGGATCCAGGAGGTGGAGCACCGCCTGTACCCGGCCACCGTGCAGGCCCTCCTGGAGGGCCGGGTCCGCATGGAGGGTCGGCGGGCCGTGGTGGAGGATCGGCCCGCGTGAGCGACCGCATCCCTGTCCGGCGGGCCCTCCTCTCCCTGTCCGACAAGGAGGGCCTGGTGCCGCTGGCCCGACAGCTCGCAGACGCCGGGGTCGCCATCGTTTCCACCGGCTCCACGGCCGCGGCGATCCGCGAGGCGGGGATCGAGGTCCGGGACGTGGCCGACGTCACCGGCGTCCCGGAGATGCTCGGCGGCAGGGTGAAGACCCTCCACCCGGCCATCCACGCCGGGATCCTGGCCGACAGGACGAACGGCGCGCACCTCCGGGAGCTCGAGGCGCGAGGGATCGAGCCGTTCGACCTCGTCGTGGTGAACCTCTACCCGTTCGAGCGAGCCGTGACATCCGGCGGCTCCGCGGAGGACATCGTGGAGCAGATCGACATCGGCGGGCCCACGCTTGTCCGCGCCGCGGCCAAGAACTTCCCCTCGGTGGCCGTGGTTGTGAGCCCGGACCGCTACGACGAGGTCCTGGCAGCGGTCGCGGAGGGCGGGCCCTCGCTCGACATGCGGGCCCGGCTGGCCGAGGAGGCGTTCGCCCACGTGGCCACGTACGACGCGGCCATCGCCGGGTGGTTCAGGGGCCGCACCGGCGGTGAGGGGCCCCCGGCGTCCCTGACGCTCGGGCTCGAGCGGGCGGGGAGCCTGCGGTACGGCGAGAACCCCCACCAGGAGGCGGCCCTGTACCGCGAGGTGCTCACCCCCGGCCCGCTCGGCGGGGCCGAGGTCCTCCAGGGGAAGGAGATGTCGTTCAACAACTGGCTCGATGCCGACGCGGCCAGGACCCTGGCGTGGTCGCTGGGCGACCGAGCCGCGGTCATCGTCAAGCACAACAACCCCTGCGGTGTGGCGGTGGCCCCGACCCTCGACCAGGCGTACCGAGCCGCGCTGGCGTCCGACCCCGTGTCGGCGTTCGGGGGTGTGGTGGCGTTCAACGCGGAGGTCGACGGCGGGGCTGTCGCCGCCATGACCGAGGTGTTCACCGAGGTCGTGGTGGCGCCGGGGTTCAGTCCCGAAGCGATGGAGGCATTCGGGTCGAGGGCCAACCTGCGCCTCCTCCGGGCGGCTCGCCCCCGCGTCAGGCGCTTGGAGATCCGCCCCATCGAGGGCGGCGCGCTGGTCCAGGAGGCAGATCCCGTCGACGAATCTCCCAAGGCGTTCACGGTGGTCAGCCGGCGGGAGCCCACCCCCGCCGAGTGGGACGACCTCGCGCTGGCCTGGGTCGTGGCGGCCCGGGTTCGATCGAACGCCATCGTCCTGGCCTCGGGGAAGGCCACGGTGGGGATCGGCGCGGGGCAGATGAGCCGAGTGGACGCGGTGGACATCGCGTGCCGGAAGGCCGGCCCGCGGTCGGGGGGAGCGGTGATGGCCTCCGACGCTTTCTTCCCCTTCCGGGACGGCATCGACCGCGCCGCGGAGGCGGGGGTCCGGGCGGTGATCCAGCCCGGCGGGTCGGTCCGGGACGCCGAGGTCCTCGGGGCCGCGGACGAGCACGGCATGGCCATGGTCCTCACCGGGACCCGGCACTTCCGCCATTAGCCGACCAATTTGTCCCCCTCCAGGCGAAGGGGCTATGCTCGCCCCGGTGGAGAGAGTCGGGTCCGCGCGTCCATGCGGGCCCCCGATCGAAGGAGGGGCGATGCAGGAGCTTCTGCGCAGGTCCGCCCTGCTCTTCGTGGTGCTTGCCCTGGTAGGGGCGGCATGCACCCGCGATGAGGAGCAGCCGCCGGCGGCGGAGGGCGAGGGGGAGGCCCAGGAGCAGGAGAGCCTGCTCCAGGCGGTCCAGGACCGAGGGACACTGCGGTGTGGGGTGAACGCAACCGTTCCCGGGTTCGGGTTCGAGACGGCCGAGGGCGTGATCGAGGGGTTCGACATCGACTTCTGCAAGGCGTTCGCGGCAGCCGTGTTCGCCACGCCGGATCCGCAGGAGGGCGAGCACTTCGAGCTCGTGCCGATCGACGCCGACGCCCGGTTCACCGCCCTACGGTCCGGGGAGTACGACGTGCTGGTGCGCAACACCACCTGGACCAGCAGCAGGGACGGGTCCGAGGGCGTGTCGTTTGCCCACGTCAACTACTACGACGGTCAGGCCATGATGGTCCGCCAGGGGGACTTCGCCTCGATCGATGACATGGACGGCGCGGCCGTCTGCGTGACCGCGGGTACCACCACCGAGCTGAACCTGGCCGACTACTTCGGCGAGCGAGGCATGGACTTCGAGCCGGTGGTCCTCGAGGACAACGACCAGATCCTCCAGGCGTTCAACCAGGGCCGGTGCGACGGGTGGACATCCGACCGATCGCAGCTCGCCGGCCTGCAGTCGCAGTTCGAGGGCGAGACCGGCCCGCTGGTGATCTTCGACGACGTCATGTCGAAGGAGCCGCTGGCGCCGGGCGTCCTGGACGGAGACTCGGACTGGTTCGACGCGATCAACATGGTCGTGAACGGGATCATCCTGGCCGAGGAGCTCGGGGTCTCCAGCGAGAACGTGGACCAGGAGGCCTCCGGGCCGTCCAACCCGGGCATCGGGGCCCTCCTCGGTGTGCCGGTGGAGGAGGGGGAGGAGCTCGGAGTGAGCTTCGACCCCGGCGTGGGACTCGACCCGACGTTCATGCAGAACGTCCTGACGGCGGTGGGGAACTACGGCGAGATCTTCGACCGTCACCTCACCCCGATCGACGTCGAGCGCGGGCTCAACGCGCTGTGGACGGACGGCGGCCTCCAGTACGCCATCCCGTTCCGGTAAGCCGGACCTGAGCGCAGCGGGGCCCGGGTTTCCCCCGGGCCCCGCGGCCTCTTATCCTCCTGCCGTGGCCACCGCCGCCCATACCCGGCCCCCGTTCTGGCGAGACGTCCGGGTGCTGCGCGTGGTGGGCCAGGCCGTCTTCGTGATCCTGGTTGTGGTGGTGGCTCGGGAGATGTTCCTGAACCTCGAGTTCGGGGTCCGGCGCCAGGGCATCGACCTGTCCTTCGACTTCCTGGAGCAGCGGGCCGGGTTCGCGATCAAGGAGGGCATCGACTACAGCCCGAACCAGAGCTTCTTCAAGGCGTTCCGGGTCGGGGTGGTGAACACGATCGCGGTGGCCTCGGTGGGGATCGTCCTGGCCACTCTGCTCGGGCTGGTGATCGGTGTGGCCAGGCTGTCGCCGAACTGGCTGCTCCGCAGGATGGCCCAGGCATTCGTGGAGCTGATCCGGAACGTCCCGGTCCTGGTCCAGATCATCTTCTGGTACGTGGCGGTGGTCCTGGCCCTGCCGGTCATCGGCGGCGGGCTGTCGGTGTGGGGGGTGGCGTACCTCTCGAACCGGGGTGCGGCCATCCCGTGGGTGCGGGCAGAGCCGGGGGCCGGGGCCTTCGGGCTGGTCATACTCGTTGGGCTGGCCGCCGCCGCCGCGACCTGGCGATGGCGGCTCAGGGTCCACGAGCGGACGGGCGCACCGCCGCGCCGGTTCCCGGCGGCGGCCGCGGTCCTCGGGGCGATCGTCGTGGCCGGGTACGCCGCCACCGGGGGTCCTCTCTCGATCGAGGTCCCCCAGGTGGACCGATTCGGGTACGAGGGAGGGTTCCAGGCCAGCCCGGAGTACACCGCGCTCCTGCTCGGCCTGGTGATCTACACCGCGGCGTTCATCGCCGAGATCATCCGGGGAAGCATCCAGGCCGTCCCCAAGGGCCAGAGGGAGGCCGCCGAGGCCCTGGGGCTGACTCCCGGGCAGCAGCTCCGTCTGGTGGTGCTGCCCCAGGCCCTCCGGATCGCCATTCCCCCGCTGAACAGCCAGTACCTGAACCTGACGAAGAACTCCAGCCTGGGCGTGGCCATCGGATTCCCGGAGATCATCTCGGTGTCGGGCACCATCATCAATCAAGCCGGCCGGGCCACGCAGATGCTCCTGCTGGTGATGGCCACGTACCTCACGCTGAGCCTGCTGATCTCGGCGGCCATGAACGGGCTGAACCGGCTAGTGGCCTCCAGGGGAGCGCTCCGATGAGCCGGCCGCCGGCGGTGCCCCGGGACCTCGAACGAGCCCCGATGGTCGGGGCTGACGAGCGCGTGGTCGAGGTGGCTCCGGTCGCCGCTCCCGCCACCCCACGGGAGTGGTTGCGCCAGAACCTGTTCTCCAGCTGGCCGAACGGGCTCCTGACCATCGTCACCTCGGGCGTCCTGCTCTACCTGGCGTTCCGGCTGCTCCGGTTCGTCTTCGTCTCCGCGGACTGGTCGGTGCTCCGGGCGAACCTTCGCGTGTACATGACGGGGCGCTTCCCGGTCGAGGAGCTGTGGCGGGTGTGGGCCGTCGTCTACCTGGTCACGGCGTTGGCGGGGATCTCCCGGGGGATGCTCGTGAGGACCCGATGGACGAGGGCCAGGGTGCTGTCCGTGGCCATACCGGTCGTGCTTCTGATCGGCGCCCTGCTCTACCTGGTGGAGAGCGCCCGGGTGTGGCTGCTCCTGGGTGTGGCGGTGGCCGTCCTCGTGGTGGGGGTGGTGGTGGGGGGCCGGCTGGGCCCGACCCGGCGGGCGCCCCTCCTGGTGGCCTGGGTGCTTGCCTTCCCGGCGGTGATCCTCATCCTCCGGGCATTCGGCGGCGTGAAGCCAGAGCTCTGGGGTGGGTTCCTCCTGAACGTCATCGTGGCCACCGTTGCGATCTTCGCCTCGTTCCCCCTCGGGCTCCTCCTGGCCCTGGGGCGTCGCAGCAGGCTGCCCGCCGTATCCGCGTTCTCGGTTGGGGTCATCGAGGTGGTCCGAGGCGTGCCCCTTGTAGCCTGGCTGTTCTTCGGTCAGTTCGTGCTCCCGCTGCTCCTTCCGGCGGGCCTGGCTCTGCCCAACATCGTGCGGGCCATGATCATGTTCACGATCTTCAGCGCGGCATACGTGGCGGAGATCGTCCGGGGGGGCCTCCAGGGGGTGCCGGAGGGCCAGTACGAGGCGGGCAGGGCTCTGGGCCTCCGGCCGGCCAGGATGATGGCCCTGGTGATCCTTCCCCAGGCCCTCCGCTCGACGATCCCGGCGATGATCAGCCATTTCATCAGCCTGTTCAAGGACACGTCGCTGCTGGCGGCCCTGGGCCTCTTCTCCGAGCTCCTGCGTACCGCCCGCCGGGCCTCTGCGGCCATCGAGTTCATCGGGCTCCAGGCGGAGGCGCTGCTCCCGGCGGCGCTGATCTTCTGGGTGGTAGCGTTCTCGATGTCCCGGTGGAGCCAGCGAGTGGAGGTCCGAGTCGGCGTGGGGGAGCGATGAGCGAGCGGGCCAACGGCGAGGCCATGATCGTGGCCGAGGACGTCGAGAAGTGGTTCGCCGGCTTCCAGGCTCTCCGAGGGGTCACCACCACCGTCCGGCGAGGCGAGGTCGTGGTCATCGTGGGCCCATCCGGCTCGGGGAAGTCCACGTTCATTCGCACGATCAACCGTCTGGAGCGCCACGACAAGGGCCGCATCGTGGTGGACGGGATCGAGCTCACCGATGACATCCGGAACATCGAGCGGATCCGGAGCGAGATCGGCATCGTGTTCCAATCCTTCAACCTGTTCCCCCATCTCCGGGTGGTCGAGAACCTCACGCTGGCGCCGCGGAACGTCCGCCGGTGGCCCAGGGCCAAGGCGGAGGAGAAGGCCCGTCAGCTCCTGGAGCGGGTGGGGATCCCCGAGCAAGCCCGCAAGTACCCTTCGCAACTGTCAGGAGGCCAGCAGCAGCGCGTGGCCATCGCCAGGGCCCTGGTCATGGAGCCCAAGATCATGCTGTTCGACGAGCCCACCTCCGCCCTCGATCCCGAGATGATCAAGGAGGTCCTCGACGTGATGAAAGAGCTGGCCACCTCCGGGATCACCATGGTGGTCATCACACACGAGATCGGGTTCGCCAAGGAAGTGGCCGACCGGGTCCTGTTCTTCGAGGAGGGCCGGGTCGTCGAGGAGGGGCCACCCGGGGAGTTCTTCTCCAACCCGCGCGAGGAGCGCACGAAGCAGTTCCTCTCCCAGATCCTCGTCTGACACGTCGGTAGGATGAGCGCGGTGACGGCGACGGTCATCGACGGCGCGGCCATGGCCGCGGACATCCGCGGCGAGGTGGCAGAGCGGGTGGCGAAGCTGGCCGCTCGAGGCGTGACGCCCGGCCTGGCCGCCGTCCTGGTCGGCGACGACGAGCCGTCCCGGATCTACGTGGCGGCCAAGGAGCGGGCCTGCGCCGAGGTGAGGATCCGGTCCGAGCGCCACGAGGTTCTCGGGAGCGCGCCCGAGGGCGACCTTCTCGAGCTGGTGAGCCGGCTGAACGAGGATCCGGCCGTGCACGGCATCCTGGTCCAGCTCCCCCTGCCCGACCACATCTCGGTGCTCGCGGTGCACGAGACGCTCTCGGTGGACAAGGACGTGGACGCCCTGACCCCCAGCAGCGTGGGCCGGCTCGTCCGCGGCGAAGCCACGTACCTGCCGGCCACGCCGTTCGGGATCGTTGAGCTCCTGGCCCGCACGGGCATCGAGACGAGCGGGCGGGACGTCGTGATCGTCGGCCGGGGCGCCCTGGTGGGGATGCCGCTGGCGATCATGCTGGCCCAGAAGACGCCACGGGGGAACGCCACGGTGACGCTGTGCCACACGGCGACCACGGACCTCGCGGCCCACACCCGCCGGGCCGACATCCTCGTGGCCGCCGCCGGTCGCCCGAGGACGATCACCGCCGACATGGTGAAGCCCGGCGCCGCGGTCATCGACGTGGCCGTGAATCGCACCGACGCCGGGCTCGTCGGCGACGTGGCCTTCGACGAGGTGGCCGAGGTGGCTGGGTGGATCACCCCCGTCCCCGGCGGCGTCGGGCCGCTCACGGTGGCCATGCTCCTGGTCAACACGGTCACCGCGGCCGAGCGGACGGCCTGAGCCGGCCGTGGGGATCCGCTCGGGGAGCCACCTGGAGCGGGTCCTCCACGAGCGGGGGTTCGCCGTGACCGCCGAGGTCGTGCCGCCCCGGTCGGCGGATCCTGACGCCGTTTCCGCGCAGGCCCGGGCCCTCCGCGGGTACGCGGACGCCGCAAACGTCACCGACAGCCCCACCGGGGCCGCCCACATGTCCCCGGTTGCTGGGGCGGCCCTGGTGGCCCGGGAGGGCCTCGAGCCCACGATCCAGCTCACCTGCCGGGACCGGAACCGGCTGGCCATCACCGGCGATCTCCTGGGCGGCTGGGCGCTGGGAGCTCGCAACGTGCTGTGCCTGACCGGGGACCCGGTTCAGGAAGGGGAGCATCCGGAGATCGCCCAGGTACACGACTTCACCGTCCTTGACCTGGTCCGGTTCACGGTGCGGCTCCGGGACGAGGGGGTCTCCCTGGCCGAGCACGCCATCGACCCGGCCCCCCGGTTCTTCGTGGGGGTGGCCGACCTGCCCCTCATCCCCGGCTACGACCCCGACCGTCTGGAGCGCAAGGCGGACGCCGGCGCCGACTTCGTGCAGACGCAGATCGCGTACGACGCCGACGCGCTGGGGGAGTGGGCCGACCGGGTCCGACCGCTCGGGGTGTTCGAGCGGATGTTCGTGCTGATCGGAGTGGCCCCGCCCCGGTCGGCGGCGTCGGCCCGGTTCATGCGGGACCACCTGCCGGGCGTGGTGGTGCCGGACGAGGTGATCCGCCGGCTCGACGAGGCCGAGGACGGCGAAGCCGAGGGTGTGCGACTCACGGTCGAGGTCGTGGAGCGGCTCCGGGGGATCGAGGGGATCGCCGGCGTCCACGTGATGGGGCTCGGTCACGAGGGGCTGGTGCGTCGAGTCATCGAGGAGGCCGGCTTGCTGCCCCGGGGTGCCGGCCCAGGGACGTAGAATCCAGCGGTGGCCGAGGGGACGACCGAGGGTCCGCTGACCGAAGAGGAGCTCCAGCTCGCCACGCGGAACCGGGGCATGCCGCTGGAGGGGCTCCGCTACGACATCACCCCGACCGGGATCCACTACCTCCTGATCCATTTCGACATCCCCGAGGTCGAGGCGTCGTCCTGGCGGCTGGAGGTGGGGGGCAACGTCGAGCGCTCCCTGTCTCTCTCCCTCGATGAGATCCGGTCCCGCCCGGCCCGGAAGATGCCGGTCACGATGGAGTGCGCCGGGAACGGCCGGGCCCGGCTGTTCCCCCGGCCCATCAGCAACCCGTGGCTGTACGAGGCCATCGGCACCGCGGAATGGACCGGCACACCCTTGCACGACGTGCTGGCGGAGGCGGGGGTTCGCCCGGAGACACGGGAGCTCGTGTTCACCGGCGCCGATCACGGCGTGCAGGGCGACGTGGAGCAGGACTACCAGCGGAGCCTCACCGTCGACGAGGCGCGCCGCCCGGAGGTGCTCCTGGCGTACGAGATGAACGGACGCCCGCTGGAGCCCCAGCACGGCGCCCCGCTCCGCCTCGTGGTCCCGGGCTGGTACGGGATGGCCAGCGTGAAGTGGCTGACCCGGATCGAGGCCGCGACCGAGCCCTTTGAGGGGTACCAGCAGGCGGAGTCGTACCGGTACCAGCAGGACGAGGACGATCCCGGGGAGCGGGTGACCCGCATCCGGGTGCGGGCCCTGATGATCCCCCCGGGGTACCCGGACTTCCCGGCCCGTAGCCGCTTCGTGGAGCCGGGAACGGTGGTGATCCGGGGCCGGGCCTGGAGCGGCGACGGGTCCGTCACGCGCGTCGAGATCCGCATCGACGACGGATGGCGCGACGCCGAGCTGGAGCCGCCCGTGGGGGAATTCGCCTGGACGGGCTGGTCGTACCGGTGGGAGGCGGAGCCGGGCGAGCACGTGCTCTCCTGCCGGGCTACCGACGAGGCCGGAAACACCCAGCCGGTCGAACAGCCCTGGAACTACCAGGGCATGGGCAACAACCTGGTCCAGACGGTCCCGGTCACCGTCCTCGGCGAAGTCGGCTCGACCGGCAACGTCTCCCGTTAGCCCGTTCCGTGTCGGACGCCGGGCTGCTGCGAGGGGGGGTGGTCCTCGCGGTTGCCCTGGTGGCCTCGGTGGCGGTCGGCTCCGTGCTTGCCGTCCGCCCCCTCGCAGTGGGCCTCCTTCCCGGCACGACTGATCCGCTCGCCAGGAATGTCTTTGTGGCCGAGGAGGCGGCGGAGCCGTACGTCTCCACGATCCAGATGGTCCGGTCCGGGCCCGACGGCCCCCGGGTGATCCACACCTTCGAGGCCCTCGGGGCGCCGGACATGGCCCTCACGGCGGACGGGAGCCGGCTGTACGTGCTCTCCAGCGACCGCCGGCTCGGCGACGAGTTGGTGGCCTTCGACGTGGCCACAGGCGATGTGGACATGACCGATCGGCTTCAGCCGGTGCGGCGGGTGGTCCGGGTGAGTGGTTGGCCGATCCCATGCTGTCCGACGATGGAGGTGTCCCCGGACGGACGCTGGCTATTCCTGCTGTGGGTGACTCCCGGGGACGCGGGGGAGAGGACCTTCTACGTGGCCACGTTCGACACGGTCGAGGGGGCCTTGCTGCCCGAGATGATGCCCCTGGAGGACTGCGAGCCGGGGATCCAGGCGCTGGTCCCGCTCCCAGGGCCCCGCCGCCTCGCCGTGGTGTGTGGGAAGGGCGCGGACGTCCGGTTCCTCGAGGCGTCGGAGACGGGGAGCGTGGCCGCATCGGCACGCCTGGAGCTCCCGGAGGTGCGCGACGTGCGGGAGCTTCCGTTCGGCCCCCTGGACTTCGCCGACCCGGCCTGGGCCGTCCCGTCCTCGGATCGGCGCGTCCTGTACGTCGTCAGGCTGAACGGGCACGTCTCAGTGGTCGATCTGGAGCGCCGCGACCTCGTAGGAGAGCACCGGATCGACCTGGGGCCGGATCGGCACGTCGGCTACGGACAGGTCCACCTCTCCGGGACCGGGGAGTCGATGTTCCTGGGGCTGGGGCCGATGAGCGACGGGCACGACGTGTCCACCGCCACCCAGGTGATGGAGGTCGATACATCAACCTGGGTCGAGCTCCGAACGGTTGCAGCGCAGACGCGGTTCCTATCTTTCGCCGTCACGCCCGGCGCCGACGGGGTCTACGTGGCCAGCACGCCCAAGGGCCTCTTCCTCGTCGACATGGCCACCGGTCGCGTCGTCGAGGTGCCGGGGGCCGGGCCGAGGCACGAGATGCTGGAGACGGCCGGGTAGGTACGCGCTAGTCGAGGTCGCCGTGCTCGATCCGCCTGAGCCGGCGCTCCCGTACCAGGCCGCTCGACTCGATCAGGCGGTGGAGGTCCTCGGGCTCGTTGAGCGCGCCGGCCAGGACCCCCGCGAGGTCGCGCTGGGACACCACGCCCACCAAACGGCCCGACTCCAGGACCGGGAGGTGGCGGATCCACCTCTCGGTCATGATCCGCGCCGCTTCCCGGAGCGAGGTCCCCGGCTCCACCGTGATCAGTTCCTTGGACATGACCTCGGACACAGGCGTGTCGAGCGGCGTGCCGGTGGCCACGGCCCGGAGCACGTCCCGCTCGGTGATGATGCCCACCAGGTCCTCGCCCTGGAGCACCAGGAGCGACCCCGTCTGCTGCTCCCACATCTTCCGGGCTGCCGCGGCGAGGTCGTCGTCCGGCCGGTCGGTGACCGCGGCCTGCGTCATGATCGCGGAGATCCTCACGAGCGCTCCTCGATCGGGACGTACTTCTGGTTGCTCGGCCCCACGTACTCGGATTCCGGCCGGATCAGCCGGTTGTCGGCGAGCTGCTCCCGCACATGGGCCGTCCAGCCGGCCACGCGACTCGCGGCGAACACGCACGTCATCAGGTCCGTGGGGATGCCCAGGGTGTGGTACACGCTGGCCGCGTAGAAGTCCACGTTCGGGTACAGGCCCTTCCGCTCCTGGACCACCTTCTCGATCCGCTCCGAGAGGTCGTGCCAGCGCGTGTCGCCGACACGTTCCCCGAGCTCTCGGGACAGTCGCCGCAGGTCCGTGGCCCGCGGATCCTCGGTTCTGTAGACGCGGTGGCCGAAGCCCATGATCTTCTCCTTGCGCTGGAGGCGGTCGAGGACGAAGGGCTCGACCCGATCCACCTCGCCGATGTCCTCGAGCATCTTCATCACGGCCTCGTTGGCGCCCCCGTGCAGCGGGCCCTTCAGCGCGGCGATCGCGGCCGTGATGGCCGAGTGCATGTCGGAGAGCGTCGAGGCCACCACGCGGGCCACGAACGTCGAGGCGTTCATGGTGTGGTCCGCGTGGAGGATCAGACAGATGTCGAACGCCCGGGCCGCCTCCTGGTCCGGTTCCCGGCCGGTGAGCATCCACAGGAAGTTGGCCGCGTGCGGGAGCGCCGGGTTGGAGGGGACCGGTTCCTCCCCGGAGCGGATCCGATGGTAGGTGGTGATCAGGGTGGGGAACCGGGCCACCAACCGCATCGCCTTGCGCCGGTTGGCCTCGGCGGACTGGTCCCAGCCGTCGGGATCGTAGCCCGAGGACGCGGAAACGCTCGTCCGGAGCATCGACATCGGCGAGGCCACCTCGGCGAACGTGGGCATGAGGTCGCGGGTCCACTGATCGAGCTCGCGCTCCTCGACCAGCCGCCCCATCAGGTCCTCGAGCTCGTCACGGGTGGGGAGCCGCTGGTGATGGAGGAGGAAGACGGTCTCCTCGAACGTGGACCACCGGGCCAGGTCGTGGATGTCGTACCCGACGTACCAGAGCCTCCCGAGCTTGCCGTCGATGTCGGAGATCGAGGTCTCGGCGGCGACGACGTCGGCCAGGCCCTTGTCGCTCACGGCGCTCCCCGAATGATACCAGCGGTTCCCGGCCCCGGGTCGTGGCTATGATGGCCGGCGCGAGCACCCGACGAAGGAGCGTTCGAATGGCCCATCGAGTGACGTTCGTCCCCGGCGACGGGGTCGGCCCCGAGCTGTCCGAAGCCACCCGGAGGGTCCTGGAGGCCACCGGCGTGGGCTTCGACTGGGACGTCCAGGAGGCCGGCTCCGACGTGATGGACCGGTACGGGACACCTCTGCCCGATCACGTCCTTGAATCCATCCGGACGAACGGCGTGGCCATCAAGGGCCCCATCACCACGCCGGTGGGGACCGGGTTCCGGAGCGTCAACGTGGCCCTGCGCAAGGAGCTCGACCTGTTCTGCTGCCTCCGGCCGTGCAAGTCGTACCCGGGCGTCCGGTCCCGGTACGAGAACGTGGACGTGGTGATCTGCCGGGAGAACCACGAGGACCTCTACGCCGGGATCGAGTTCGAGCAGGGGACCGAGGAGGCCAGGCGGCTCATCGAGACGATCGCCGAGATCTCCGGCCAGCGGATCCGCGAGGACAGCGGGATCTCCATCAAGCCGATCTCGGTCACCGGGACGAAGCGGATCGTCAGGTGGGCGTTCGAGTACGCCAGGCGGGAAGGGCGGAAGAAGGTCACGGCCGTGCACAAGGCGAACATCATGAAGTTCACGGACGGGCTGTTCCTGGAGACGGCCCGCGAGGTGGCAAACGAGTACGACGACATCGAGTTCGAGGACCGGATCGTGGACAACCTGGCCATGCAGCTCGTGGCCCGCCCCGAGGAGTACGACGTGCTGGTCCTGCCGAACCTGTACGGCGACATCATCAGCGACCTGTGCGCCGGGCTGATCGGGGGACTTGGGGTCGCCCCCGGTGGCAACATCGGCGACCGGGCGGCCGTGTTCGAGGCCACCCACGGCAGCGCCCCCAGGTACAGGGGGATGAACAAGGTCAACCCGATGGCCATGATGTTCTCGGGGATGCTGATGCTCCGGTACCTCGAGGAGCGGGACGCGGCGGACCGGCTGGAGCGAGCCCTGGCGGCCGTCATCGCCGAGGGGAAGAGCGTGACCTACGACATGAAGCCGTCCCGGGACGACCCCACCGCGGTGGGAACCTCCGAGGTCGCCGACGCGGTGATCGGGCGCTTGGAGTCCGGCGTCTAGCGCGGAGGCGCCGCCCCCGGCCTCGTCTCGATGGCGAGGCTGAACGGCGGGTAGATGTCGGTCAGCCCGAGGAACCAGGCGCTGGTCCGCGTGTACCACTGGAGAACGCCGGCCATGAACCTGAACATGCCCTCCGGAAGCCTCCCAGTGAAGAGCACCACGAAGTAGCCGACGTAGGCCACGATGACCTGGGCGAGCTGGAGGAAATACAGCACGATGATGTGGGGGAGGAGGAGCAGGGCCTTGACGAAGAGCAGCGCTCCCGTCAACGCGAGCAGGCGGGAGCTCTGCTCCGGCCGCTGGACATCGACGCGCACCGGGTAGTCCAAGGCCGGGTTCGTCATCTGGGCGCTCATCTGGAAGCCTCCTCCTGGTCGGTGACGAGGTCGGACTCTACCAGCGCCAAGCCTGCGAATGGGCGGGTGGGCGAGCTAGGGCAGGAGCTTGCCGAGCACGGAGGGATGCGGGGACCTGCGCCCGTCCGGGGGGACCCGACCGAACGCCGCTGAGGCCGAACGCTCCCGGTCGTGGGCCTTGTGATCGTGGGCCTCCCACCGCTCCAGAGCCTCGGTCAGTGCTGGCTCCGCCAGCATCAGCTCGCGGCGGAAGGTCTCGTGCCCGGCCAGCGCGAGGACCGCAGCCACGGCCTCGTCCGCGCACTGGGCCACCACGTACGGTGTTCCCGGCGCGACATGCGTGGTTCGGCCGACGACGTAGGTCGGTCCCTCGGGCAGGGCTGGGGCGAGGCGGAGGTGACGGGGCATCTGGTTAGATAGTCGGCCCTCGAGGCGACCCGGTCCATAGCCCCCGAGGGTGGTCTTTCTGTGCCGGCCGGGCCATGGCCGGATAGCTCGAACGGGCCAGTGAAGTCGGGCGTCCGGGCTACCGCGGGTAGGATGGGCCTCATGGAGGAGCGCGCGTGAAGGTGACCGTGGTCGGCAGCGGCTTCGTCGGCGCCACCACCACGATGCGGGTGGCCCAGCGGGGCCTGGCCGACGAGGTGGTGATGGTCGACATCGTCGAGGGCCTGCCCCAGGGCCTGGCGCTCGACATGAACCAGTCGTCGCCGGTGGAGCGGTTCGAGCCCCTTGTCCGGGGGACGAACGATTACGCGGACACGGCCGGCTCCGACATCGTGGTGATCACCGCGGGGCTCCCCAGGCAGCCGGGCATGAGCCGGATGGACCTCCTCGGGAAGAACGCCGCCATCATGCGCGACGTCGCCGGACGGCTTCGGGACGCCTCGCCGGAGGCCGTGCTCATCGTGGTCAGCAACCCCCTCGATGAGATGACGTACCTGGCCGGGGAGGTCACCGGGTTCCCCAAGGAGCGGGTGATGGGGATGGCCGGGACCCTGGATTCCGCCCGGCTCAGGTACTTCATCGCCGCGGAGGTCGGTGTGTCCCCGTCCGCGGTCGAGGCCATGACCCTGGGGTCCCACGGCGAGTCGATGGTGCCCCTGCCCGCCCACGCCACGGTCGAGGGGAAGCCCCTCCGCGACCTGGTGGACGAGGAGACCCTGGAGCGTCTCTACCAGCGCACCCGGGACGCCGGCGCCGAGATCGTGGGGTTCCTCAAGAAGGGGAGCGCGTACTACGCTCCGTCCGCGTCTGTGGCGCAGATGGTGAACGCCATCGCGGGTGACACCGGGGACGTGCTGCCGGCGTGCGTGTGGGCCACCGGCCAGTACGGGATCGCCGACGTGT
Source organism: Actinomycetota bacterium (assembly GCA_050692915.1). Lineage (GTDB taxonomy): Bacteria > Actinomycetota > UBA4738 > UBA4738 > CALAEC01 > CALAEC01. The sequence continues at coordinate 3,131 of JBOGVU010000046.1, read as the reverse complement.
TCGTGGGGCTCCCGGCCAGGCTGGGGCGTGGCGGCGTGAGGGAGGTCGTGGAGCTCGAGCTCGACGAGTCCGAGGTCACGGCCCTCCGAGAGGCCGCCGAGGGGATCCGGGAGCGCTGCTCGGACCTGGCGAAGCTCGCCTAGGCCCGGCGGCCCACCTACAGGCCTCGGCCCATCAGACCTTCGGTGTCGTGCTCCTTCGGGCCGTCCGCGCGGGCACATTAGACTGTCGTCATGGGACGAGGGTTCGGCGACTACGCGCGAGACTTCGCCCGCAACCTCCGGACCGAGCGGCTCTCGGGCCGATACGTCCGGCGCCTGATCCGCAACCGCTTCCGGGCCACGGTCCACGGTGGGTGCTGCGGCCACCCCGGCGAACCGGGCTGCTGAATGCCTGCCCGGGGGCCCCGTGCGGGCCCCGATCCGAAGCCCTGAATCTCACGGTGCCTGCGGGCCCGAGACCGGTCAGGTCGTCAGGCGGGCGATCTCCCCGGCCACGTCGAGGGTGTGGGCGGTACCGCCCAGGTCAGGCGTCAGGGTGCGCCCGTCCCGGAGAAGCTCGGCAACGGCCGCCTCGACGCGCTCGGCCGCCGCGTCCTCCGCCAGGTGCCGGAGCATCATGGCGGCGGACAGGATGATGGCCACGGGATTGGCCACCCCCCGCCCGGCGATGTCCGAGGCGCTCCCGTGGACCGGTTCGAACACCGCGTACTCCCACCCGAGGTTCGCTCCCGGGGCAACGCCCAGACCCCCCACGAGCCCCGCGGAGAGGTCGGAGACTATGTCCCCGTACAGGTTCGGCAGGAGGAGCACGTCGAGCGTCTCGGGCTCCCAGGCCAGCCACATGGCCATCTCGTCCACCTGCATCTCTCGGACGTCGATCTCGGGGTATTCCTCCGCCACCTCCAGGGCGGTCGCCAGGAAGACCCCGTCTGAGAACTTCATGATGTTCGCCTTGTGACCCACGGTGACGTTCCTGCGTCCGTTCCGCTGAGCGTACTCGAGGGCGTATCGCACCACGCGACGGGTTCCCGTGATCGAGATGGGCTTCACGGTGACCCCGGCGTCGTCGGGAACGCGGTAGCCGGCCAGGTCGAGCAGCGCCGCCCGCAGGCGAGCGGTCTCCGGGGTCCCGCGCTCGAACTCGATCCCCCTGTACAGGTCCTCGGTGTTCTCGCGGATCGTGACCAGGTCCACGCCGGGGTGCCGGGTGGGGAGCCCGGGGTAGTGCCGGGCCGGCCGGACCGCGGCGAACAGATCGAGCTCCTGGCGAAGGGCCACGTTCACGCTCCGGAAGCCGGAGCCTACCGGTGTGGTGATGGGGCCCTTCAGGGCGGTTCGGGACCGGCGCACGGAGTCCAGGACGCGTTCGGGGAGGGGGGTTCCTTCTCGCTCCAGCGTAGCCGCGCCCGCCTCCTGGACGTCCCATTCGACCTCGACCCCGGTGGCGTCCACCACGGCCCTGGCGGCCTCCGCCACCTCGGGCCCGATGCCGTCGCCGGGGATCAGCGTGACACGTTGGCGCACGCCCGGGAGCGTACCAGCGGGGTTCGACCCGTTACGAAGCCTTCCTCCGGTCGACGGCCCGGCGGAGCTGCTCCTTGGTCATCCTGGAGCGACCCTCGATGTTCATGTCCCGGGCCTCCTCGTACAGCTGATCCCGGGTCCGCCCGCGTGGGCCCGCTCGATTCGCGCGCCCCCCGCCCCGTCGTCCGGACGAGATGTCGGTCCTGGAGAGGCGGGAGCTCTCACGTGCTTCCCCGCTCCGGGCCCGTTCCTTGTTCACGGTCCGGGCCGCGATCTCCTCGGCTCGATCCTCGCTGGCCCCACGCTCCTTGGCGCTTTTCTTGATGTGCTTGTACTGACGCTCGCGCTTCTCGCTCCACGCTGCCTGCGGCATGGCGAGCCTCCTTCCTCCCCTGGCTGGTACCCCGCCGGAAGGCTGGCAAACGGGCCCCGGAGGGGTATGAGAATGGCCGGCAAGCGGAGGAAGGGAGGAACGATGGAGGAGCTCCAGCCACTGCCCACGGGTCCCGAGCCCATCGGGCTCGACCGGCTCCGCCGGGCTCGGGCCGGCCGCCGGATCCTACTGTCCGTGCTCGTGGCCGTGCTCGTGCTGGCCGCGGCGAACGTGCTGGGGCCGCGGATCGGGGCCGTCACCGGGACCGGCGGCGGGTACCGGCTCGCGGTCACGTACGCGGAGGTGAGCCGGCCCGGGCTGGCCACGCCGTGGGGCATCGAGGTGAGCCACGAGGGAGGGTTCGACGGACCGATCAGGATCGCCACCAGCCGGGCGTACCTGCACCTGTTCGACTACAACGTCGTCCATCCCCAACCGGCGAAGGAGACCGGGACGCCCGAGTTCGTGGTCTGGGAGTTCGATCCGCCGCCGGGCCAGACGTTCCGGGTGTCCTTCGACGGACGGCTCGAGCCGACGGAGCACCTCAGCCAGCGGGCATCGACGTCCGTGCTCGAGGGAGATGCTCCGGTCGTGACCGTCCATTACACGACGAGGGTGGTGCCGTAGATGGAGATCGTCATCAGAGCCACGATCGTCTACTTCCTGATGTGGGTCCTCATCCGGGCCATGGGCAAGCGGGAGCTGGCGCAGCTGGGCGTGTTCGAGCTCGTGCTGCTGGTCACGATCGGCGACCTGGTCCAGCAGGGGGTGACCCAGGAGGACTTCTCGGTGACCGGCGCGCTGCTGGCGATCGGCACGCTGGGTTTCTGGATCCTCGTCTCCTCGTACGTGAGCTTCCGGTTCGCGGGCACGCGCGGGCTGATCGAGGGAAACCCCGTCATCGTGGTGCACGACGGCAAGGTCCAGCGGGAGGCCATGCGGATCGAGCGGGTCACCCTCGACGAGGTGCTGGAGGCGGCCCGGGAGCAGGGGATCGCCGATCTGCGGGCGGTTCGGTACGGCGTGCTGGAGGCCGCCGGGAAGTTCTCCTTCCTCACGTTCGACGACACGGATCCTCGCCGGCGCCTCGAGGGGACGGAGCAGAAGACCTGAGCGGGAGGCCTATCCGAGTCGGTCGAACATGATGGCCCGCTTGACCTCCTGGATCGCCTTGGTGACCTTGATCCCACGAGGGCAGGCCTCGGTGCAGTTGAACGTGGTCCGGCAGCGGA
>JBOGVU010000045.1:0-20666 GCA_050692915.1 Actinomycetota bacterium | reverse complement strand
GCGCTCGGGGGTGCGTTCGCCGCCCGTGGGTCCGTCCGTGGGCGGGTCCTCCTTATCGACGACGTCCTGACCACCGGCGCCACCGCCTCGGCGTGCGCCCGGGCCCTTCGCCGCGCCGGCGCCAGACGGGTCACGGTCCTGACCGCGGCCCGATCCCTCGGCGGCCCCGTCCCGGCCCGCTGCCTGGGGAGTGGTTCCCCGGCGACCGCGCGAGTACCATAGGTCCGGGCTTGAGCCTGGGTCTGTGGTTGCCCGGGGGATGTTCCCCCGGTAGTCGACGCCAGCCGCAGGCGAAACGACCCACGTAAGGCGACCTTTGGTTGCTGAGCATGGTGCGGCTTAGATGTAAGTCCTGCCCCGGCCCCGAGCCGGGAGAAGGAGCTAAGCCGTCCTTCGGGCGGCGAACCCCTCGGCAGGCGAGTGTGGGGGCAAAGACCAGGTCAGCCAGGTGCGAGCCCATCGGGGGGCCGGGCATGTCCCGGTCCCCCGCTCCGTTGGGGAGGAGGCGCCCATGGACCTCGTGGTGAAAGGGAGAGGCGACCGGGTCACCGGCCAGACCCGCGGCCTCGTGGAGCGGAAGATCGGGCGGCTCAGCCGATTCGACGGCCGCCTGGACCGGGTGGAGGTCGAAGTCATCAGGGAGACGCGAGGGCGGATCGGCGGCGGCCACCGGGTGGCCGCATCGGCACGGTCGGGGCGCCGCACCTACCGGGCTTCGGCGAGCGGACAGGACGTGGAGGCCGCCGTGGACCGGGTAGTGGACCGACTGGAGCGCCAGATCACCGAGGACCATCGGCGACGCCGAAGCCGCCTGCTCACCTGGGCGTCCAGGGTAAAATCGCGCCGTACGTCGAGCCCGCCGCCTGAACCGGAGTAGACGACGTGACGGGAGAGCCCGCCAGCGAGCGGCTTCGAGTCCTGATCGCCGACGACCACGCCCTGTTCCGACGCGGCCTGGAGATGGTCCTCGACAACGAGCCCGACATCGAGGTGGTCGGCGAGGCCCATGACGGGGATCAGGCCGTCGACCGCGCCGCCGAGCTCATGCCCGATGTGGTGCTCATGGACGTTCGGATGCCTCGCCGCTCCGGGATCGAGGCCACCCAGAAGATCAAGGAGCAGCTCCCCCACGTGAAGATCCTGGTCCTGACGAACAGCGACGAGGAGGCGGACCTGTACGACTCGATCAAGGCCGGCGCGTCCGGCTACCTCCTGAAGGAGATCTCGTCCGAGGAGGTCGCCGACTCGATCCGCTCCGTGATGCAGGGCCATTCCCGGATCTCCCCGGCCATGGCATCGAAGCTCCTGACCGAGTTCCAGGCCATGACGAAGCGCGAGGACGACCGCCAGCCGCTGGCCCCGCCCCGGCTGACCGACCGGGAGCTCGAGGTCCTGAGCCTGGTGGCCCAGGGGAAGGGGAACCGCGACATCGCCGGGGAGCTGTTCATCTCCGAAAACACCGTCAAGAACCACATCCGGAACATCCTGGAGAAGCTCCAGCTCCACTCCCGGATGGAGGCCGTGATCTACGCGGTCCGGGAGAAGCTTCTCGACATCAAGTAGCCCTGGGGGGAGGGGGACTGGCCGCACCACCCGATGCCCGCGACCGTATGGTCGCCCGCAACACCGGCCTGCTGGCCACCGCCCAGGTCGCGCTGTGGGGCGCCCTCGGCGCCGTGGCCACGTTCGGCCCGATCTCCGTGTTCGAGCTCAGCGGCCGGGAGAGCTCGGCCGCGGTGCTGTTCGGCGTGTACTCGCTGGCACTCGCGGCCGGCGCCAGGATCTCCGGGCGGTTCATGGATCGGATGGGGCGCCGGCCCGGGCTGGCCGGGGGATACGTGGTGCTCGGCCTGGGTGGCGGGCTGGCCGCGATCTCTGTGGCCTCGGCCTCGACGACGGGCCTCATGGTGAGCGCCGTGGTCCTGGGGGCGGGCGCGGGGACTGCCCTCCTGGGCCGGGCGGCCGTGGCCGACATGTATCCGGCGGATCGCCGCGGCCGCGCCGTGGGAAGGCTCCTGGTGGCCGGCACGATCGGCGCGGTCGGTGGTCCTCCCCTGGCCGGGGCCGTCCACTCGGTGGCCGCCGGCGCGGGCGTCGAGAACCCCCTGGTCGTGCCGTGGCTGCTCGTGCCGGTCCTGGCGACGGGGGCGCTGGGGCTGGTCCTGTCGATGCGGCCCGATCCCCGTGAGCTGGCGGTCGGCGGGGAGGTGGCGGCGGGGATCCGCCGCCCCATCGAGATCCTCCGGCTCCCCCCCGCCCGGGCCGCCGTGGCGAGCATCGTGGTGGTCCAGGTGGCGATGGTCACCTTCATGAGCGTGATCCCGGTCGTGCTCCACAGCCACGGGTCCTCGGAGATCACGGTCTCGCTCGTGATCAGCCTCCACCTCGCCGGGATGTTCGCGTTCTCTTCGGTGGTGGGGGCGGCCCTCGATCGGTGGGGCCGCCGGCCGGGGCTCCTGGTCGGGATCGCCCTCACGGCGGCGGGCGTCCTGCTGGCCGTCCCGGAGGGCTCGACCGTCCTGCCGTCGGCGGGCCTGCTCCTGATCGGGGTGGGGTGGTCCTTCTCCTACATCGGGTCCACCGCTGTGATCAGTGACCTGGCCGGACCGACGGAGCGGGCCGGCGCGCTGGGACTGATGGACCTGGTGGCCGCGCTCTCGGCAGCGACCGGGGTGCTGTCGGGCGCCGCCCTGCTCCAGGTCACGGGGCTCCTGGCGGTGGCCATCGCCGCGCTGGCCCTGCTGGCGATCCCCATCGCGCTGCTGGCGGCGCGCGGGGAGCAGGTCGCGGCCGGCCGGCCGGGATAACCGGCCCTTCGCTGTACAATCGAGGTCCCCGACGAAGGACGAATCCCCGTGGTATTGGGCAAGCTCACCGAGATCGGTGAAGGACGCAAGCGCAAGCACCTCGAGCATACGGCCCACCTGGTCAACACATTCGAGCCCGAGGTGGAGGACCTCTCGGACGGCGAGCTCGCCGGGAGGACCGATGAGCTCAAGCGCCGCCTGAAGGACGGCCAGGCGCTGGACGATCTCCTCCCCGAGGCGTTCGCGGTCGTGCGCGAGGCCGCCCGACGGACCCTCGGCCAGCGCCACTTCGACGTCCAGGTGATGGGCGCCACCTCACTCCATCAGGGCAACATCGCCGAGATGAAGACCGGCGAGGGCAAGACCCTGGTCTCCACGATGCCCGCGTTCCTGAACGGGCTGACCGGTGAGGGCGTCCATATCGTCACCGTGAACGACTATCTGGCCAAGCGGGACTCCGAGTGGATGGGGCCGATCTTCCGGCTCCTGGGGGTCTCGGTCGGGTTGATCCAGTCCGAGATGACGCCGGTCCAGCGGCGCCCGGCCTACTCGGCCGACATCACGTACGGGACGAACAACGAGTTCGGGTTCGACTACCTCCGGGACAACATGGCCATGCGGCTGGACGACATGGTCCAGCGCGGCCATCACTACGCGATCGTGGACGAGGTCGACTCGATCCTGATCGACGAGGCCCGGACCCCGCTCATCATCAGCGGGCCGGTCCAGGACTCGGCGAAGTGGTACCAGACGTTCGCCCGGATCGCCCCCCGCCTCAAGGCGGAGAGCGACTACGAGGTCGACGAGTCGAAGCGGACCGTGGCCATCACGGAGCCCGGCGTGGCGAAGGTCGAGGAGTACCTCGGGGTGGAGAACCTGTACGAGCACGTCCACACCCCGCTGGTCCACCACCTCCAGAACTCCCTCCGGGCCAAGGAGCTGTACAAGCGGGACGTCGACTACATCGTGAAGGACGGCGAGGTCCTCATCGTCGACGAGTTCACCGGGCGGATCCTCCACGGCCGCCGCTACTCCGAGGGCCTCCACCAGTCGATCGAGGCCAAGGAGGGCGTGCGCATCAAGGAGGAGAACCAGACCCTGGCCACGATCACGATCCAGAACTACTTCCGGATGTACGAGAAGCTCGCCGGCATGACCGGGACGGCCAAGACCCAGGCCCGGGAGTTCGAGGAGGTCTACAAGCTCGGCGTGGTGGAGATCCCTACGAACCAGGAGATGATCCGGAGGGACGAGCAGGACCTGATCTACAAGACCGAGGACGCGAAGTGGAAGGCCGTGGTGGAGGACCTCGCGGAGCGTCACGAGAAGGGCCAGCCGGTGCTGGTGGGCACCGTGTCCATCGAGAAGTCGGAGCGGCTGGCCGGCTACCTGAACCGCCACGGCGTGCCCCATCACGTCCTGAACGCGAAGCAGCACGAGAAGGAGGCCATGATCATCGCCCAGGCCGGGCGGAAGGGCTCGGTCACCGTTGCCACGAACATGGCCGGCCGCGGAGTCGACATCATGCTCGGCGGCAACCCCGAGTACCTGGCCCGCCAGGAGATGGCCGCGAACGGCTGGGACAACGACCGGTACCTCCTGTTCGACATGGATGACGAGGAGCGGGCGCAGTACGAGACGGAGTACGAGCCGATCCTGGAGCGGCACAAGAAGCAGACCGAAGCCGAGCACGAGGAGGTGGTGGAGCTCGGCGGCCTGTACGTGCTGGGGACCGAACGCCACGAGTCTCGCCGGATCGACAACCAGCTCCGGGGCCGGTCCGGCCGCCAGGGCGACCCGGGCGAGTCGCTGTTCTACCTCTCGCTCCAGGACGACCTGATGCGGCTGTTCGCGGCCAAGCGCATCGAGGCCATCATGAACCGCTTCAAGTGGCCGGAGGACGAGCCGATCACCGCGCGGATCGTCTCCCGGGCCATCGAGAACGCCCAGAAGCAGGTCGAGGCGATCAACTTCGAGCGCCGGAAGAACGTCCTCAAGTACGACGAGGTCATGAACACCCAGCGGAAGATCATCTACGGGGACCGGCGCCGGATCCTGGAGGGCGAGAACCTCCGCGACCAGACCCTGGAGATGATCGCCGAGGTGATCGAGGGGACCGTGGCCCAGTACGTGAGCACCGAGATCTTCCCGGAGGAGTGGGACCTCGAGGGCCTGGTCACCACGCTCCAGGGGACGTATCCGACCGGGCTGAACGTCGACGAGCTCCGCGGCATCGAGGACGCCGAAGAGGTCCGCGACCGGGTCCTCCAGGAGGCCATCTCCGCCTACGAGCGGCGGGAGCAGGAGCTCGGCGAGCAGGTCATGCGGGAGCTCGAGCGGATGGTGGTGCTGTCGGTCACCGACAACAGGTGGCGTGAGCACCTGCACGAGATGGACTACCTGGAAGAGGGCATCCACCTCCGGGCGTACGGGCAGCGGGATCCACTCGTCGAGTACCAGAACGAGGCCCACACGATGTTCGAGGGTATGAAGGGCTCGATCGTCGAGGAGTTCGTCCGGTACATCTACCGCGTCGACCTGGTCCGGCAGGACGAGCCGGCCCGCCCGCGGCCGCAGCGGATGGTGGCGGGCCGGAGCCGCCGGGAGGCCGTGGCGGGGCCGGCGGCGGGAGCGGCGTCGGGGAAGATCCCCCGCAACGCCCCGTGCCCCTGCGGCTCGGGGAAGAAGTACAAGAAGTGCCACGGCGCCAACACCGCGTAGCCGATGACCGAGCGGCGAGAGCTGGTGGAGGACCTGAAGGCCCGGGTGGCCAGCGCGAAGGAGTACCTTTGACGTCGACCGCCGCCGCCGCGAGGCCGAGGGGCTCGAACGGGCCGCCTCCGAACCAGGCCTGTGGGACGACCCCGCCCGAGCCCAGGGGCTGACCCGGCGGCTGTCCGCCCTACGGGCCGAGCTGGAACGGTACGACGGGCTGGCCGAGCGGATCGAGGAGGCCGAGGTCCTCGATGAGCTGCTGGACGAGTCCCGCGACTCCCAGACCGAGCGGGAGCTCGACCAGGCCCTGGAGCGGTTGGAGGCGGACGTGGCCGCGCTTGAGCTGGTGGCGCTCCTCGGAGGCGAGTACGACCGGAGCGACGCGGTGGCATCGCTCCACGCGGGCGCGGGGGGGACCGAGTCACAGGACTGGGCGGAGATGCTCCTTCGGATGTACCTCCGGTGGGCGGAGCGGGAGGGCTTCGACGTCGAGCTGGACGAGGTGACGCCCGGTGACGAGGCCGGGCTCAAGGGCGCCACGTTCATCGTCAAGGGACCGAACGCCTACGGGCTCATGTCGGTCGAGCGTGGCGTGCACCGGCTCGTGCGTATCTCCCCGTTCGACGCCTCGAGCCGCCGGCACACCTCGTTCGCCTCGCTCGACGTGATCCCGCTCCTCCCGGAGGACGAGGAGGTAGAGCTAGACCCCAAGGACCTCCGTATCGAGACGTACCGGTCCAGCGGCGCCGGCGGCCAGCACGTGAACGTGACCGACTCGGCGGTCCGGATCACCCACATCCCCACCGGCATCACGGCCGCGTGTCAGAACGAGCGGTCGCAGAACCAGAACCGGGCCGTGGCCATGCGGATCCTGAAGTCACGACTGATGGACCTGGCCCGGCGGGAGCGGGAGGAGCGGATCGAGAACCTGCGGGGGGAGCGCCGGGACATCGAGTTCGGCTCCCAGATCCGCTCGTACGTCCTCCATCCGTACCGGATGGTGAAGGACCACCGGACCGGGGTGGAGATCGGGGATGTGGACCGCGTGCTCGACGGCGACCTCCGGCCGCTGATCGAGGCGGCGCTCCGGCACCGCGCAGAGGCCGAGGCCGGCGGTTCGTCGGACGTAGGGTAGGCTAGCCGTCGTGGCCGTGGAGACCGACCGCGACGCCCTGGTCGAGCGCCTGACCGGCATCGCCCGCGACCTTCGCATCCTCGACATCGAGACGATCACGGAGGCGGGCTCCGGCCACCCCGGGGGGACGCTGTCGGCCGCCGACATGATCGCCGCCCTGTACTTCCACAAGCTGCGGCTGCGCCCCGAGGAGCCCACGTGGCCGGACCGCGACCGCTTCGTCCTTTCGAAGGGCCACTGCATCCCGATCGTGTACGCGGCCATGGCCACATTGGGGTTCTTCCCGAAGGAGGAGCTGAAGACCCTGCGGGATCTCGGCTCTCCGCTCCAGGGCCACCCCGACCGGACCCGGCTCCCGGGGATCGAGGCCTCCACCGGCTCGCTGGGCCAGGGGCTCTCCGTGGCGGTGGGGATGGCCGTGGCCGGGGCGCTCGGGGGGGCCTCGTGGCGGGTGTACTGCATGATGGGCGACGGCGAGCAACAGGCCGGGCAGATCTGGGAGGCGGCCATGTTCGCCGGCCGCAGGGGTCTCGACAACCTGTGCGGGATCCTCGACGCGAACCAGGTCCAGCAGACCGGGAAGGTGGCCGAGCGCCTCGACATCGAGCCCGTGGTGGCGAAGTGGCGGTCGTTCAACTGGCACGTCCGGGAGATCGACGGGCACGACATGGGGCAGATCCTGGACGCGCTCGACGAGGCCGAGCTGGTCACCGGCCGGCCCAGCCTGATCGTGTCGCGCACGGTGAAGGGCAAGGGTGTGTCGTGGATGGAGCTCGACCCGTCGTGGCACGGCAAGGCTCCCAACGGCGAGCAGGCCCAGCGGGCCCTGGCGGAGCTGCGGGGGGAGCGGTGATGGGGGCGGCCACCCGAGACGCCTTCGGAGAGGCCATCGCCCGCGTGGGCGAAGACCCCCGGGTCGTGGTTCTCACCGGGGACCTCCGTGACTCCACCCGCACCGAGGCGTTCGCGGAGCGGTACCCGGACCGGTTCCTCGAGTGCGGGATCGCAGAGTCGAACATGGTGGGGATCGCCTCGGGTCTGGCCCTGGAGGGGAGGGTGCCCTGGGCGTGCTCGTTCTCGTGCTTCGTCACCGGGCGGTTCGAGACCGTCCGCATGTCGGTGGCCTACCAAGAGGCCAACGTCCGGCTCGTGGGGACCCACAGCGGGATCGGGGTCGGCGAGGACGGCTACTCGCAGATGTCCCTGGAGGACATCGCCATGATGCGGGCGCTCCCGAACATGACGGTGGTGAATCCGGCCGACGCCGTCGAGACCGAGCGCGCCGTGGAGTACCTCCTGGACCACCGGGGCTCGGCGTTCCTCCGGCTCACCCGGCAGGGAGTCGAGGACGTGAACGACGAAGGGTACCAGTTCGAGCTCGGGCGGGCCGTAGTGCTCCGGGAGGGCTCGGACGTGGCCCTGGTGGCCACGGGCGCCCCGGTGGGGGAGGCCGTGCGGGCCGCCGACGCGCTCGACGCCGATGGTGTCTCGGCCTCCGTGATCAACGTCCACACCATCGCCCCCCTCGACGAGGAGGCGGTCCGGGCGGCGGCGGAAAGCCACCGCGCCGTGATCACGATCGAGGACCACAGCGTGAACGGGGGCCTGGGGAGCGCCGTGGCGGAGGTGCTGGCCGCCGGCGACGGATCCGCGGCGCCCCTCCACCGGATCGGGATGCGGACGTTCGGCGAGTCCGGCTCGCCGCGGGAGCTGTACGCGAAGTACGGCCTGGACGCCGCCGGCATCGCCCGAACAGCCCGGGATCGCCTCGAACCGAGCCGGTGAGGCAGCGGCTAGGCAGGGCAAGCACGAGCATCCGCCGAACTGGTCCATCCGGACGAAACCTCCAAGCTCCCTCCCTCGGCGGCCCTGTGGTGGTGTCGACCCGTGGACTTGATTTGTCCGGTTGGGGGATGTTAGGGTTCGGGCCGCCTGCCCAAGGAGGGTTGGCTGGATCGAGCCGAAAGGGCGGGGAGCCGCTTGCGCGGCCCCGGGCGCGGCGACAGGGGAGGGCGAAGACCCAAGGCCTGATGCTGTTCTGGCTCTTTCGGATGGGTTCGGTGCGTACCTCGAGACGAGGGTGCGGACCTCGAAAGGAGGAAGGGGATGGCAGTGAACATCGACAATACGCGCGGGAGGGCTCGAGGGTCGTTTGCCCTCGTCGGCGCCCTCAGCCTGCTGCTGGCGCAGCTCGTGTTCGCGGGTCCGGCTCCTGCCCAAGTGCCCGGCCCGGTGCTCTTCGGTGCGGACGGGGCCGGTGGGAATCCGAACACCACGCTGTTCACGATGAACCCGGCCAACGGAACCAAGACCGCGGCGATCGGGCCGATCGGCTTCGCGGTCACCGGCCTCGCCGTCGATCCGACGGACGGCCAGCTGTACGGCTCGACCGCGTCGCAGGACCCAACGGGGGGGGCACCCGGCTCTCTGATCAAGATCGACAAGGAGACCGGCGAGGGAACGCTCCTCAGCCAGATCATCTCGGATTGTGACCAGGGGACTGCCGACATCACCTTCACCACCGACGGTCAGCTCTGGGGCTGGACGGAATGCTCGGACGACCTGGTCAAGATCAACAAGGCCACCGGGGAAGGAACGGTCGTCGGGGACTCAGCTTTCAGCAGCTTCGGGTCCGGCCTCTCGGCCGACCCCGACGACAACACAGTCTGGGTGACCCCGAACGGCGGCGGGCCGCCCGGCGGGGAGTACTTCACGGTCAACAAGGCGACCGGCGCACTTACCAGCCAGGGGACGTTGAACGGCGACGACGACGACTCCATCAGCGCCCTGGCGTGGAGCTGTGACGGCGAGACCCTCTTCGGCGTCTCCCCCACGGCATTCGGGGCCCCGCAGCCGAGGGACTTCATCACGATCAACACCGCTACCGACTCGATCACGATCCTCGGCACGACGGGGGTAGACCCGGAGCTGGACGCCATAGCCTGGGACTGCCCCCAGCCTGAGCCCCCCACCGTGATGTGCAAGGGCCAGCTGGCCACGCTCGTCGGGACGCCCGGGAACGATGTCCTCGCCGGCACGAGCGGCAAGGACGTCGTGGCCGCGCTCGGGGGCAACGACCGCATCTCCACCCTGGGCGGCAACGACGTGGTCTGCGCCGGAGCGGGGAAGGATAGAGTCAACGGCGGGGGAGGCAAGGATAGGCTCCTCGGCCAAGGCGGCAACGACAAGTTGAGAGGTGCCGCCGGCAAGGACAACCTCCGAGGCGGTGGGGGCAAGGACCGCTGCAACGGAGGCCCCGGCGTCGACACGGGGAACTGCGAGAAGGAGGTAAGCATCCCGTAGATCCCTGAAGCGCAGGTAGAGAGAGCCCCGGGCTTCTAGCCCGGGGCTCTTTTCTCACGCCGATGATTCACATCGCTTCCCCCGTCTGCTAGCATGACGGGCCGGCCCGGGACGGCCGGTCGCCCATGATCAAGACCGAACACGTCACCAAGATCTACAAGGACTCCGTGGTCGCCCTCGAGGATGTCAACATCGAGGTGCGCAAGGGGGAGTTCGTCTTCGTCGTGGGCCCGTCGGGCTCGGGCAAGTCGACGTTCATCCGCCTCCTGCTGAAGGAGGAGGAGCCCACCCGAGGCAGCATCTGGGTGGCCGGGAAGGACATCGCCCATCTGTCGCCGTGGAAGGTGCCGTACCTTCGGCGGAACGTGGGCACGGTGTTCCAGGACTTCAAGCTGCTGCCCGACAAGACCGTGTTCGAGAACGTGGCCTTCGCCCTCGAGGTGATCGGAAAGCAGCGGCACGTCATCGACAAGCGCGGGCCGGAGATCCTCGAGCTCGTAGGGCTCGGCGACAAGCTCAACAACTACCCCGAGGAGCTCTCCGGCGGCGAGCAGCAGCGGGTGTCGATCGCCCGGGCGTTCGTGAACCGGCCGCTGATCCTCCTGGCCGACGAGCCGACCGGTAACCTCGACCCGTCGACCTCGGTGGAGATCATGAAGCTCCTCGACCGCATCAACCGGACAGGGACCACGGTGATCATGGCCACGCACGACAACGCCATCGTCGACGCGATGCGGCGACGGGTGGTGGAGCTGGAGAAGGGCCAGGTGGTCCGAGACCAGGCCCGAGGGGTCTACGGCTACGGTGCGTAGGTACAGCTACTTCTTCCGGGAGACGGCCACGGCGCTCCGCCGGAACGCCCTGGTCACGTTCGCCGCCATCTCCACCGTGTTCATCTCGCTGTTCCTCCTGGGCGGCGCACTCCTGGTGGAGCGGCAGGTCCGGCTCATGACCGGAGAATGGGCCTCGAAGGTCGAGGTGTCGGTGTTCCTTCGGGAGGATGCCTCCTCCGAGGAGATCGACGCGCTGAGCCGGAACATCGAGTCGATCCCCGAGGTCGACGAGGTGTTCTTCGAGAATCGGGAGCAGGCCTTCGTGAACTTCCAGGAGCTGTTCCGGGACAACCCGGCTCTGGTGGAGAACGTCGATCCCGCAGCCATGCCGCAGTCCTTCCGGGTCAAGCTCGTCGACCCCGCCGACTTCCCGGTGATCCGGGCCCGGCTCGCCGGGGACCCGGCCATCGACCAGATCCGGGACGAGCAGGCCATCCTGAAGCGGCTCCTGGCGGTGACCAGCGTCCTCCGTACCGGAGTGATCGCGGTGGCCGCCATCATGCTGGTCTCGGCGGCCGGCCTCATCGGGAACACCGTCCGGATGGCGGTGTTCGCCCGCCGGAAGGAGATCGCCATCATGAAGCTGGTGGGGGCCACGAACTGGTTCATCCGGGTCCCGTTCCTGATCGAGGGCATGGTCGAAGGGCTGATCGGTGGGGTGGCGGCCGTGCTGGCGATCTTCTCCATGAAGTTCCTGTTCATCGACCCGCTCCGAGGCCAGGTGCAGTTCGTGCCCACGTGGATCGACACGCCCGAGATCCTGTTCACGGTGCCGATCCTGCTCGGCGCGGGGATCATCATCGCGGCCGTGGCCAGCCTGCTGGCCATGCGGCGGTTCCTCGAGGTCTGAGACCCTTGCCTCCGCCCCCCGGGCGGTGGCAGGATAGGATGCTCCCCCCATCGGCGAAGGATCGTCCCATGCCCAAGATGAGGCGAGGACTCATCGCCCTGATTGGGGCGGTGGCGCTGGCGGCGGCCGTCGGGCCGCCCGTTTCGGCGCAGGCCCAGCTGGAGAAGATCGAGCGCCAGCTCGAGCAGCGTCAGGAGCAGCTCGAGGAGGCCAGGGAGGAGAGCCGTGGCGTCCGTGATCAGCTCTCGGCGTCTCAGCAGCACCGCCGGGGGCTGACCGCCCAGGTCCGGCTCCTCCAGTCCGACCTGGCGGCCGCCCAGGCCCGGCTGGCCGAGGTCGAGGCCGCTCTTGAGGTGGCAAGGGACGAGCTGGCCCTGTGGACCCGGCGACTGGAGCGGGCCCGGGCCGACCTTCTGGCCCAACAGGACCTCCTCAACGCTAAGGCGGCCACCGCCTACATCCTCGGGCCGGCGGCCTACGCCGAGGCGCTCCTGGGCGCGAACGACCTGGGGTCCATGGCCGACCGCACGTTCTACGTGGAGCGGGTCCTCGCCGTCGACGCCGATCTGCTGGCGGGCGTCCGGGTCTCCCGCGAGCTCGTGGCAACCCGCCAGGACCGGATGGGGGTCTACGAGGACAACGTGGCCGACCGGTTCCGGGTGGTCCGTCGGCACACCGAGCGGATCGCGGCGATGAAGGCCCGTCAGGAGGCGCTGCTCGAGCAGATCGACCTGGAGATCGAGTACACGGCCGAGGTCCTCGACAAGAGCAACGCCGCCCGCGAGCGCTACGAGGAGCAGGTCGCCCAGCTCGAGGCGGAGTCCGCCCAGATCCAGGGGCTGATCCAGGGCTCCGGCTCGACGGGTTCGGGACAGTACGGGGGCGAGCTCTTCTGGCCGACGAGCGGTGCCATCGTCTCGGGGTTCGGCTACCGGACCCATCCCGTGTACGGGACCACTCGGTTCCACGCGGGCGTGGACATCGACGGTGCGTGCGGCCAGCCGATCTTCGCCGCCGAGGACGGCACGGTGCTCTCGGCCGGCTACAACGGCGGCTACGGGAACGCCACCGTGATCGACCACGGCGGCGGGCTGTCCACGCTGTACGCCCACCAGTCGAGCATCGGTGTGTCCTCGGGCCAGAAGGTGGGCCGGGGACAGCAGATCGGGCTGGTGGGCACCACTGGGCTCTCGACCGGCTGCCACCTCCACTTCGAGGTCCGGGTCAACGGCGAGCCAGTCGATCCGGTCCCGTACCTCACCTAGCGGCTACGCTGGCCCGGTGAGCTCGGGGCAGCGCGCGGTCGCCACGAACCGGCGGGCCCGCCACGATTACGCCATCGAGGAGACCTACGAGGCCGGCCTGGTCCTCACCGGCTCCGAGGTCAAGTCGCTGCGGGCCGGGCGGGCCTCGCTGGCAGAGGCCTTCGCCCGGGTGACCGACGGCGAGGTGTGGTTGGAGGGCCTGCACATCCCCCCGTACCCTCAGGCCGCCGGGCGGGGACACGAGCCCCGCCGGCCCCGGAAGGTGCTGCTCCACCGGGCGGAGATCGACCGGCTGATCGGCAAGACCCAAGAGAGGGGGTTCACGCTGGTGCCCCTGCGCCTGTACTTCCGCCGGGGGGTGGCCAAGGTGGAGCTCGGGCTTGGCCGCGGGAAGCGGCGGTACGAGAAGCGCCAGGCCATCGCGGAGCGGGAGCACCGCCGGGAGATGGAACGGGAAGCCGCCCGGCGGCGCCGGGCGTAGACGGGCCCCGTATACTGAAGGGGCAACTGCATAGGGGGTGACTGGCTTCGACCTGGGTGAGTGCTGCCTGGGGGAAGCGGGCCGAGGTCCCCGGAGTCCTCGTTAAAGAGCCGGGACCAACACAAGCGCCAACGACGAGTTCGCGCTCGCTGCCTAGTCACGACTAGGTAGCCGTCCTCCGTGGTTCGCCTGCGGCCGCGGATCGGGCGTCGTGAGCAGGCTTACCTGGCCGGGTGCGCCTCGCGCCCCGCCCGGGACATCGAAGCGAGGCTGGTCCGGCGGCCCTCCGCCTGTGGAAGCCGCCGGATGAGATCTACCGCAGGCTGCGCCCGGAGAAGCCCCAGACGGTCGCCCGGGGACGCGGGTTCGATTCCCGCCACCTCCAAGAACGCTTCAGCGATCGGTTGGAGCGCTGTTGGAGGTGGTGACCGGCCCCTGGCACGGATGCAGGGCCTCGCGTACCCGTCGCGTGGCCCTTGCGGCGGCTCTACTCGGTGTTGCCTGCGGCCGCGTAGCCGCGACCGGACCCCAAGAGCCGGTGGAGCCGTCTCCGCTTGTGGTCGAGCGTCTCCCCTTCGATCCAGAAGAGGAGATGGGCCACAAGCTGCCTCCCGAGAGCAGGTTCCAGCCTCTCGGCCGGGAAAGATGCCGGCCGGCCTCCCCGCTTATCGTCACCGAGTCCCTGGCCACCTCGGACGAGGTCAAGGTATGGGCACTCTTCCTGGCGAACGTACCGGCGTGGGAGCTTGACGTGGGGGACGAGGCCAAGATCGTGTGGCGATCGGATGGGTCGGGCGACTTCCGTGTCGTCGCCATCAGCCCCAGCGGGAAGAAGGTCCCTTCCGAGTTCCCGGTGACCTCACACCTGTCTTCCAATTGGAAACGTCCTGGCTCCGAGTGGGGGAGCGGGTTCGGCTTCTCGGAGCCGGGATGCTGGGAGCTCCGAGTTCGGCACGGAGACGCGAGCGCACGACTCTGGCTGATTGTCGATGAGTGACGCTCGGAGCAATCCAAAACTACCCGCAGACCAAGTAAGGCGCCGGTTACGTCGAACCGGCGTTCGTGGCTTCGAGGTCCCGGCAGGCTCGCCGGAGCTCGTCGAGGTTGGCCTGGATCACATCGAGGAACGAGCCGGTGGCCAGCCTCTCGAACACCTGCCTGCGCGCGAGGTTGCCGGATAGTCGTTCCCCGACCTCCCGGATCTCGCCCGTCTCCGACTCCTGCGCTGCTTCAGCAAGCTCCTCCAGCTGCTCGACGCTGGCCTGGCCGGCCCGGTCGGGAACGTCCTCGAGCAGGCCGCACGCCCGCTCGCCCGAACCGGTGCACGCGGTCAGGACGAAGGCGACAGAGACGAGGAGCGTTCGTGTTCTCATCACCCCCGGAGATCCGTCCACCTCGCCGGGTAGCCTAACTGCCTCCGGGCTGGCTCGGGCGGGGGTGTCAGGGCGCCATCCAGGGAAGTCCTCGCTCCGAAGACCAGAGCGGGAGACTATGCTCGACCTGCTGGTGGAGTCGCGGCGGCTGGACGGGGTCGGCGACGCCCGGTTGGTGGTGGCCATCGCCCGGAGGCAGACGGACGCCCTGGCCGAGGCGTACCGCCGGCACGCGGGCGCGATCCTCGGCCTGGCCCGCCGGGTCCTCGGCGACCACCGCTTGGCCGACGAGGTCGTCCAGGAAGTGTTCCTGGGACTCTGGAGAGCACCGGACGGGTTCGATCCGGATCGCGGTTCGCTGCGGTCGTACCTCCTGACTCAGACCCACGGCAAGAGCGTGGATACGGTCCGGGCGGAGGTCTCCAGGCGGGGCCGGGAGGAGCGTGAAGCTAGGCTCCGGGCCGAATCGGGCTACGACTTGGAACGCGAGGTGTTGGATCTGACGATGGCGGACCGCGTGCGGAGGACGATGGAGGCTTTACCCGAGCAGGAGCGACGGGCCATCGAGCTCGCCTACTTCGGAGGGCAGACATATCGGGAGGTGGCGGTCACGCTCGGAGAGCCCGAGGGGACGATCAAGACCCGGATCCGGACGGGCCTGAAGCGTATGCGGAGCTCCCTCCAGGAGGCGGGGGTCGACGAGCCATGAGCACCGAGCGGTTCGGGCCGGGCCACGAGGCCGTGGAGGACCTGCTCGGCGCCTACGCCCTCGATGCCGTCCCGGAGGACGAGCGCCGACTGGTGGAGGAGCACCTCGCCGTGTGCGAAGCCTGTCGGCGGGAGGTCATGGAGCACCGCGAGACCGTGGCCCTGCTGTCCGGAGGCGCGGCGGCGCCCGTCGGCGTGTGGGACCGGATCTCCGCGGAGCTCGAACCGGAGCCCCCCCTGAGCCTCGAGGCACTGCGGGCGCCACGGATCGGTCGGTGGGCCACCGGGATCGCCGCCGCCGCCGCGGCCCTGGCCATCGTGGCGCTCGGCGTGCGGGTGGTGGAGCAGGACCGGCAGCTCGACCGGGTGCCCGAGGCCGGCGAGGGGCGGGCCCTTGAGATGGCGGCCCAGGCCGCCCTCCGCGACCCGGCAGCTCGCCCGGTCACCCTCCGGTCCGCGGACGGCGCGACCTCAGTGGAGGTGGTCCTCCTCCCTGACGGCAGCGGTTACCTGTACCGGAACGATCTCGACCCGCTTCCCCCCGGCCGGACCTACCAGCTGTGGGCGCTGGGGGAGGCCGAGCCGATCTCCGCCGGCGTGCTGGGTCCGGACCCCGACGTGACCGCGTTCTCAGTGGATCCGGCCATCTCCGGCCTTGCCATCACCCAGGAGGTCGCCGGCGGGGTCGTGGCACCGACCAGCGACCCGCTGGTGGCCGGGGAGCTCCAGAACACCTAAGGCTCCACCGGCGCCATCCAGGTCCGCCGCGTCTCCGAATCCTCTCTGTGTTACCGACGTCGAGGAGGTGAGGGAGCACTACCCGCCAGGGTGATCGCGGGCTTCGATCCACGTCGAGCGCAGAGAGGAGCGATCTGATGCCGTTTCGCAAGCGATTGAGAGGCGCCGTGGTGGCCGGCGCGGCCGCCATGGCACTCACCACGGGAATGCTCACCGGCCTCGCCCCCGTCCCGGGCGGAGCGTCGAGCCACAGGGAGGCCCCCCTGATCGCGGGGGACCCGCAGGTGGACACGACCGACGTCTACCTGTTCCGGAGCCCGGACAACCCCGACACCGTGACACTGGTGGCGAGCTGGCTCCCATTCGAGGAGCCGGCCGGAGGGCCGAACTTCTACCGGTTCGATGATCAGGCGTTCTACGACTTCAATATCAGCAACGACGGCGACGCGAAGCCGGAGATGGTTCTCCGGTTCGACTTCACGAACCACGTCCGCTCGGGAGGGACCTTCCTCTACAACACGGGCCCGGTCACGAGCCTGGACGACCCCGACCTGAACGTGTCTCAGACGTACGACCTCTCCAAGCTCACGTTCAGGAACGTGAAGAAGAAGATCGCCAAGCCGAACGGCAAGAAGAAGACGAAGCGATTCACCAAGACGAAGGCCCAGCTCTTGGTTGACGATGCGCCGGTGGTGCCGTCCCGCGTGGGCGACGCGTCCATGCCGGACTACCCGAACCAGCTGTTCCAGCCCGCCGTCACCCCGTTCCTGGAGGGATCGGCGAAGGCGTGGGCGGGGCAGTCGGACGACGCGTTCTTCCTCGACCTCCGGGTGTTCGACCTGCTGTACGGGGCGGACTTCTCGGAGGCCGGCGATGAGACCCTCCTCGGCTACAACGTCCACACCACGGCCCTTCAGCTCCCCCGGAGCTTCCTGGCCAAGGACGGGGACGTCGAGGCGAATCCCGTGATCGGGATATGGGGCACGTCCTCGCGGCGGAGTACCAGGGTGCTGAAGCCGAACGGGAACCAGAAGCACGTCGGCTCCCTGGTCCAGGTGTCCCGCCTGGGGATGCCCCTGGTGAACGAAGTGGTCATCCCGCTGCAGGACAAGGACCGCTGGAACGCGTCGCAGCCGAAGGATGATGGCCAGTTCCTCGGCTACGTGACCGATCCCGAGCTGCCGAAGCTGATCGACGCCGTCTACGGTATCTCCGCGCCGGCGACCCCGCGGGAAGACCTGGTGCAGGTCTTCCTCACGGGCATCCCCGGGCTGAACCAGCCGGCCGGCGTCCAGCCCAGCGAGATGCTGCGGCTGAACATGACCACGCCGGTGTGTGAGCTGGGCTCGTGTGCCCAGTACTCGCGCCTGGGGGTGATCGGCGGCGACGTGGCCGGCTTCCCCAACGGGCGGCGGCTGGCCGACGACGTCATCGACATCGCACTACAGGTGGTCGAGGGCGAGCTCGTGGGGAACCCGAACGACCTCGCCGACGGGGTCGACACGAACCCCGAGGGGTTCGGTTCGTCGTTCCCCTACGTCCAGGTGCCCACGTCCGGGTCGGATCCCGACCCGCACTAGAGGCGTCCGAGGGGCCCGGGGCCGCCCGGGCCCCTCCGGACCATCGGGAGGAGCAGGTGTGAGGGGAGCGGGTCGGGTCGCCGTGGCGATCACGCTGGCCGGGGCGATGCTCGTGGCCGGCGCGGCCGCGAGTGGGCGGCGCGCACCGTCGAACGGGGGCCGGCAGCCGACGCAGGACTGGCGTGCCTCCGCCTCCCTTGGCCTGGCGTACCTCCAGGAGGGGCGGCGCACGGCGGATCCCGCCTGGTACCCGAGGGCCGAACGGGCCCTCCGCCGCTCGCTGGCACTCCACGAGGAGGGGAACGTCGAGGCGATGGTGGGGATGGGCGTGCTTTCGCTCGGCCGGCACGACTTCGCCGAGGCCCTGACGTGGGGCCGGCGGGCCCGAGCCGTTAGCCCCTACGACCCGGATGCCCGTGGGGTCGTCGGGGACGCCCTCGTCGAGCTGGGGCGGTACCGGGCGGCGGCTCGGGCGTTCCAGGCCATGATCGACCTTCGCCCCGGCCTGTCTTCGTTCGCCCGGGTGTCCTACCTCCGAGAGCTGACCGGCGATGTCCCCGGGGCCGTCAAGGCGATGCGGCGGGCGGTCGGGTTCGCGGCCACGCCAGAGGACGCGGCCTGGGCCGGCTACCATCTCGGGGAGCTGTACTTCGGCTCTGGCCGGCTGGCCCCGGCCGAGCGAGCGTACCGAGCGGGGCGGGCCTCGGACCCGGACGCGGTCTTTCCGCGGGTCGGGCTGGCCAGGAGCGCCGCGGCGCGGGGCGACCTCGAACGGGCGACCCGGATCCTGTCGGACGTGGTCCGTCGGTACCCGGCCCCGGAGTTCGTGATCCTCCTCGCCGACGTCCAGGCCGCGGCGGGGGACCGGGAGGGGGCCCGCGAGTCCCGCGGCCTGGTCCGGGTCATGGACCGGCTGGCCCGGTCCGGCGGCGTGGACACGGACCTCGAGATGGCTCTCTTCTTCGCCGACCACGGGCTCGATGGGGCCCTGGAGCGGGCCCGGGCGGCCTATCGGCGCCGGCCCGGCGTGGCGGCGGCCGATGCGCTGGCCTGGGCTCTCTCCTCGGAGGGGCACCACCGGGCCGCGGCCCGTCGGGCCCGGGAGGCCATGCGGCTCGGGACCAGGAGCGCGTCGTTCCACTTCCACGCCGGGATGATCGCGTTCCGCATGGGACGAACCGAGCCGGCCCGTCGTCTCCTGCGGGAAGCCCTGGCCATCAACCCCCACTTCTCCCTTCTTCACGGGGGCGACGCCCGGCGGATCCTCGAGCGGCTGGGCGGTCGGCGATGACGACGGCTCGTCGGATGGTGACGGCGCTCGGCCTGGCGGCCGCGGTCGTGCTCGCCGGGCCGGCGGCCGCCTCGGCGCACCCACTCGGCAACTTCACCCTGAACGCGTACAGCGGCATCACGGTGCACCCGGGGTCTGTGCGCATCGAGTACGTCCTCGACTTCGCAGAGATCCCCACCTTCCAGGAGCGGTCGCGGATCGACGTCGACGACGACGGCCTCGTGGAGGAGGACGAGCGATCGGCGTGGGCGGAACGACAGGCCGAGGGCATCGGAGCCGGTCTCTCGCTCCAGGTAGACGGCCGGCCCGTGTCTCTGGTTCTCGAGCGGAGCTCGGCGGCGTTCCTCCCCGGCCAGGCCGGGCTCGACGTCCTCCGGCTGGAGGCCACCTATAGGGCAGCGGTGCCCTCGGCGGGCAGGGCCATGTTCCACGACGGCAACGATCGAGGACGGATCGGCTGGCGGGAGATCACCGCGGTGGGAACCGACGGGGTCGCGGTCACGGGGTCCTCCGTGCCGGCCGGCAGCGTGAGCGACGCGCTGCGTGCCTACCCGGAGGAGCGCCTCTCCAGGCCGATGGACGTTCGGACGGCCACGTTCACGTTCGGGCCGGGCCGGCAGGGGCCGGCCGCAGGGCTGTCGAGCGCGCCGACCGCCGGCCGGCCGGGTGGCGACGCGCTGGTGGCCCTGGTGGGCCGCCCGTCGCTGTCGCTGCCCATGGTCGTCGTCGGCCTCCTGGTAGCGTTCGGCGTCGGCACGCTCCACGCGCTCGCTCCCGGCCACGGGAAGACGCTGACCGCCGCGTACCTGACGGGCTCCGGAGGAACCGTTCGCCAGGCGATCGGCGCGGGGGTGGCGGTCTCGGTCATGCACACGCTCTCCGTTTCGGTGATCGCGGCGATCGTGCTCTTCGCGCAGCGGGCCTTCCCGGCGGAGCGCGTGTACCCGTGGCTCGGGCTGGCTGCGGGGCTCACAGCGACGGCCCTGGGCGGGGGGCTCCTCTTGGCTCGCGTTCGCTCGAGGGGCCATGGCCACGCGCACGTCAATCCCCTCTCGCGCCGAGGCCTCCTCGCCGTGGCCGTCTCCGGGGGGCTGCTCCCATCGCCGAGCGCCCTGGTGGTCCTGGTGGCCGCGGTGACCCTCGGCCGGGTGGCCTTCGGGCTGGGGCTGATCGCGGCCTTTGGCCTTGGGCTGGCCGGAGCGATCGGCGGGATCGGGGTGCTGGCGGTCCGGGCCCGCGAGGCAGCGGCCCGGCGCTCCTGGGAACGGCTGACCCGGTGGCTCCCGATCGCCGGTGCCGCGGCGATCCTCCTGGTGGGCTTGGTGCTGACCGGTCGGGCCGTGGCCCAGCTGTAGCTTCGCCGGTCAGTCGAGGTCGAGCTCCATGCCCTCGTAGGCGAGGACCGGGGCGGTGCCGTTTCCGTCCGACAGGTCCCTGGCCCGGCGGAGCATCACCTCGAGCTGGTCGTCGGTGTGCAGCGGGTCGTGGTGGAACATCACCAGCTGCTGGACCCGGCACATCTCGGCGAAGGTGACCACGTGCACCACGCTGGAGTGGCCCCACCCGATGCGCTGGAGGTACTCCTCC
>JBOGVU010000044.1:0-21876 GCA_050692915.1 Actinomycetota bacterium | reverse complement strand
GATCCACGCCGCGGCGCTCCGGTTCGACCCGGAGAGCCGGATTCACGCCACATTCCACCAAGTGCCGCGCCCCGTGCCCTGCTGCCTTATGCCGGCCGCGACCCGGTTGGATGATCGCCAGGGCGCTGATCCGATGCCGCGAGGGAGGAGAGCATGATCGCTGCGTACATCCTCATCCAGACCGAGGTGGGCGTGGTCGGCCCGGTAGCCGCGGAGGTGGCGGGGATCAAGGGAGTGAGGTCGGCAGAGGCGGTAACCGGTCCCTACGACGTGATCGCCCGGGCGGAGGCACGCAACCTGGACGAGCTGGGGAAGCTCGTGGTCCGACGGGTCCAGGACGTCCCAGGTATCACCCGCACGCTTACCTGTCCTGTAGTCCACCTTTAGAGGGCCCGCCTCGCCCGGCCAATCCGCACCGCGGAGCGGGGAGTCTGCCACACTGTGGGCAGCGTTTGAAGAAACTCGCCACGTCTGCCAGCCGCGCAGCCGCCCCCTACCTCGAGGTCGGCCAATGACCAGCGCCACCTACGACCCCGTCCGCATGTACCTCCGGGAGATCAGGAAGGTGCCGCTGCTGACCGCGGCGGAGGAGGTCGACCTGGCGATGCGGATCGAGGGCGGCGAGCTGGCCGCCGAGCTGCTGGCCTCTGTGGAGCGGACCGATAGGCTCGACGGGCGGCGCTTCCACCAGGTCGTCCAGGACGTGGTCCGCGTCCGGGCGCACCAGCTCGACCCGGATCAGAAGCTGCGCCGTGAGGGGATTGGGGCCGAGACCGTCTCGCGAGGCTACCTGCCCCGGTCCCGCACCGACGCCACCTTCTTCCTCCGCCGCGTGGCCGCCGACGTGGACCGCGCCCGGGGGAAGCTGATCGAGGCGAACCTCCGGCTGGTGGTGTCGATGGCCAAGCGGTACGCGCACCGGGGGATGCTGTTTCTCGACCTGGCTCAGGAGGGGAACCTGGGCCTGATCCGGGCCGTCGACAAATTCGACTACACGAAGGGTTACAAGTTCTCCACCTTCGCAGTGTGGTGGATTCGGCAGGCCCTCACCCGGGCCATCGCCGCCCAGTCCCGGACGATCCGCATCCCCGTGCACATGACGGAGTACATGAACAAGGTCGCTCGGGCCCAGCGGGACCTGGTCCAGATCCTGGGGCGGGACCCGGATCCCGCAGAGATCGGCAGGCGCGTCGGCCTCTCAGGGGAACGGGTCCGGCAGATCCTCGAGCTGTACCGAGATCCCATCTCCTTGGAGACGGTCGTCGGCGACGAGGAGGACACCACCCTCGGCGACTTCATCGAGGACCGGGGCGCGGTGTCGGTCCACGACGCGGCCACCAGGACCCTGCTCCAAGAGCAGCTCGATAGGGTCCTGCACACCCTCGACGACCGGGAGCGGGGGATCATCGAGATGCGGTTTGGTCTGCTCGGCGGAGAGCCCGGGACGCTCGAAGAAGTCGGGCGGGCCTTCGGCGTGACGCGGGAGCGGATCCGTCAGATCGAGTCTAAGACGCTGTGCAAGCTCCGCCACCCGTCGAGAGCGCAGCAGCTACGCGACTACCCCGATTAGCACGTGGGGGCTTCCTCGGATAGATATCGAGCTGGGGTCGCTGCCGCCCGGCCCTCCCCGATGAGGACCCGCAGCGCGTTCGGGGATGGCACCCGGCGGGGGCCGGCCCCGTACCCCCACGGTCTCCACGACCATCCGAGATGGGGCCGTACGCCCGTCGGCGAGACCAGCTCCGCCTCCACCTCCCTCGGCTCGAGGGGCACCCCACGTAGCAGCTCGAGCGTGGCGGGAGCGGGGACCGGGAGGAGGCAGTGCTCTTTCGGAACGAGACCGCGGCCCGCGGCCCGCGGCGAGGAGAGCACCGGGCCGACGCCGGGGTGGTCGAGGGCCACGAGGGCGCCGACCACCGCAACGACCGAGATGGTGGTGCCGACCTCGTGGAACGTGACCACCTCGGGGGAGGTCCCGTGGACCGGGCCTCTGCCTGGGCCAGCTGGCGGTACAGGGCGAGGGCGAAGCGCAGCGGCCGCTCGGGGAGCGAGCCCGGTGCCTACCTGGAGTCCGAGCGAGCGCACGTCGGTGACCGAGCGCGTGTCCGTAGTGCTGAAGGGCCCGCGGTGACCAAGGACGCCCGTGACCGCCTCTCACCCCGGGTGCCGAACCAGGCTCCGTAGCACCTCCTCGACCTGCTCCGCTCCGAACAGCTCCTCCAGCACTGGCCGGAGGGTGGTGAACATCCCCGCGACGGCCGGGCGGAAAAGCTCGGAGCCGTCGGGGGCGGTGACGAACCACCCGGACTCGGTCCGCCCCAGGTCCGGGACGAAGGCGTGGTGGTGGCTGAAGGCCCACGCCCCCGCCCGCGCGCCGCGCGGGATGGTCACCCGGATCTCCGGCTGGCCGGTCTGCTCCCCCCGGTACTCGACCTTGAGCCGCCGCACCCTCCGATGGTCGCAGATGGCCTGGGCGTGGAGGGTGCATCTATTCCGATCGCCGGCCTCACCAGCAGGTTTCCCCTAAGGATTGTTCGGGAGATGAGCCATGGGTCCGTTGTGGCCGGAGACCGCTACCAGGTGCCTGATCTCCTCGGTTATCCGTTCGGCTCGCCGGGCGGACCGTGCCGCCTGTCTCGTAGGAGAGCCGCCACTCTCCTGATCACGACAGGATCCCTGACCTTCGCGGGCAGCCCCTGAGCAGTCCGACTCTCCCTGACCAGCCGACGGGCGGCCTGTTTGAGAGTAGTCTCATCTGCGTTCATCTCAGCTCCGATTCTGCGTCGAGCGAGGTATCGGCAACTTGACCTGCGCGTCCCGCTACCGCTTGCCGAACGCCTGTGCGAACGCTCCGCCGGACATCTGCGGAATCTGTGCGGAATCTCCCGCAGCCAGCCGTCATTCCCGAGGGCCGGGACAACGCGAAAAACGCCCCTTGACCTGCGTAAACGCCTGGTGGGCGCTGGTGGGATCGAACCACCGGCCTCCGCCTTGTAAGGGCCATCCCGAGCGGAGCGTCTACCTGCAGAAATGGGCGAAGACCGAGGTCAGCGCCTCCTCAGGGAATCGAATGACTGCGGTCCGCTGCAGTCGCCTGGGATGGGTTATGCGTACTTTTTGCTTAATCTGTTTGCCGAGTGAACTAAGCGACACGGAGTCCCTTCGCGCTTGTGTCGGCGGGTTGACCGGAACCGAACGTACACCGCTAATCGGTCCGTGGCCAGCGTCAAGCGACGAGGCGGGCAAGGTCAAGGTGCAGGCCCGCCTCCACCGCAGTTCCTCCAACGCCGGCGGCTCTCCTTGGGTGGGGCCTCCCCCTCGCAGACCCCGGCTTCCCCTCGCGCCTCATTGCTGCCTCAAGGTGCCGCGGAGTAGACTTCACGGCGGAAGGGCCACGAGAGAGGAGACTCCCATGCATGCGCGGGTAACGAAGGTCAAGGCCCCGCCCGAGTCCGTCGATCAGGCGACGCAGGTGATCCGGGATCAGGTGATCCCTCGTGCGCGGGAGCTCCCGGGATTCAAGGGCATCCTCTCCCTCGCGAACCGGGAGACTGGGGACGGATGGTCCGCGACGCTGTGGGAGAGCAAGGAGGCCATGGCGGCGAGCGACGAGGCCGCCGACGCGATGCGGGGCCAGGCCATCGGCTCTATCGAGGGGTCCGAGGTCGTCGGCGTCGAGCGCTGGGAAGTCACGATCGACGAGCGAGCCTGACCGGACCCAGGGAAGTGTGCCACCCGAGCAGCTGAGGCATCCTTCCCCGATCCCACGAACTGCGTCGGAGCACCTCCGCCCATGCGGGGCGCCGTAGAGAATCCCAGGTCACAGGGCGAAAACAATTGACTGGGTTACCACGCGTTCCGACCGCTTCGGTGGCTGATATGACCTTCAAAGCGACATCGAACGCAGACGATGGGAGGAACGCCGCAATGCCACACCGTTGAATACCGGGAGGGAGCGGTCGTGGGAGCGCAGTCTCTAGCCGATGTGGGAGCGGCGGCGAGTTCATGCCGACTGTGCCCGCTGTGGGAAGGCAAGACCCTGGTCTTCGGGTCCGGTGATCCCAATGCTGAACTCATGTTCATCGGCGAAGGTCCTGGGGAGCTCGAAGACGAGCTGGGCGAGCCGTTCGTCGGTGTCTCCGGGGTGCTGCTGAGCGGCATGCTCTGCGAGGTAGGGATCCGGCGTGAAGCTGTCTACCTCGCGAACGTCATCAAGCACAGACCTGTTACTGGGCACATCCCTCCGAAGAACCGGCACCCTTCTCCCAGTGAAATCGCGGCGTGCATGCCTTGGCTCAACGAGCAGATCCGGCTGGTCAATCCGAGGCTCATCATCCCACTTGGCGAGATCCCGATGGGTAGGTTCCTTGACGGGGGATACAAGATCACCGAAGTGCATGGTCAGCGATTCAGCTGGCGAGACCGCGCCGTCCTTCCGACGTTCCACCCTTCCTACGTCTTGCGGAACCAGCGCAAGCTCACGCTGTACCGACAGGACTTCAGGACCATCCGCCGGATGCTGGACGCCAGCATCTGAGACCTCCCTCAGCCCTGAGTCAGCCACGCCCCATGACCCCCTCCGCCAGCAACCGTTCCGTTGACGGGGGCCTCAGATCCCCAAACCTCTGACGTTCTTGCAAAGGCATTTGGACTTGACTGTTGTCTGCCCCCGACGAACCCGCCCATCAAGCAAATCGTAGTTCAGGCCCGGCGACCTCACGCGGTACGCCGCCAGAACTCGATAAGGATGAATTGAGGAAGGCGCGGGAGCGGCCTCCGCCCCGGTGGCGGGGGACGGCCACTACGCGACGATCGCGGCCAGCACGGCGCCGACCTTCTTGGCCTCCTCGGCGGAGAGGTCCTGCGGGTACCGGATGATGACCTTGCGCCCATCCCCGACCGGGATTTCCACGCCGAGCGTGTTCGGCGGGAGCTTCTCGTCGGTCGGACCACGGTCCGCATCGGGCTCCTGACGGTCGGGCTGATCGCCGTCCGCCCCCGGCGTGTCGCGGATGGGGAGTATGTTGTTCGAGCCGTCGAGGAGGCCGGCGTAGTGCAGCGACTTCTCCAGCACAGTCGCTACGAGCTTCGCGCGCTCGGCGTTGAAGCGCTTCTGGTTTTCGAGCCTGGTGGCGACGCCGTCGAGCGAGGGAAGCTTGCTCTTGAAATGGTCGAGCAGCTCGCGGAAGATGTCCGACTTTCGGATGGCGTCCAGCGCCGCCTGCTTAAACTTCGACTCGTTCTTGTCCGCCGAGTTCAGCGTCATGAACAGGTCGCTGACCTTGTAGTCGGATCCGCTCTGGCTGAGGAGCCCGTACTCCTTAAGCGTGAACAGGCGAGCGGCGAACGGCCCCGATCCGGCGGAGAGGTCGAGCTTTGACGCGATCTCGGGCTTCTGGAACGTGCCGTGGCTGTACTCCTCGTAGAGCTTCCTCACGTCCGCCACGCAGTCCCCGAGGGCGCGTGACGGGGTGGGCGGGCTCTTAGGCTTCCTAGACTTCGTGCTCATATCGTCTGTCTCCCGTTCTTCATGAAGTGGTGGATCGAGCGGATCGCTGTCAGCGTCATCGCGTGCGCCGCGAACGCCCCGCCCGGGGTGAGCTCCCAAGGCGCGAGCGTCTTCTTGTCCTTGCGGTGCCCCGCTGCGTTGCGGATTGTCGCCGGGGCCTCGACCATCTTCTGGTGGTGGTTGTGAATCACGCCGTTCGTCCTGAGCATCTCGGCGAGCTGCCCGGCCCCGTTACGCTTCCCGGCCTCCTGAGCGAGCCCCCTCTCGTCTGCGACCTCACGGAGGAAGTCCTCCAGCGCCTGTCCCGAGTCGTCGATCGACCCGCGTGGGTCCCGCGAGTGCTTGAGCAGGGCCTCCGCCAGGAGGGAGCGGTCCGTCTCGTCCAGGTAGTTGTTCGCGTCCCTGCCGAGGCGGCGGGCGTTGAATAGCCGGGCCCTCGCCTCGGACTCCACGTCCTCCGGGGAGAGCGGGCCGACCGCCTCCACCGACTCTGTCCCCAGCTCGGCGAGGAGCTTCACGCTTCCGTTATCAGACTCCAGGACGCTCAGGTCCTCGCCCCAGCGGAGCAGCGTCCTGAGCTTCGGCGCTTCGGACCGCGGGAGGTCGAGGAGGCTCAGCGCCTTCCTGATCGCCGCGTCCACGTCCTCCCCGAGCGCCAGGCCCTCCACGAGCATCTCGAAGGGGCGGTAGCCGAGCAGGCCGCGCCGGATGACCTGCTCGCGGGCATCCGGGTCCATGCCCCTTCGCACGCCGTCGGCCGTGGCCACGTAGCGGCCAGAGCCATCGCGGCCGACGAGCCCGAACGACTCGAGCGTCGGCACGGCCCGCTTCGCGGTCGAGAGGCTGAACCCGGCAAACTCGGCGAGGTCCTCGAGGTCGTCCGTCGGGTGCCCCGCGCACGCCTCCAGGAAGGCGCCGAGCGTCGCGACGGGGACCTGCGCGATCCTGATCGTACTCGCTGCCACAGCACAGAGTGTAGCATGGAGCATCCTCTCTCCCATGCTGCGTAAACTCCCCTGCGCCGATCCCCGGCGCGGAGCCGAACTTTCGTTCGCCGACGTGGCCGAGACGTATCGCCACAGGATGCGCCGCCGTGCGCGCATACCCTCCCCGGTATGGCGTGGACACCACCCCTCACCGGAGTAGCTCATCGGATCCCGGGTGCTTCCTTTTTGCTAGCCCCGCTGTCCGTTTCGCGGTATTCCATCGATTCACCGGAGGTCGCCAAAACACTGGTTGACCTGGGGAGAGTCTTGGTGGGCGCTGGTGGTTTCGAACCACCGACCTCCGCCTTGTAAGGGCGATTCAGGGGAATCCGCTGACCTGCGGTGGAGCGGGAATCATTCACGACGAACTGCGGGTTTGTCGATCGATACCTTTCGACGCTGCGCGTCGCTTTTCGACCTGTCGCGGAATCTCTGCGGAATCTCAGCAAGGCAAGGTCCCTAAGGCTCTCGTGGGTGCCACGCGGTCCCAAATCGCGACGCTTCCCTGGGCATCTCGACCGCTGGGTGTACTTGTCAGACCCCCGTGCTACAAGAACGTCTGAGATGAATCCGGTATCCGATGACTATCTGCTGGTCGCCGCGCAGATTTCAGCAACGCTGATCGGTCTTCTCTTCGTCGGCATCTACTACTTCCTGGAGACCGGCCTGGGCCGAATCCAGTACACGCGGGAACAGGTTGAGCCCTTCATTCGGTCCATGTCCAAACTGATCTTGCTCCTGTTCTCGCTCGCCCTCGGAATCGCTGTTGGCCTAGTGGCACTTAGCCCCTTCTGGATGAGGTTCCTCTTCATCGCGCTCGGCATCTATCTCCTGATTGCAGCTGTCCAATTCGCTGTGCAGGGCTGGGGGATACGGAAGACATTTGGCCGCCGATTCCCTAGGGGCTACCTAATATCCGTGGGAGCCTGGATCGTGTTGATCCTGGGCCTTCCCTGGATCCTTGGAGGTTGGACACCCGAACCGACTCATTACGGTTGGGCACTCCTGCTCTCTGGCCTATTCGCCTTCATGCAAACTGGCGCCTTGCTCTTGGAGAGTTTTGATATCGCCCAACAAGAGGAAGCCGCAAAGACAAAGCAGCTTCAACTAGACGAGGAGACGGGAACCCCATCGAAGGAGAGGCAGTGGACGAAGGCAAGAAGGCTCGGATTGGAGGAGCGACTTGGTACGGCCTTCCAGAACGGGCCACCTATCCAGATCAGTCAGGGAGGATCCAGCCTCGAAGCCAGCATCGAGTTGCGTCCAACCGTCAGCGAAACCGGACGCGCCTTCATCCATGCCGCAATTACTCCCCTATTAGTGACCAGCGCTGCGAATCCCTTCGATACTTGCCTTGTTCTCGTGTACGACATCGCAAGAAGAGCTTTCCGTGTGGCTCCACGGCTCACGTACATCGACATCAGGTTGTGGCAGGAATTGCCAGATGGAGGAGGCGAGTTGCTGCTGATCGCAGCCTTCTCCGTTGACAAGCTCAGGGAGCTGTCGAACCAGGCCGAGGTGACGGCAGCAGACGTACGCCGTACCCTGAATCATCAAATGGTTAGCCCTGTCCTCCTTGGCTTCGGACACGCTTCCTCAGAGTAGGGTGGGAAGCCGCTTTCGGCGGACGTGTCATCTCTCTGTGTCACACTGTCCGAGGCGGCTCATCGAGTGAAAGGAGATCCGCCATGGCAAAGCAACCGAAGAAACATCGGCAGCCCTGGTCGGGCCAGCAGGACAAAGAGTTGCGGCGGTTGGCGCGCGAGAATACACCGACGCGAGTCATTGGTCTGAAGCTGGGTCGGACAGAAGACGCCGTGCGACAGCGGGCGTCGGAGAAGGACATCTCCCTCAAGCCGACCAACCAGTCGCCGTATAGCCGGCGCAAGAAGTAGGAAGGCGACCTCTCCGCCAGGTCGTCTCAGCCCTTCTCAACCTCCGGAGGCAGAAGCCGCCACCGGCCTCGTCGAATGGGCATCCGTCGCCTAAACATCGCGTACTTCGGTTCGGGACCCACGGCGTCTTGTGGTATCGGGGTCGACTTGTCCGCAATCTCAGCCATCACCTCGGGAGTGATCGCGTTCTCGGGGCTGATCCCAACCTCCGGCGTCGACTTTGCTTCCCGCCATCGGGGCGCGAATTTATCCCAGAGTCGCGTCACGGCGTTGTCGAGGTCCACTGGTGGGTACGGGGCGAAGCGTATGATCCCCACACGCTCAATCTCATCCTCATACTGTGAATAGAACTGGTTTATCTCCTGTAGGGCGGCCTTCAGGTCTGCACCCCAGACGAACTCTTGTCCGTGCTCGCAAAATAGGGGTGCGGTCCGTTCGTGGAGCCTGTCGCTGGAAGCAAACACGTGACAGAACGGGAGGTAGAAGAGATAGGAGATGTCGACCATGTTGCTCGGTCGTTCCTTGGCGATCAGACTGGATCCCATCGCTAGGTGAAAGAACAGGTTGATCTTCAACACAAAGCCTGCGTATGGAGCGAACTCCTCAAGGGGCATGTCGCCGGACTCCGAGTAACGCTTTAGGATCTCTTCCTCCCACTGGGGACCGATCCCGAGGAATACTCGGGTGAACCTCACAACGGATTCTCCTGCACCTTTCACGAATTCGTCCGCGGCAGCCTTCCCCTCCTCCAGTGACCCAACCTTGTCTATCCCCAGAGCTTCCTTAGCCCGTTTCGTTAGGGCTCGGAAGTCAACGTTCGTGAGCAGCTCTCGCCATGCCTTCGCTAGCCTTTGCTCAATCTCGTCGAACTTCCCTTCCTGCCACCTCGCCAGCGCAGCAGCCTCGTCAAACTCGTCAAAGTGCGTTTCGACCTGTCCGCGCGGGTCAACCTTGTTTACTCCGCCGAGGAGCACAGCCTGGTTCGACATAGGTATGGTGTTTCCAACTAGATCGTTTCCCACCAGGTTGAAGTGAAATCCGTTCGGGAAGGAACCTCCTGTTGGTGTCTTCCGGGCAAGCTCGGCCACCAAGGACGGGCCTCCCCGTTTCGTCTTTGCCTTGCTGAGATCAGCCAGGGTCTCCACAAAGAAGATCGGAGTTATGTTGGTGAGGAAGAAGTTTTCGAGCCATACGCTCTCGTCAAGACTCAAGCTCTGCAATGTGGACTTGTCAAAGATCAAGAGAGGTCCCATACCGGCACTAAGTGTCTCACGCTACCGTCATCGGAGACTGGTCATCCCCGGCTCGCCAGGACGTGGCACGGCAGACGGGATCAGATGCCCGGACGGATCCAATCTGGGACGAGTCGCCAACCGGCACGGAGTTCGCGGTCCAAGGCGAGATAGTTCGGCTCGAGCGACTCAAGCAGCGTCCAATAGCGCCGGCTGTGGTTCATCTCTCGCGTGTGCAGGAGCTCGTGCAGGAGCGCGTATCGGACGAGGTCCTGCGGTAGGAAGACGAGACGCAGGTTGAGACTGATCGTTCCCTTCGCTGAGCAACTCGCCCACCGGGTTCGCTGCGAGCGCACCGCCACCCCGGCGAAGGCAAGGCGACGATCCCGTCCCAGCGTCTCAAGCCACGGCGCGATGTGCTCTCGCGCCTTCCGGGAGAGCCACCGGCGGAGCGCCTCAACGACGGCCGCTTCATTCTCGATGTCGCCGTACACGAGCAATTGCTGCCCACCCCGCTCCACGCCGGTAACGCCAGAACCGTCCGTTTGCCGGTACGTGATGGACCACTCCTGTCCGATCGCGCGTAACGAAATCCGCTCCGGCAGAGCGGCGGGCGGGCTTGGTGCTAGGAACTTCGCCTGCTCCCGAAGGCGCTCCTCGCTGCGCCGGATCCACTCTCGCTTCGCCTCGACTACCGTTGGGATCCGGGCCTCGTCGAAGCCGTCCGGGATTACAACCACGAGACCCTCGCGAGCCGACATCTTGAGGCGAGGGTGCTTCGCCCGGCTGCTAACTCGGACCTGGTAGGTGAGGGTCGTCATGCCTCTGCCTCCCCGACGAAGCGCACCTTCTTGAGCAGACGAATGCAGCGATCGACGAAGTCCTTGCCTGACCCGTGCAGATTGAGAGCCTTGAAAGTTGTCGCCAACAGGATCGTCAGCTCGCGGTAGAGCTCGGTGTCCATGTACGCCTGGGCGAACCAGTTAGGGAAGCAGAGCTCGCCAGCACGTGCATGTCGCGCAGCTCGGCGGGCTCGCGCAACGCGTCCCGGTACAGGATCCTGGCGTGGCTGAGCAGGGGGCGGTCTCCCCACCCGGTGAATCTGAAGTCGTTCTGAGGGGAGAACGCCCGGCCGGAGGACTTGGTGAGGTCCGACGGCATCGCCGACCTCGACCTCACCCGCCGGGGCGCAACTCTCGCCAGGGCCCACCGGGTCACGGAATGGGTGCACTGGTTCGAGCCGTACGAGAGGGACCGGATCGTCCTGGAGCTGGACGAGGGGAGGCCGGCAATCTCGATCACAGGGGTGCACCGAGACCTCGTCGGCGACGTGCTGGGGGTGGAGCCTCGGTGGGTCCGGGTGTGGTCCGTACTCACGTTCACCCGGAATCTCGTGTGGGAGCGGGCTGCCCACGAGGATATCGTGCCGCCCAAGCCCCACCCGTGGCCGCCGCCATGGAGGGCGGAGCCGTGAGCATCGAGATCGCCGTGGGCGTGATCGCAGCGTTCCCACCAACGCTTGCCGCCGTCCTGGCCTTCTTCCAGAGCCGCTCGGTGCGACGCCAGGTGGAGACGGGAGGGGAGGCCCCTATCGGAGCGGTGGTGAAGCGCCTGGAGCGGAGGGTGGAGCACCTCGATGTGTCGGTCGCCTCAATCGCGGACCGCCTGGCCCACATGGAGGGCAGAGAGGTTCTCCCGGTCCAGTTGGACCGGCGCGTGGAGCGGCTGGACGAGGAGCTGCGCACGCTGAGCCAGCGCGTGGCCCGGATCGAAGCGAAAGGACCAGGACGCTCATGAGCGGGCGAGGGAGCGGGGCCTACCGATTCGAGGTGGGCGAGGAATCGCGCAGAGGGGTCATGAGGAGACGAGGCCGGAAGGACCAGACTGGTAGCCTCGAGCCGCTCGTAACGGTGGAGGAGGCCGCGGCGTTCCTCGGTGTACGGCTGGGAACCGTGTACCTGTGGGCCGAGATGGGGCGGATCCCCTCGTACAAGATCGGGGCCCTGAGACGGTTCCGACTCTCCGACCTCGAGGCGCACCTGTACGCCCACAGGGAGGGAGGGGATCACATGGGCGCCCCCAAGAACCGGTCAGTGGTCGATGGCATCATGCCCGACGACGAGGCGTGGTGACGTGGCATTCATCCAGAGACTCCGACGGAACCGCTACCGGGCGCGCTATCGGGGGCCCGATGGTCGAGAGCGCTCCAAGGTCTTCCCGCGCAAGGCCGACGCGAGCAGGTTCCTCTCCGCCGTGGAGGCCGACAAGGCCCGCGGCGAATGGATCGACCCCAAGCTGTCGAAGACCACCTTCTCCGCCTGGGCCCGCCGGTGGTCGGGGACGATCGTCCACCTCAAGCCGAAGACCCGGGCCGGTTACGAGAGCTTGCTCCGGACCCATATCCTCCCCCGATTCGGGCGGACACCCCTTGGACGCATCCATCCCGTCCACGTCCGGGAGTGGGTCGCCAGCCTCGCCGAGAAGGATCTCAGCCCCTCGCGAATCCGCCAGGCGTACCAGCTGCTCTCGGCGATCCTCAAGTCCGCGGTAGAGTCGGGCTTCATCGCCAGAACCCCGTGCGTCGGCGTCAGCCTGCCGAGGGCGAAACGCCGGGAGATGCACTTCCTCTCCGCCGCCGAGGTCACCTCGCTCGCCGAGGTCATCCGCCCCCCGTACCAGCCGCTGGTCTACCTTCTGGCCTACGGAGGGCTCCGGTGGGGGGAGGCGGCGGCGCTCCGGCGGGGACGGTGTCACCTGATCCGATCGCGGATCGAGGTCGTGGAGTCGCTGGCGGAGGTGGAAGGGAGGATGCACTTCGGGGAAACCAAGACCTACCAGCGTCGAACGATCGCCATCCCCAGATTCCTGCGGGAGCTGCTGTCGACCCACCTGGACCGTTTCCCGGGGGACTCCGACGCGCTCGTGTTCACCAACACGAAGGGCGGTCCGCTTCGGCACTCGAGTTTTCGTCGCTGGACGTGGCTGCCGGCGGTCGCCGCGGCGGGCCTCCCGGACGACCTTCGGATTCACGACCTCCGGCACACTTGTGCCGCCCTCCTCATCGCCCAGGGGGCTCACCCGAAGGCCATCCAGACGCACCTGGGTCACTCCAGTATCCAGGTGACCCTGGATCTCTACGGCCATCTCTACCCGGACGAGATGGACCGGCTGGCAGCGCACCTGGACGCGGCCCACGGTGCGAGACGGCCGCAAGTTGCGGCATCTGTGCGGCATCCGGGCGGCGCGGAGGTGGTCGAGTTCCCGTTGAGAAGCGAAAAAGGGGCCTCTGACCAGGGCGTTTCCTCGTGGGGCGGGGAGGACTCGAACCTCCGACCGACGGATTATGAGTCCGCTGCTCTGACCGACTGAGCTACCGCCCCTCCGGGGAGTGTAACGAACGCTCCAGAGCATCGATCGAGGATCCGCGCTCCCTACGGCAGGTCGTCCTCTTCCTTCAGCCCGAGGTCCTCGGCCAGCTCCTCGATCGGCTCCCAGTCGCGGAGGGCTTCGGCCATCTTGACCACCAGAGCGGCCCCGCCCACCAGGCCTATCAGCCGGCCCACGGGATGGGCTCGGATGAACTTCAGCCGGAACAGGAGCGGCGCCCCGAGGATGGCCACCTGGGCTACCCGGCGGCGGACCTCACGCCCCTCCGGCGAGGCCAGGTACCGTCGGAGATCGGTCACCCCCCGATCGAGGCGGCGGAGCGCCTCGTCGATGAGCCCTTCCGGTACCGGCCGGCTGGCGGTCTCCACGGCCCCACTGTACCCTTCCCCGACCGGCGCCAACCCGGGCTCTCCTTGCTCAAGAGCGGACCCCAGGACGCCGAAGCCATGTCCGGAATGCGCGGCTCCACCACTTCCTCGGACGTCGGCGCCCGCAGGGCCATGGCCCTGGTGGGTCTGATCCTCACGGCCCTCTCCCTCGTGCCGGTGCGCGCCGTGGCTGCGCCCCCGGCCCCCACGTTCGGCCCGGTGATCGATGGATACGCCGAGTACGAGGGGCAGACCCGCTGCAGGCCGAAGCCGAAGCCGGGCGTGGTGGCGTTCCAACAGCTCCTCCAGACCGCCTACCCGGACAGCACCTGGTTCGGGATCAGCCGGGCCTGCAAGGTCGGGGGCCGGAGCGAGCACAAGGAGGGCCGAGCCCTGGACTGGTCCCGGAACGCCGCGGTGCCGCCCGAGCGGGCCCAGGTGAAGGAGCTCATGGGGTGGCTCTTGGCCACCGACGCGTACGGCAACCGTCACGCCATGGCCCAGCGGCTGGGGGTCATGTACATCGTTTGGAACCGCCGGATGTGGAGCAGCTGGGACGAGGGCTGGGAGGTCTACTGCGTCCAGAAAGGCGCGCGGTGCCGGGACCCCGACTCCAAGGCAGTCCTCCACCCGCACCGGGACCACGTCCACTTCAGCTTCGGGTGGCCGGGAGCGAAGATGTTGACGACGTACTGGAACCCCGAGCTGTCCCAGCCGGTTCCCTCGCCGTCGCCGAGCCCCTCGCCGAGCCCCAGCCCCTCGCCTTCGCCTTAGGCAGAGAGAGCTCCGGGGGCGAGACTCGAACTCGCAACCTACCGGTTAACAGCCGGCCGCTCTACCGATTGAGCTACCCCGGAACGCGGACCGAGTGGTCCGCGATCAGTCTAACAGTCGCCCTACCAGGCCGGCCCGAAGGCCACCGCGCCGGCGTTGTCCGCGTGGCAGTCCGTCACGGGCACGTCGAGGAGGACGCCGAACGTGGTCGCGGCGGTGATGTCATCCCTGACGAAGAAGCAGGTCCGGGACCGGCTGTACACGGCGAGGACGAAGGTCCGCTGGAGCGGGTCCGGGACCTCCTGGCTCACCACCGAGGGCCCCGTGCTCTGGGAGGAGCCGAGCACGAAGGTGAGGCTGGGCTCCGTCGCTGAGAGCGCCCCGAGGGTCACCGGCGCGTAGGAATCCTCGTCCGTCAGGCTCTTGGCCACCTTGATGGCCACGTTGGCTCCGCCCTTGGCGGCGACATCGTCCGCCCGGCGGCGGAAGCCCATGAACGTGGGGATGGGGATGGCGATGGCGATCAGGACGGCGATGATCAGGATCACCACCATCAGCTCCACCAGGGTGAAGCCTCGCTCGTCCCGCGACGCACATCTCATGGCACGAGCATCGGCCGATCGGCCGAGGGGTTGAGCCGGACGAGGCTACTCGAGGTAGTCCCGGAGCTTCTGGGACCTGGAGGGGTGGCGGAGCTTGGACAGCGTCTTCGACTCGATCTGGCGGATCCGCTCCCGGGTCACGCCGAACTCCCGGCCGACCTCCTCGAGGGTCCTGGGGTGCCCGTCCACCAGGCCGAACCGGAGCTGGATCACCTTCTTCTCCCGCTCCGAGAGCGTGTGGAGGACCGACTCGAGTTGTTCCTGGAGGAGGATGAAGGAGGCCGCGTCGATCGGCACGACCGCCTCGGAGTCCTCGATGAAGTCGCCGAGGTGTGAGTCCTCCTCCTCGCCGATCGGGGTCTCCAGGGACACCGGCTCCTGGGAGACCTTCAGGATCTCCCGAACCTTCTCCGCGGCGATGCCCATCTGGCCGCCGATCTCCTCCGGCAAGGGCTCCCGGCCGAGGTCCTGAAGCAGCTGGCGCTGGATCCGGACCAGCTTGTTGATCGTCTCCACCATGTGCACGGGGATCCGGATGGTCCGGGCCTGGTCGGCGATGGCCCGGGTGATGGCCTGGCGGATCCACCACGTGGCGTAGGTGGAGAACTTGAACCCCTTCGAGTAGTCGAACTTCTCCACGGCCCGGATCAGGCCGAGGTTCCCCTCCTGGATCAGGTCGAGGAACAGCATCCCCCGGCCCACGTACCGCTTGGCGATCGACACCACCAGCCGGAGGTTCGCCTCGATCAGCTTCTTCTTGGCCAGCTGGCCGTCCCGCTCCACCTTGTGGAGGAAGTCGTCGGTCTGCTCCCGGGTCCGAGCCCGCCACGACTTCGTGACGGTCTCCCGGCCGATGCCCTCGACCCGTGCGAACTTGTCCAGCTGGTGCTGGCGGATCTTGGGCACGAACTCGACCACTCGAGCCAGCTGCTTCCCGTCGACCCGTCCGTTGTCCTCGATGTGCCGGGTCAGCGCGGTGGCCATCTCGCCGGCCTCGATGCGCATGGCGAAGTCGACTTCCTGGGCCGCGGTGAGCAGGGGGACCTTGCCGATCTCCTTGAGGTACATCCGGACGGGGTCGTTCGTGGGGGCCTTGAGGACGTCCTCGTCCCGCGAGGTCGTCGGGGCCGCGTCCTCCAGGTCCTCGCCGGGAACCTCGATGACCTCGATGCCCTGCTCCCGGAGGTGCTCCTCGATCTGGGTGAGGAACTCCTCGACCTGCTCGGGGCTGATGTCCTCGACCGGGAGGCCCTCGACCAGGTCCTCGCTGGTGACGAAGCCGCGCTCTCGACCCCGGGCCACGATGAGCTCCTTGGCCTCCTCCAGGATCGGGTCCTTGATGACCTCAGCCACCTAGGCTCCCTCCCCCGCCCGGGTGCGCGCGTCACGCCACCGGCCGGTCACGTCAGCCAGCTGCTTGAACAGCTCGTCGAAGGTGTCCGGTTCCTTCACCGGATTGAGGGTTTCAAGGCGCTTCTTCATGGTATCAACCTCGCGCCGAAGCCTCAGTTCCTCCAGGCGGGCGAACAGCCGCTCCGCGTATGCGGCCGTGGGCTCCCCCTTCAGGGGCTCCAGGGTCAGCTCGGCGATCAGCTCGGCCTGGCCCCGCGCTCCGGCGCGGTCGGCCAGGGCCGCCGGGTCGCCGGGTGCTTCTTCGAGGAGGGCCCAGGCCTTGCGGTAGCGCTCGGTGGTGAAGTGCTCTTCGGAGATGTGGTCGGCATGTCTACTACCGATATCGGGAACCTGGGCCAGGACCTTCAGTGCCTCTTTCTCCACCTCCCGGGCGGGCGTGCGCACCTCGACCGGCCGGCCGGCCTCCTCCCCGGGGCCTGGGCCCTGACGCCCTGGCCCCTCAGCACCGTCGAGCTCCAGCGATATGTCGGTCGGGCTCACTCCCACGAGATCGGCCAGCCGCCCGGCGTACTGGCCCCGGAGGACCGGGTCGTTCAGCCCGACCACGATCGGGAGCGCCGCCCGGACCGCCCGGGCCTTGCCCTCCGGGGTGTCCAGGGCCTCCCCCCGCACGGCCCGTTGCAGCATGTAGTCGACGAGCGGATCCGCCCCGTCGGCGAGCCGGTCGAAGGCCTCGGCCCCCTCCCGGGTGACGAAGTCCGCCGGATCCTGGCCCTCCGGCAGGATCAGCACCGAGACGTCCAGGGCGAACCGCTCGAACAGGCCGTGGGCCCGCTCGGCGGCCCTGGC
Source organism: Actinomycetota bacterium (assembly GCA_050692915.1). GTDB lineage: Bacteria > Actinomycetota > UBA4738 > UBA4738 > CALAEC01 > CALAEC01. The sequence goes on along the minus strand of JBOGVU010000044.1, from coordinate 4,921 downwards.
CCCGGCCTCGTCGGCGTCGAAGCACAGCACCGCGGTCCTGGAGAACCGGGAAAGCACCCGGAAGTGACCCTCCCCGAGCGCGGTCCCGCACGTGGCCACCGCCAGCGGGATTCCGGCCTGGTGGAGGGCGATCACGTCGGTGTACCCCTCGACCACGAAGGCCCGCCCGGCCTTGGTCACCTCACCCTTGGCCCGGTTGAGGTTGTACAGCAGCTCGCCCTTCCGGTAGATCGGCGTCTCCGGGGAGTTCAGGTACTTGGGCCCGTCACCCTCGAGGAGCCGGGCGCCGAACCCCACCGCGTTCCCGGACAGGTCGTGGATGGGGAACATGATCCGGGTCCGGAACCGGTCCCGGACGCCTCCCCGATTGTCCTTGGCGGCCAGGCCGGCCTCGACCAGGATCTCAGGCGAGAACTCTCGGGCCATCCGCCGGAGCAGGAAGTCGGGGTAGCCGGGGGCGAACCCGATCCCGAACGTCTCCACCGACTGCCGGCTGATCCCCCGCTCCTCGATGTAACGGCGGGCGGCCTCGGCCTCCCGGCCCTCGAGCAGCATCCGCCGGTACAGGTCCGCGGCCATGGCGGTGGCCCGGTGGAGGGCCTGCCGCCGGGACGCCTGCCGGCGCTGGCCCGGCGAGACCCCCTCGTAGCGGAGCGTGACCCCGGCGTGGGCGGCCAGCCGCTCCACGCCCTCGACGAACTCCAGGCCCTCGATATCTTGGATGAACCGGAACGCGTCGCCGCCCCGGCCACAGCCGTGGCAGTAGTACATCCCCTTGCTGGGGCTGACGCCGAACGACGGTGTCTTCTCGGTGTGGAACGGGCACAGCCCCACGAACCGGTCGGCCCCGGCCTTCTTGAGCGCGACGTACTGCTGGACCAGCCGGACCAGGTCGGTCCGCTGCCGGACCAGCTCCTTGTCGTCGTCCCGGATCCTCACCGCCTATAGCATCCAAGCTTGAGGAAGGAAGAGCCGCTCGTACGTGGTGAGCGCGAACCTGTCGGTCATCCCGGCGATGTAGTCGGCCACCCGGTCGGCGTCGGTCCCCGGAGCGCCCGCGTACTCCTCGGGGACCTCCTCGGGGTGCTCGAGGTAGTGAGAGAACAGAGCCCGGATGACCCCGATGGCCTTGTCCTGCTCTCGGGCGGACTCCTCCCGGAGGTACACGCGCTCGAACATGAAGTCCCGGAGCCGGTCGAGTGCCTCGAACACGGGATCGGACATCCGCACCTCGGGACCGTCGCCGGTCGTCTCGACGATGTCGGTGACCAGGGTCTCGATCCGCCGGCCGTGGGTGTGCCCCAGCACCTCGGTCACCTCGAGGGGGAGGTCGGCCTCGGTGATCAGGCCCGCCCGGATGGCGTCGTCGATGTCGTGGTTGACGTAGCCGAGGCGGTCGGCGAACCGGACTACCCCGGCCTCCATCGTGGAGGGCTCCGGCATGGCCCAGGTGTGGTTGACGATGCCGTCCCGAACCTCCCAGGTGAGGTTCAGGCCCCGCCCGTCACGCTCGAGGTGATCCACCACCCGGAGGCTCTGCTCGCTGTGGCGGAACGGCCGTCCCAGGAACGGGCTCAGGGCCTGCTCCCCGAGGTGGCCGAACGGCGTGTGGCCGAGGTCGTGCCCCAGGGCGATGGCCTCGGTCAGGTCCTCGTTCAGCCGGAGGGCCCGGGCCATGGTACGGGCGATCTGGGAGACCTCCAGCGTGTGTGTGAGCCGGACCCGGTAGTGGTCGCCCTCGGGGGCGATGAAGACCTGGGTCTTGTGCTTCAGACGGCGGAACGCTTTCGAATGGACGATGCGGTCGCGGTCGCGCTGGAACGCCGTGCGCATGGGATGCGGCGGCTCGTCGCGCTCCCGGCCCTTCGACGCCGCTGACAGCGAGGCCCGGTCGGAGAGCGTGTCGCGTTCGAGCGCCTCCTGACGCTCGCGGATCGTGACCACCCCCCCCATCGGCGGCGAGTCTAGCACCGGGGTCGGAGTGCGCCCGTCATGCTCCGAACACCCGGTAGTAGAGGTACGCGAAGGTCTCCCGGGCGTAACCCTGCAGCCGCGTCGACTGGCTCCGCGCCGCGGAGTGCCACGTCGCCGAAGCGTAGCCCTCGATGCCCAGGTCCCGGGCCATCCGCCTGATCCGCAGGTTATGCCACGGGTCGGACACCAGGAACGCGCTCTCCAGGCCGAGCTCTCGCATCTCCCGGGCCGCCCCCCGGAGGCTCTCGAACGTGGTGGAGCCCAGGGGCGAGATGTGCAGGGCCTCGGACGGGATGCCCTGGCCCAACAGGTAGGAGGCACCGGCCTCGGCCTCGGTGAACTCGTCGCCGCGCTGCCGGGCCCCCAGGACCATGATCCGGTCCGAGAAGCCCCCTTCGTACAGGAGCGCGCCGTGGTCCAGACGTCCCCGGAAGATCGGCGAGGGCTCGCCGCCGTACTGGGCCGCGCCCAGCACCAGGATCACGTCGGCTCGATCGACCGCGCTGGCCTCGTCGGTGTGCGCGGCCCCCCACACGGCCGCCGCGCTGGCGAGGATGGGGAGGAGGACGAGCCCGAGGACGACCAGCGCGACAAGTAAGCCGCGGTGTCGCGGCCGGCTACCCACGCGACCCAATCTAGCACCGGCGGCCGGTCTCAGTCGCCCAGACAGAGCACCACCATCTCGCCGGCGAACTCCGGCCCATCCTGGAACAGCGGATGCCGCGCGACTCGGGCCACGGCCCGGTCCAGCGCCTCCTGGGTCCCGGCAACCACGCCGCTGAAGTAGGTCTCGACCTCGGGGACGCCCAGCGCCTCGGCCAGGCCCTGGTGGCACCCAACCGGGCCGACGATGAGGCTCCGCGGCGCCACCTCCATCAGCGCGTCGGTGTCGTCGTCGAGCTCGTCCAGGTCGGTGGCGGTGTGGAACGCGGCCACCCACTCGGTCAGCGCCTGGTCCACCAGCGAGCTCGTCTCCGAGGGGCGGACGAGCCCGGCCGCCGACAGTAGCCGCACGAAGTCCTCCCGCTCGAAGCCATTCCCCACCACCGCCATCTGGGGGCACGGGAACGGGTCCTCCCACACGAGCATCCATGCCTCGCCCCGCCCCAGGAACCGGCCGGCCTGGCCCCCGGGGAGGGTGGTCCGGGCCAGCAGCGGCAGCCCCTCGCCGATCCCCCCGGACAGGCCCAGGAGGTACACGAGCCTCCGTCCCTCGGGGTCCAGGTAGTCCAGCCGGGTGGCCACCCGGTCGCCCTCGTCGAACTCCCTGGAGCGCTTCAGGGTGAACCCCTCCGGGCCCCGGCCCGGAGGGTTCTCGCATCGGGGGGTGCCGGCGGTCGGGGTCGGCCGGGTGGTCCGGTCGTCGGTGCATCCCGCGCCCAGGACCGCCGCGGCCAGGGCCGCGACCGCCGTCCGCTTCACGTGGTGAGCCCCGGGATGGGCTCCGTGAGCGGGCCGCTCCCGTCCGGGTCCGCCTCCTGCCCGAGCCCCACGTACTCGAAGCCCAGGTTCTGGAGCCGGGGGGTGATGAACCCGGCCGCCCCGGCGCTACGAACCAGGTCCAGGAACTCCGTTGCGCCTCGCCCCGTTCGGAACGCCGAGACCAAGACGAACTCCGCGTCGGCCTCGCCGAGCACCCGGTCCAGGCCCACAAACTGGTCGGTCGGGGCCACGTAGAACCCCTGGAGGTCCCCGATCCGGATGGCCTCGTTGGCCAGCTCGGCCTCGGCCCGGGTGGTGAAGGATCCCCCCACCACCAGGAGGAGCCGCTCCCCCGCGCCCCGGTCCTCGGCCAGCCTCGGCACCGAGGCGTCCCGGAGCGCCTGCGGCACCGGCTGGCGTCCCGGCACCGAGGCTGCCACGGCCGCCACGGCCCCCGTGGCCGCGAGCACGGCGATCGCCGCCACGATCTTCGTCGTCATGTTCATCGCCGTTCCTCCTTCAGTAGCCGGTCGCGTACTGGAAGTGCATGGGGTCGCACCACGACAGCCCCCAGATCCATCCGTGGTTCCGCCAGATATGGTCGTGGTGGCGGTTCACCGTGCTGTTGCACTTCCCGTTCCATTCTTCGGCCGAGCTCACGTCGACCGCGATCCCCCACGAGTGGGTGCTCCAGGCATTGCTGCCCCGGATGGCCCGGCAGTTATAGCCGTAGATGCCGTGGCGGACGTACCCGCTGAGGTGGTCGTTCTGGATGTGGCCGTACACGTCGTTGTTGAGGTTCGACGAGGCGTCCCCACCGAGCTTCCGGTGGAAGCGCACCGTGTACCACACCCCGTTGTCCGCGGCCCGCCACAGAAGCGCGTTCCGGGAGGCGTTGTTGTTGCAGGGCTGGCCGAACGTGCTGACGATCGGCGCGTACCCGTTCGGCCGGGGTGGGTAGTTCCGGTGCTGGTCCCGCCAGCCCTGCCTGTGGTAGTGCCAGGCCACGGCCGGCCCGGCCACCGCCGCGACAGCCAACGACGTCCCCAGCACCACCACCCGCCGACCGAGGGTCGACCTCCGCGTCACCCGGGCTCACCTCCTTCCGCTCCGTCCCGGCGGAGGAGGGAAACCGGGTACCTGTCAGTTGGGAGGATAGGTTCGGCCGACGGCCCGCGCATCCCCCGATCGGGGGATGTTGGTTGTGGGAGTGGCCTACGTCTCTGGGACGACCGCAGGTCCGGCCTACTTCGACGCTTCCTCGCGCTCCCCCAGGGCGGCGTGGGCGGCGGAGAGGCGGGCGATCGGCACCCGGTACGGCGAGCACGACACGTAGTCCAGGCCGACCCTGTGGAAGAAGGCCACCGAGGCCGGGTCGCCTCCGTGCTCCCCGCAGATCCCCAGCTTGATGTCCTCCCGGCTCTTCCGGCCCCGCTCGCAGGCGACCTGGACCAGCTCGCCGACGCCCCGCTCGTCCAGCGACTCGAACGGGTTCTCCTGAAGGACCTCGTCCTCGAGGTACCGG